>NZ_QMEX01000100.1 GCF_003284925.1 Mycolicibacter senuensis
CGGGGGTCGGTTCGGCGGGCATGGGCGAGCCGTCAGCGCCGGGCTTGTAGTCGACCAGGAACTCGTGCCAGCTCGGGTCCACCGAGGAGGGATCGTCGCGGAATTTGCGGTACATCTCCTCGACTAGCCATTCGTTCTGACCGAAGGGTGAACTCATACCGCTCACGACAGTTACTCGCCTCTATTCCTGTATTCCCGATCATCCGGTCGGGCGCCCGACCGGTGCCCGCCTGCCTGCATAAAGGCTAGCCCCTTCACGTTATTCCGCCACCGGTGTTCGATTGATCACGCCGACGGTTGCGCAGGGCTTACGTCGTCGTCGGGCAGGGCCGGCAGCAGGTGCAACGTGACCGGCCAGCGGTCGGCGGCCGGACCGAACGCCTGGCGGGCGTTTCCGACGATCTTCTTGCCGATGAAGCGGTTGCCGATCGCCCCGATCACCGCGCCCAGCCCGACCGGCAGCAGCTTGCCGAACGCCAGCGCCCCCCGCCGCAGGGTGAAGCGCTTGACGAAGTACCGCAGCAACCGCGAGTTGAGCTCCGACACCGCCGGCAGCGGCAGCGCCGCCGTCCCCTGGGCGAGCCAGGCGCCGTTGGTGCGGCCCGAGCCGAGCAGGTCGGCCATGGCGCCCTTGCCCTGGTCGCCGACCAGCACCGCCAACACCAGGGCGCGCCGCCGTTCCCGATTGTCGACGGGAATGCCGTGCACCTCCGCCACGCACAGCACGAAGAACGCGGTGGCCTCCAGGAAGACGGCGGTCTCGACGGCGACCGCCGACAGCGCGAGCAGGGTGCCGATCGCCGGGACCGCCGCCGTGGCTCCCACGGCGGCACCGGTGGCCGTCGCCGCGGCCAGGTAACGCCGCTCCAGCTTCTTCACCACTTGCGCCGGACCGACACCGGGATCACGGTGGCGCAGCCGCTCGACGTAGGCGCGCACCGCCGGGCCCTGCACCCTCTCGCTGCTCTCGATGACCCGCGACAACACCCGGGCCGTCATGCCGGGCTTCTCACCGCCGGGGGCCGGCGCCGGCTCCTGCGCCGACCGCCGTCGCCGAAAGATGCCCATGGTTGCCTCCCATTCCGACTCCGTAGTTGTTCAGGCTAACGTTCCGGTGGGGGTTTACCCGCTGCAACGGGCCGCTAGCCGTTCGCCAGCGAATCAGGGCACCGGCGCTGCGAGTTGTTCAAGGCAACTTCGGTCCGTAGCGTCGCATGGGGTGGCTCCAGCCCGGAACCGCAGAGCGCAGCGAGGGGAGGGGCGGCGCTTGAGCGCTACGAGCAGCCGGACTCGCCCCGGCGACCAATCGAGACGCCCCGGTGGTGTGCGTTTCACGATTCCGCGACCGGTCGGTCGGGGGGATTCGGCCAATCCGTGGAACGCGTTGTGGGCGATGATGCTCGGGTTCTTCGTGATCCTGGTGGATTCCACGATCGTGGCCGTCGCCAACCCCAGCATCATGGCGGCGCTCGACGTCGGCTACGACACGGTGATCTGGGTTACCAGCGCCTACCTGCTGGGGTACGCGGTGCCGCTGCTGGTTACCGGTCGGCTCGGCGATCAGTTCGGCCCGAAGAATCTCTACCTGGCCGGGCTGGCGGTGTTCACCGGCGCCTCACTGTGGTGCGGTCTGGCCGGCGGGATCGACATGTTGATCACGGCGCGCGCGGTGCAGGGGATCGGGGCCGCGCTGTTGACGCCGCAGACCCTGACGGTGATCACCCGGACATTTCCTGCCGACCGCCGCGGCATGGCGATGAGCGTGTGGGGAGCGACGGCCGGGGTGGCGACGCTGATCGGGCCGCTGGCGGGCGGGGCGCTGGTCGACGGGCTGGGCTGGGAGTGGATCTTCTTCGTCAATGTGCCGGTCGGTGTGCTCGGCTTGGTCCTGGCATACGTGCTCATCCCCGACCTGCCGGTGCACCGACATCGATTCGACCTGATCGGGGTGGCGCTGTCGGGAATCGGCATGTTCCTGCTCGTCTTCGCGCTCCAGGAGGGCGAGTCACAGAGCTGGGCGCCCTGGATCTGGGCGCTGATCGTGGGGGGCGTCGGCTGCCTGGCGCTGTTCGTGTACTGGCAGGTGGTCACCGGAGGCGAGCCGCTGATCCCGTTGCACATCTTTCGTGACCTCGACTTCGGCCTGGCCAACATCGGGGTAGCCGTCATCGGCTTCGCGGCGACCGCGATGGTGCTGCCGGTGATGTTCTACGCGCAGGCGGTGTGCGGCATGTCGCCGACGCGTGCGGCGCTGCTGACCGCACCGATGGCCATCGCCAGCGGGGTACTGGCCCCCGTCGTCGGCACGATCGTCGACCGGGCCCACCCCCGCACGATGGTCGGGTTCGGCTTCTCGACGCTGGCCATCGCGCTGACCTGGCTGTCGATCGAGATGACGCCGGTCACCCCGGTCTGGCGGCTGCTGTTGCCGTTCACGGCCGTCGGTATCGGAATGGCGTTCATCTGGTCGCCGCTGGCTGCGACGGCCACCCGCAACCTTCCGCCGCACCTGGCCGGCGCCGGCTCCGGGGTCTACAACGCAACCCGGCAGGTCGGGGCGGTGCTGGGCAGCGCCGCCATGGCGGCATTCATGACGTCGCGGATCTCCACCAATCTGCCGCCGATGCCGGGTGGTCTGCACCCGGGGTCCGGTAACCGGAACCTGCCTGATTTCCTGCACGAGCCGTTCGCGGCGGCGATGTCGGAGTCGACGCTGCTACCGGCGTTCGTCGCGCTGTTCGGCGTGGTCGCGGCGCTGTTCATGGTGGGCTTCGTCATCGCGCCGGCTCGCCGGACGCCCCGCCCGGTCGCGGATCTCGACGACGATGACCTCGATTGCGACGATTTCGGCGATGTGGAAGACCTCGACGAACCCGCTGACCGCCGCCGGGATTCGGATGTCCCCGTCCTGGAGCGCGTCAGCCTGCCGCGTCACTTCGCGGCGTTCAGCACCCCCCGCAGCGACGAAGCCGACGACGTCGCGGCAGCCGATGAAGTCGGCGACGACGATGAGCCGACCGAGCTGATCCCGGTCGTCGTCCCGAGTCAGCGGGATATTCGCCCGGCATCGCGGCGCCCCGGCCGGCACGACGCACACCAGGTGGCCTGGTCTGTCCGGCCTGTGCGGTCGGCCCGGCCGATCCGGCGCGACGTCCGCCCGCCGGTCCGGCATAACGACCCGGCCACCGAGCCGCTGACCGTCGAAATTCCGCCGGTAACCGTGCGGCCGCGGGATGAGGATGCAACACCGCTGCAGCACAACGGATTTCATGTCGGCACCGGACGGCGCTACCGTCGGGCCGGCAACGGGGAGCCGGTGCCGGATGTGCTGGCCAAGTTCGGGATCACCGGCAGACGCCCGAGGCGTCGCAACCGGCACTACCGGGACGACGCTGACGACACCGACGAACTCGTGAGGTACTCCCACCGCGACGATTGATCGCGCCGCCGCCTATCGGGTGGTGTTGCCGATGATCTCGACGCCGGTGCCGTTCCAGTGGAACTTCACCAGGCCGGTCAACCCGGCGATGCCGCTGGCGTTCTTCAGGGCCACCGTGTCGGCGGTGCAGTGCGCGAGGTCGATTCCGCTGAACCCGTAGGTGTCCGGTACCGATTGCGGAAGGAACACGCCGCGGTGAAACAGCACGGCACGCGTGCTCGGTTTCTCGGCGTTGGTGTTGGCCTTCACGATCACCGCGGACAGGTCGGCGCACTCGCTGTAGTTGCCGGCCAGCGGTTCCGGGCTCCAGGGCTGGCCGCTGCGCGGGTCCTTGGGCAGCTCCGAGACGGCCTTGGCGATCGCCGGGGCGGCCAGGTCGACTGCGCACGGGTCGGCCGGCGCCGGGCTGCCGGCCGGTGTCGACGTGGTGACGGGCGGCGCAGCCGTGGCGGTGGGACTGGTGTTCTGCGGGGTCTTGGCGACGGTCGAATCGCCCGAACCGCAGCCGGCCAGCAGCGCCGCGGACAGTGCGCCCAGGCCGGCGAACAGTCCTAACGGTCTTGCGGCAAACACATCGGGCACCGTACCGGTGCGCGGCCGAGAACTCCGGGAGGCGCGGCCGACCGGCGTCGGCGGCTGCGGATCAAGGGTGGCGAATGGCCGGCCCGGTTGGCCGTAGACTGCTAAGCGTCATGACCTCGCCTGATGCCCCCGCCGAGCCGATCCCGGACTCGCCGGCCCCGCCCGCAGACGCACCTGATACGACGTTCGCCGACCTGCAGATACACCCTTCGGTGCTGCAGGCCGTCGTCGACGTCGGCTACGAGACGCCATCGGCGATTCAGGCCGCCACCATCCCGGCGCTATTGGCGGGCTCCGACGTGGTCGGGCTGGCGCAGACCGGCACCGGAAAGACCGCGGCGTTCGCCATCCCGATCCTGTCGCGCATCGACACCGCCAGCAAGGCCACCCAGGCGCTGGTGCTGGCGCCCACCCGGGAGCTGGCCCTGCAGGTCGCCGAGGCGTTCGGGCGCTACGGCTCGCACCTGCCGCGCGTCAACGTGCTGCCGATCTACGGCGGCGCGTCCTACACCGTGCAGCTGTCCGGGCTGCGACGCGGCGCCCAGGTGGTGGTCGGCACCCCGGGCCGGGTCATCGACCACCTGGAGCGCGGCAGCCTGGACCTGTCGCACCTGGATTACCTGGTGCTCGACGAGGCCGACGAGATGCTGCAGATGGGTTTCGCCGAGGACGTCGAGCGCATCCTGGCCGACACTCCGGAGTACAAGCAGGTGGCGCTGTTCTCCGCGACGATGCCCCCGGCGATCCGCCGGATCACCACGCGCTATCTGCACGACCCGGTCGAGGTCACCGTCGAGGCGAAAACCACCACGGCGGAGAACATCTCGCAGCGCTACATCGAGGTCGCCGGCCCGCGCAAGATGGACGCGCTGACGCGGGTGCTCGAAGTGGAGACGTTCGAGGCGATGATCGTGTTCGTGCGCACCAAGCAGGCCACCGAGGAGGTCGCCGAAAAGCTGCGCGCCCGCGGGTTTGCCGCCGCGGCGATCAACGGTGACATCGCTCAGGCGCAGCGCGAGCGGACCATCGCGTCGCTCAAGAGCGGCAATATCGACATCCTGGTGGCCACCGATGTCGCCGCCCGCGGCCTGGACGTCGAACGCATCTCGCACGTGGTGAACTACGACATCCCGCACGACACCGAGGCCTACGTGCACCGCATCGGCCGCACCGGGCGGGCCGGTCGGTCAGGGACCGCGCTGCTGTTCGTCAGCCCGCGGGAACGTCACCTGCTCAAGGCGATCGAGCGGGCGACCCGCCAGAAGCTCACCGAGGCGACGCTGCCCACCGTCGAGGACGTCAACGCCCAGCGGGTGGCGAAGTTCGCCGACTCGATCACCGCCACCCTCGGTGCGGACGGCACCGACCTGTTTCGCAGCCTGATCGAGGAGTACAGCCGGGAACACAACGTGCCGATGGCCGACATCGCCGCCGCGTTGGCGTTGCAGTCGCGCGACGGGGAGGCGTTCCTGATGGCGCCGGAACCGCCTGCGCGAGAACGCCGGTCACGCGACAAGTCCGAGCGACCCGACCGCAAGAGCGACCGCAAGGGTCCGCCCAAGGAGGGATTCGCCACCTATCGGATCGCGGTGGGCAAGCGCCACAAGGTCAATCCGGGCGCGATCGTGGGGGCGCTGGCCAACGAGGGCGGGCTCAACCGCAGCGACTTCGGCCACATCAGCATCCGGGTGGACCACTCGCTGGTGGAACTGCCCGCCAAGCTGTCGGGCAAGACGCTCAAGGCGCTGGAGCAGACCCGCATCCAGGGTCAGTTGATCAACTTGCGCCGGGACCGGCCGTCCGGCAAACCTGCCCGCCACGGCGACGGGGGGACGCACCGGAAACGGATGGGATGACGCTGCCGAAAGAGGAGGTCGCCCAAGGCGGGCTCGAACAGGTCGCCCACGTCGATCGGGTCGCCTCGCTGACCGGTGTGCGCGCGGTGGCCGCCATCCTGGTCGTCGGCACCCATGCGGCCTACACCACCGGCAAATACACCCACGGCTATGCGGGCCTGCTGGGTTCCCGGATGGAGATCGGTGTGCCGATCTTCTTCGTGCTCTCCGGTTTCCTGTTGTTCCGGCCCTGGGTGCGGGCCACCGCATTCGATCGCCCCGATCCGTCGGTGCGGCGCTACGCCTGGCGCCGGGTGCGGCGCATCATGCCCGCCTACGTCGTGACCGTGGTACTGGCCTACCTGATCTATCACTTCCGCACCGCCGGCCCGAACCCCGGCCACACCTGGATCGGCCTGCTGCGCAATCTGACGCTGACCCAGATCTACACCGACAACTACATGTTCGGCTATCTGCACCAGGGCCTGACCCAGATGTGGAGCCTGGCGGTGGAGGTCGCCTTCTATGCGGTGCTGCCCGGGCTGGCCTACCTCACGCTGGTGTGGCTGTGCCGGCGACAGTGGCGGCCGGTGCGACTGCTGGCGGCGCTGACGGCGTTGGCGTTGATCAGCCCGGCGTGGCTGGTGCTGGTGCACACCACCGACTTCCTGCCCGACGGCGCGCGGCTGTGGCTGCCGACCTACCTGCTGTGGTTCCTGGGCGGCATGGCGTTGGCGGTACTGCAGGCCATGGGGGTGCGCTGCTACGGCTTCGTCGCGATCCCGTTGGCGCTCATCTGCTATCTGATCGCGTCCACCCCGCTGGCCGGCGAGCCCACCACCTCACCGGCCGGGCTGTCGGAGGCGCTGGTCAAGGCGGTGTTCTACACCGCGATCGCCACCCTGGCGGTGGCGCCGCTGGCGCTGGGCAACGAAGGCTGGTACGCGCGGCTGCTGGCCAGCCGGCCGATGGTGTGGCTGGGGGAGATCTCGTATGAGATCTTCCTGGTCCACCTGGTGCTCATGGAGGTGGTGATGGTGGAAGTGCTGCGGGCCCCGGTCTACACCGGTTCGATGCTGAACCTGTTCGTGCTCACCATGATGGTCACCATCCCGGTGTCGTGGCTGCTGCACCGGTTCACCCGGTGAAGTCCTGAGCCGGGTTCCCGGCGGACCTCCGGAGCGGACTCATGGAGGCAGTTGCCCACCTTTGAGCGACAAATCGCACCGGCGCGCGCACGCCCCCGCGGTTGTCGCTCAAAGGCGGACAACGCTGCTATTTCCCTGAGCTGGCCCGCGCCGATCGGAGCCGGTCCGGCGCAACGACGACCGGGACCACGAACTGCGCCAGCATCGCCCGCTCATCCTCGGCGTCGCGCCCCGGAAAGCTCAGCAGCGACGTCATCACCCGCACCACCCAACGGGCACGCTGCTCGGTCTCGGCGTCCTTGCCGCCCAATCCCGACAGGAACGTTGTGACCATCACGGTGATGACGTCGGATCGTTCGGCCATCGCGGTGCCGATCGGCGGCCCGGTCTCGGCGAACCACGACGCCAGTGCCGGGTTGCCGCGCACCAGCGCCAGCGACTCGGTGATCCCGGTGACCAGCCGCTGTGCCGGGTCGTCGACGCCGTCGAGGCGTTCGGTGAGTTCGTGGTAGAGCGCGTTGGCCCAGCGGTGCACGTAGGCGGTGTGCAGCGCGTCGCGGCTCTCGAAGTAGCGGTACAGTGTGGCACGGGAACACCCTGCGGCGCGGGCGATTTCGTTCATGCCCACCGAGCCGGGGTCGTGCTCGGCGAATAACCTCTCGGCCGCGTCGAGAATCTTCTCGGCGGCCAGTTCGCCGCGCTGATCCGACAGCCAGGACCGTCCGGCCATCACGCCCCCGTGGTGAACGGCACCGTCAGCGGTCGACGCACGTAACTGCCGCCAGCCCAACGGATCCCGGATTCGTCGACGGTGAACTCCGGGCAGCGGGCCAGCAATTCCTCCAGCGCCACCCGCGCCTGCATGCGTGCGGCCTGGTTGCCGATGCAGTGGTGGGCGCCGTAGCCGAAGGTGAGGATCTGGCGGGGCTTGCGCAGCACGTCGAGTTCGCCGGCGGTCGGCCCGAACTGTTGCTCGTCGCGGTTGGCCGAGCCGTACAGCAGCAGCGCCCGGCGCCCGGCCGGGATGGTGGTGTCGCCGATCGTGACGTCGCGGGTGGCGGTGCGCGCCAGGCCCTGCACCGGCGAGGTCATCCGCAGCAGTTCCTCGACGGCCTCGTGGATCAACGACGGGTCGTCGATCAGCAGCCGGCGCTGGTCGGGATGGCGATGCAGCAATTGCGCTGAGCCGCCCAGCATTCCGGTGGTGGTGTCGTTGCCGCCGGTGACCATGGTGAAGGCGAACGCCAGGATCGCGAAGACCCCGGCGTCGTCGCCCGGAGCGCCCATGCCCGCGGCGACCAGATGCGAGATGATGTCCTCTTCCTGCTCGGTGCGGCGCCGCTCGATCAGCCCGCTGAAGTAGGTCATCATCTCGATCACGGCGTCACCGGCCGAGGCGACCCCGTCCTCGCTGACGGTGGCCGCGACGATCGCATCGGTCCAGCGATCGAACTGGGCGCGGTCGGCCTGCGGCACGCCGAGGAAGTGCGCGACGACCATCGACGGCAGCGGTTTGAACAGTTCGGCGACGATGTCTTGGGTACCGCCGGCGGCGCGAAGGCGTTCGAGGCGCTCGACGACGAACTGGCGGACCTGCGACTCCAGCCGCTTGACGTGGGCGGGAGTGAATGCGCGCGCCACCAGCTTGCGGAACTCGGTGTGCCGCGGCGGATCCTGCATCACCATCGGCGGGTTGTCCGTCAGGCCGATCATCTCCAGGTCGTTGTAGTTGATCGTCAGGCCCTTGGCCGAGGAGAACGTCTCGTGATCGGCGGCGGCCGCCCAGACGTCGGCGTGCCGGGACAGCACGTAGTAGTCCTGGTCGGGGTGGCCGTCGGGGATCACGTGGTGGACCGGGTCGTGCTCGCGCAGCGCGGCGTACATCGGGTAGGGATTCGGCCACGTCTCGGCATTGCACGGCACGAACTTCGGACGAGACATCATTGTCGTCATGTCTCATTGGTACGACACAGCAGTCAGGATGTCAATCAATTCTCCCGCGAAAGTGCGTGTCCCCGGTCGACACGCCGAGCGAAATCCCGGAAATGCGCACGCTCGCCGCGGTGGTTGGCACGGCTGAACAGGAAGTGATCAGATCCCGGAGCCGGGGTTGAGGATGTTCAACGGATCCAGTGCCGCCTTGACCCGCTGATTGAGTGCCATCGCGTCCGGGCCCAGTTGCCGGGCCAGCCACGGCCGCTTCAGCCGCCCAACGCCGTGTTCGCCGGTGATGGTGCCGCCCAATGACAGTGCCAGATCCATGATCTCGCCGTAGGCGGCCTCGGCGCGCTGTACGTGGTCGGGGTCGTTCGGATCGTGGACGATCAGCGGGTGGGTGTTGCCGTCGCCGGCGTGCGCGATCACCGAGATCATCAGCCGGCGGTCGGCGGCGATCTGTTCGATGCCGGTGATCAGCTCGGCCAGCCGGGGCAGCGGCACCCCGACGTCCTCGAGCAGCAGCGGCCCCTTGGCCTCCACCGCCGGGATGCAGAACCGCCGGGCCGCGATGAAGCCTTCGGCCTCGACCGGATCGTCGGTGGAGAACACCTCCTTGGCGCCGTGTTCGGAGAACACCCGGGCCATCAGCTCGATGTCCTCCGCGCCGGCGTGGCCCCGTTCGTCGGAGCCGGCCACCAGCATGGCGGCGGCGTCGCGGTCCAGCCCCATCCGCAGCTGGTCCTCCACGGCATTGATCGCCGCGGCGTCCATGAACTCCAGCATCGACGGGCGCAGCCGTCCGGAGACGTCGAGGACCGCGTCGGCGGCGGCGGCCACCGACTCGAACGTGGCCACCACCACCGCGGACTTCGGCTGGGCCGGCAGCAGCCGCAGGGTCACCTCGGTGATCACCCCGAGGGTGCCCTCGCTGCCGACGAACAGTTTGGTCAGTGACAGCCCGGCGACGTCTTTCAGGCGCGGCCCGCCCAGGCGCACCGCGGTGCCGTCGGCCAGCACCACCTGCAGGCCCAGCACGTAGTCGGTGGTGACGCCGTACTTGACGCAGCACAGCCCGCCGGCGTTGGTGGCGATGTTGCCGCCGATGCTGCAGATCTCGAACGACGACGGGTCCGGGGGATACCACAGCCCGTGTTCGGCGACGGCCTTCTTCACCTCGGCGTTGAACAGACCGGGCTGGCAGACCGCGGTGCGGGTGACGGGGTCGACGGTGATGTCGCGCATCTTCTCGGTGCACAGCACGATTCCGCCGTCGACCGCGGTCGCGCCGCCGGACAGACCGGTGCCCGCACCCCGGGTCACCACCGGAACCCGGTGCTCGGTGGCCCACCGCATGACCGCCTGCACGTCCTCGGTGCGTAGCGGGCGCACCACCGCCAGCGGCGAGCCGGCCAACGGGTCCAGCGCGTTGTCCTGGCGGTACCCGGCGGTGATCGCGGGGTCGGTGACCACCATTGCGTCGGGCAGGTCGGCGATCAACTGGGCCAGGGCATCCACGCAGGTCATCCTACGGAGCGTTGCCGGAGCGCGACCTGGCGAACCGGCCGCGAACTGCTGGCGACCGCCCAACAGCTGTCTTCCTGACCCGCTTCTCGCCGGCGATCGGTCGGCGGCAGGATGGTGTCATGCTCGCCCACCCGCGCACCGGTCAGCTCTTCGACTCCCCGGTGCATCCGGGTACCGGCTGGCCCGGTGACCCGGCCACCCCGGAGACCCCGCAGGCCGCCGATGCCGCCCGGGTGGCCCGGCTGGCCGGCCAAACCGAGACGATCGCCGAACTGGATGCGTTGATCAGTGTGTGCCGGGCCTGCCCGCGGCTGGTGAGCTGGCGCGAGGAGGTGGCTGTCGCCAAACGGAAATCGTTTGCCGACCAACCCTATTGGGGGCGCCCGGTGCCCGGCTGGGGATCATCGACACCGCAGCTCGTCATCGTCGGCCTGGCGCCGGCCGCCAACGGTGCGAACCGCACCGGACGGATGTTCACCGGCGACCGCTCCGGCGACCAGCTCTACGCCGCATTGCACCGCGCCGGGCTGGTCAACCAGCCGACCAGCGTCGATGCCGCCGACGGCTTGCAGGCCAACAAGATCCGGATCATCGCCCCGGTGCGCTGCGCCCCGCCGGACAACGCGCCGACGACCACCGAGCGCAACACCTGTGCGCCGTGGATCGATACCGAATGGCGGCTGATCGCCCCGCATGTGCGGGTGATGGTCGCGCTCGGCGGCTTCGCCTGGCAGATAGCGCTGCGGGTGGCCACCGATCAGCCGCCCAAACCCAAACCGAAATTCGGTCACGGCGCGCTCGCCGAACTCAGCCCGACGCTGCGGTTGCTGGGCTGCTATCACCCCAGCCAGCAGAACATGTTCACCGGCAGGCTCACCCCGGCGATGCTCGACGACATCTTCGGGCGGGCCGCTGAGCTGGCGGGACTATCCGGCTGAGCCGCCGCGTTGAGTATGAATATGCGCTTATCTGTTCTTGACCTCGTCCCCGTCCGCACCGACCAGACCACCGCCGACGCGCTGGCCGCCACGGTGCGGCTGGCGCAGGCCGCCGACCGGCTCGGTTTCACCCGGTATTGGGTGGCCGAGCACCACAACATGCCCTCGGTCGGTGCCACCAGCCCGCCGGTCTTGCTGGCCTACCTGGCCGCGCAGACCGCACGGGTGCGGCTGGGCTCGGGCGGGGTGATGCTGCCCAACCATGCTCCGCTGGCCGTCGCCGAGCAGTTCGCGCTGCTCGAGGCCGCCGCGCCGGGGCGGGTCGACCTGGGCATCGGGCGGGCGCCCGGTTCGGATCCGGTCACCTCGTTCATGCTGCGCGGTGGTAGGGAAGGCGCGGCTGAACGCGAAATCGCGAACTTCCCCGACTATCTCGATCAGGTGCGGGCGATGATGAGCAGTCGCGGCGTGCAGGTTCAACTGCGCGACGGCGACTACCTGCTCAAGGCCACCCCGGCCGCCGTGACCGAGCCGCAGCTGTGGCTGTTGGGATCGAGCATGTACTCGGCGCGGCTGGCCGCGGCCAAGGGCCTGCCGTACGTGTTCGCCCACCACTTCTCCGGTCACGGCACCGAGGAGGCGCTGGCCTATTATCGGGAGCACTTCACCGCCAGCGAGGTGTGCTCCGAGCCGACGACCTTCCTGACCGTGAACGCCTCGGTTGCCGAAACCCGGGAGGAGGCAACGGCGTTGATGCTGCCGAACCTGCAGATGATGGCCCGGTTGCGGACCGGCCGGCCGCTGGGTGCGGTCGACCTGGTTGAGGACGCGCAGGCCGCGGTGGTCTCCGATGCCGAACAGCGCATCGTCGACGGCGGGCTGCGGCGCGCGGTCGTCGGCGCACCGGCCGAGGCCGCCGACCAGCTCAGGGCGCTGGCCGCGCACTTCGACGTCGACGAGGTGATGATCAACCCGGTGGCGTCGGCGCGCCGCGGTACCGACCCGGCCACCTCGCCCGGGCGCGAGCTGACCTGCGAGCTGCTCGCCAAGGAGCTGTTCTAACCGGCGGTTCAGCGAGGCTCGACGGAGGAGAGGCGAAGCTGGGATTGCCGCATTAACCGGCGAAGATCGTCGATCCGAAACCGCTGGGCCGGTAGTCGATGTAGATCGGGTTCTCCGAGAACGGGAAGTAGCCGCTGTTCATCGAGGTGTTCGACCACACCCATGGGCTGTTGGACGAGGTGGTCGTGTAGGAGTACAGCAGGGTCTGGCCGTCGGCGGTGAACACCGAGATCTCGGTGCCAGCCGGCAGGCGCGAGCCGATGCCGGCACTGGGAACCAGCCACTGCGGGACACTGCCGAACATGCCACCGGAGTCGATCGACGTGGAAACCGGCTGCGGCACACCGCCGTTGATCGACACCATGGTGTCGACGAACGGTGAACCGGGCACCGACAGCTCCGGGTCCAGCTGGTTGGGGCCGAACACCACCTCGCCGCGGGTGGCATCGATGAGCACACCCTGGTTCAGGGCGCCCGGCAGCGCCGAGATGATCGTCGAGGTCCCGGAGAAACCGTTGTTCGGCCCGATACCCAGCACCCCGACGATGTTGTACTGGTTGAAGTACTGCGTCATCAGCGCCGTCGACGACGGGTCGACGATATTGACCGCGGTGGGATCGGTGACCAGTTCCTCGAAACAGGTGCCCGCCTTGTCGCAGAACCCGACCGTGGTGTCGTAGGTGGTGTAGTTGTAGGACTGGCCGCCCAGGCCGGCGTAGCTTGCCCTGCCGGAGAAGACCGAGTCGCCCAGGCCCTGACTGTTGCCCAGGATCGTCAACCCGGTGGAACCGGTGTCGATCTGGACCGGCACCGGCGGGCCGCCGTTGATCGAGATGTAGACGATCGGGCTGATCCCACCGCTTTGCAGATACAGCGGGATGGTCGCGTTGACCGGGCCGTCGGGCCCGCCGTCGCTCCCGTCGGCCGCGGTCCCCGACCCGGCGCCGC
>NZ_QMEX01000101.1 GCF_003284925.1 Mycolicibacter senuensis
GCGTCGATGTCACGCTGATCGGGCACGATGGCCACGGCCGTGCGCCCGGCACGGATGGCGGCGACGGCAGCCTCGGCGTACCGATCGGCCCATGAGTCGCCCGGCAGCACCTGCCAGACCGCACGTGCGGCCCGCCCCTCCTCCAGCGCCGCCAGATACGCGCCACCGGCTGAATAGCGCTGCCAGCCAGCGGGATTCACCGGTTCGAGCACCGGCGCCTCCGGTAGCTCCACCGCTTCGCGTTCCACCCGGGCGTGACGCGGCGGTATCGCCAGGCGCAGCACGTCGGCCCGGCTGCCGGCGTAGCGGGCGGCCACCGCTTCCACCAGCCGGCGAACCTCCGCGGTGAGCACCGGTTCGGCCGAGATCACCCGCTCCAGCCGGCCCAGTCTGCCGGTGTGGTCGGTATCGGCGCGGCGCTCCCAGACGAAGGCATCGACCAACCGACCGTGGAAGCGCACCCGCACGCGGGTGCCGGGCAACGCGTGTTCGGCCTGCTCCGGTGTGACGAGATAGTCGAACTCGCGGTCCAGATGCGGCACCGTCAGCATCGGCAGCACCCGGGCGATGGGGTCGCCGGGATCGCCGGGTTCGCTCTCGAGGCGCTCGACGCTCACCACGCAGGTCTAGCAGACGCCGCCGACCCCGGCATCCGCCGGCTCACAGCGCCGCCCGGCCTGTGGATCGGCGGGGGCGGCGTTGCTCGCGCCGAATTACCTTGCTGCGGTATGGCCGAACAGCGCGGCGCCCACGCGGAGACGGCGCAGGCCCGCGAGGGCTCACTCGTCATCCGGCAGCAGACCGCAGCCCGCACCGACGCCGTGCTGTCCACCGCGCTGCGCGGCGCGGTCGATCACGCCCGGGAGGGTCGTCGGCGTCTGGATACCATCGGCGCCGAGATCCGCGATGCGCTGGGCGATCAGCGGGCGCCAGCCTGGGACACCCCGGCCGGTGTCCGCCAGTTCCAGCTCTTCTTGGCCGCCAAGGCCCGAGACATCCGGCGGGTGGTCGCCGACGTCGCCGCCGACAACCGGGCGGGTGCGGCGCTGCTGCGGTCGCTGGGGTCGGACTATGGGATCCCGGCCCGAGTGCGCGACCGGTTGAACCGGCAGGCCCTCGCCGATGACATCAGCCGGGTGGAGCACGCCACCGCGGCGATCAGCGCCGCGGACATGATCCGCTACGACAACGCGCTGCGGGTCCGTGACGGGCTGCGGTTCAACGCCGACGCGGGCACCGGGGCGGTGCTGTTGCTCAGTTATGACCCGGTGGCGTTCGCCGGCCGGGGCCGGGCCGCCATCGCCATCGGCGATCCCGACACCGCCGACAACACCACCGTGCTGGTGCCCGGGGCGCACAGCAGCGTCCGTGACGGTTACCTGTCGAATCCCGACGGCGTGAACGTCTACCGCGAGGCCGCCCGCGCCGATCCGGCGCGATCGAATTCGGTCATTCTGTGGATGGGGTATCGCGCCCCAGACAGCCTCTTGGATCCACGAGTGGCGCAACCGGATTCGGCCCGATCCGGCGGCAGCATGCTGGCCGCCGATGTCAACGCCCTGCGGGCGACGCACCGCGGCACCGGCCACGTCACCGTGGTCGGGCATTCGTACGGCTCGACCGCGGTGGCCGACGCCGCGGCCGGCTTCGGGATGCGGGCCGATGATGTGGTGCTCGTCGGCTCCCCGGGAACCGACCTGGCGCGCAGCGCCAAGGACTTTCATCTGCCGCGGGACGGACACGTGTATGTGGGCGCGGCATCGTCGGATCCGATCACCGGATTCGCCGGCGAACCACAACTGCCGGTGCCCGCGACCACGGCAACGGTCGGGCTGGGCCCCGACCCGGCCGACGACGGCTACGGCTCGACCCGGTTCAAAGCCGAACCCCCGTGGCCGACCGCACCGATGGCCGGTCACAGCTCCTATTTCAGACCGGGCAGCGAGTCGCTGTTCAGCATCGGCGACATCGCGTCCGGCCACGGCGACGCGCTGGCGCACGACCACATGACCGCCCCGCACCGCCACCGGCTTCCCACTTTCGACCCGGAACTGCTGCGTCCCGGCACCGGTGGCCACCGGCATTGACCGCCGGCGAGCCTCAGTCCGCGGCCGGGGGCCCGCCACCGGAGCGGCCGAAGAAGAAGCCGGCCGTGATGAGCAGCTGCGCCGCCGCATAGGCCCACCAGATCGGCACCGCCAGCATCTCGTTGCCCAGCACGAACTTGCCGGCCCCGATCATGGCGTCCGACACCGCGAAGAACACCGCACCCACTGCCGTCCAACGGGTGGGCAGCTTCGCCAGCAGGGCCGCGCACACCATGGCGCCGAGCACCAGCACGTAGACCGTCACCGGGACGGTCATCCCCTCGCGAGACAGGCCGGGCCAGAACCACACCAGCAGGCCCAGGCAACTGACGCCGACCAGACCCGCCCCGATCAGCCCGCCGCGAGAGACCACCGCCAGCTGGAGCAGTGCCCCCAGAAAGCACAAGTGCGCCAACAGGAACGCAGTCAGGCCGGCAACGAATGACGGCTCCCACCACGGGATAGCCAGCAGCCAGTCACCGGCGGCCGACAGGATCAGCGCAGGGATCAGCCAGCGCGCCTCGCGCAGGATCGGGTGCGCGGCCGCGGCCACCGCCAGCAAGACCGCCATGGCCGACTTGAACGCCGGCTGGCCGACCCAGTGCCCGGTCAGCGCATCGCCGGGCGGCGATCGCAGCGCCAGCACGGTCAGAAAGATCCCGTACCCGACAGCGACCCAACCGGCCGCGGCCCAAGCGGTGGGGACCAGTCGTGTTGCGTACGGTGTTCCCATGCCGCTCGTCGACGATGACTCCGCTATCGACCCCATAGTGCTGAAGGTACTGGACGCCGTCCCCTACCGGCTGACTCTGGCCGACGGCGTCGAAGCGGCGCGCCGCAGGATGCGCGACCTGCCGCGCCGGCCGGTGTACCCCGAGTTGCCCGCGGAGGACCGGGTCATCGAGGGCCCTGGCGGTGACCTGCCGGTGCGGGTTTATCGCCCGCCGAGCGCCGGCGCCGCTCCGGTGGTGGTGTTCTTCCACGGCGGCGGGTTCGTCGCCGGTGACCTCGACACCCACGACGGCACCGCCCGCCAGCATGCGGTCCACGCCGACGCGGTGGTGGTGTCGGTCGATTACCGGTTGGCTCCCGAGCACCCGTTCCCGGCCGCCGTGGAGGATGCGATGGCGGCCACCGAATGGGTGGCGGCACATGCCGCGGAGCTGGGCGCAGATCCGGCCCGGCTGGCGGTGGCCGGCGATTCGGCGGGCGGAAACCTGGCGGCGGTGGTGTCGCAGTTGGCCCGCGACGCCGGCGGGCCCGAGATCGCCTTTCAGCTGCTGTGGTATCCGGCGACCACCTATGACACCACGCTGCCATCGTTCACCGAGAACGCCTCGGCACCGATCATCGACCGCGAGACGCTGGCGGAGGTCACCTTCGCCTACGCCGCGGGGGTCGACCTGAGTAACCCACCGCCGATGCTGGCGCCGGCGCGGGCCCCGGATCTGGCGGGTCTGCCGCCGGCCTATATCGCGGTGGCCGGCCACGATCCGCTGCGCGACGACGGTATCCGCTACGGCGAACTGCTGTCGGCCGCCGGGGTGCCGGTGCAGGTGCACAACGCGACGACCCAGATCCACGGCTACCTGGGCTACGCCGGGATCATCCCGTCGGCCACCGAGGCCACCGACCTGGGGCTGGCGGCCCTGAAAGCGGCCCTGCACACCACGCGTTCTTGATCCGATGCGGCTGAACCAGATCACCCTCGGCTCCACCGATCTGGACCGCTCCGAGCGGTTCTACCGGCTCCTTGGCCTGCGGCTGATCGTCAAGACGGACAACTACCTGCGCTTCGAATGCCCGACCGGGGACAGCACCGTTTCGGTGGAACGCTCCGGGGTGGCCCCGATCGGCGAGCAGGTGACGATCTACTTCGAAACCGACGACCTCGACGGCGAGTACCAGCGCCTGCGCGAGCTGGTGGAGTTCAGCCAGCCGCCGACTGATATGCCCTGGCTATGGCGCGAGGCAAGGCTGCGCGACCCCGATGGCCACCAGCTGTGCCTGTTTCACGCCGGGGAGGCCCGACGGAATCCGCCATGGCGCCTCGAACCGCCGGATGAGCACTGACGGGCGGCCGCCCGGCGCGCTACGGTCGAGCGATATCAGCGACGAGGAGCCACCGTGACCGAGAAACCCGACCATGAAGTCCTGATCATCGGCGCCGGCTTCTCCGGCATCGGCGCGGCGATCGGTCTCGACCGAGCCGGCATGCCCGATTATCGGATCATCGAGGCCGGCGACGGCGTCGGCGGCACCTGGCATTGGAACACCTATCCCGGTATCGCCGTGGATATTCCGTCGTTCTCGTATCAGTTCTCCTTCGAGCAGAGCACCGAGTGGTCGCGTACCTACGCACCCGGCCGGGAGCTGAAGAACTATGCCGAGCACTGCGTCGACAAGTACGGGCTGCGTTCCCGGATCCAGTTCGGGACCAAGGTGGTGTCGGCGGAGTTCGACGAAGAACGCGACGTATGGCGGGTGCAGCTGCAACCGCCGCACGGCCCCGGCGGCCCGGTCACCGCGCGGTTCCTCATCAACGCCAGCGGCGCGCTGACCACACCGAAGCTGCCCGACATCGACGGCGTCGACACGTTCGCCGGGGTGACGATGCACACCGCGCGCTGGGATCACTCGCAGGACCTGACCGGCAAGCGCGTGGCGGTGATCGGCACCGGCGCTTCAGCGGTGCAGGTGATCCCGGAGATCGCGCCGAAAGTCGCCTCGCTCACGGTTTTTCAGCGGACCCCGATCTGGTGCTTCCCGAAGGCGGATCTGCCGCTACCGGCCCCGATCCGCTGGGCGATGCGTGTTCCCGGCGGCATGGCGCTACAGCGGCTGGCCAGCCAGGCCTACGTCGAGGCGACCTTCCCGATCGCAGCGCAGTACTTCACGGTGTTCCCGCTGGCCAAGCAGATGGAGTCCGCCGGGCGGGCGTACCTGCGCCGCCAGGTGCACGATCCGGTGGTGCGTGATCAGCTCACGCCGCGCTACGCCGTCGGCTGCAAGCGGCCCGGTTTCCACAACACCTACCTGTCGACGTTCAACCGTGACAACGTCCGCCTGGTCGTCGACCCGATCGAACGGATCTCCCCCACCGGGGTTGTGACCGCCGACGGGACCTCCCATGAGGTCGACGTGCTGATCCTGGCAACCGGGTTCAAGGTGATGGACAGTGACAGTATCCCGACATTCGCCGTGACCGGGGCCGGCGGCCAGTCGCTGAGCCGGTTCTGGGACGAGCACCGGCTACAGGCCTACGAGGGGGTCAGCATCCCCGGATTCCCCAACCTGTTCAGCGTCTTCGGTCCGTACGGCTACGTCGGGTCATCGTATTTCGCGCTGATCGAGGCGCAGACGCACCACCTCGTGCGGTGCCTGACACGCGCCCGGCGGCGCGGCGCCACCCGGGTGGAGATCTCCGAGGCCGCCAACGCCCGCTACTTCGCCGAGATGATGAGCAAACGCCACCGCCAGGTGTTCTGGCAGGACAGCTGCCAACTGGCCAACAGCTACTACTTCGACAAGAACGGCGACGTCCCGCTGCGGCCCACCACCACCGTGGAGGCCTACTGGCGCAGCCGGCGCTTCGACCTCGACGACTACCGGTTCACCGCCTGATTTTTCAGGCGCGACAAGACGCGAAAGCCCCTAAATCCGGCCGGAAATGGGGGCTTTGGCGTCTGCTCGCGCAGCGAGACCGCAATTAAATGGCGCGCTTGAGGTCGTCGACCTTGTCGAGTTGCTCCCACGGCAGTTCGATGTCGGTGCGGCCGAAGTGGCCGTACGCGGCGGTCGGCGCGTAGATCGGGCGCAGCAGGTCCAGGTCGCGCACGATGGCGCCCGGGCGCAGGTCGAAGACCTCGGGCACGATCTTCTCGATCTTGACCGGGTCGACGGTGGCGGTGCCGAAGGTCTCGATGAACAGCCCGACCGGGGCGGCCTTGCCGATGGCGTAGGCCACCTGGACCTCGACGCGCTGCGCCAGGCCGGCGGCGACGATGTTCTTGGCCACCCAGCGCATCGCGTAGGCGGCCGAACGGTCGACCTTGGACGGGTCCTTGCCGGAGAAGGCGCCGCCGCCGTGGCGGGCCCAGCCGCCGTAGGTGTCGACGATGATCTTGCGGCCGGTCAGACCGGCGTCACCCATCGGCCCGCCGACGACGAACTTGCCGGTCGGGTTGATCAGCACCCGGGTCGACGACGAGTCCAGCGTCTCGTGGGCGAGCTCGGCGAGCACGGTGGTGATCACGTGCTCCCGCAGATCGGGGTCCAGGGTCTTCACCAGGTCGATGCCGTCGGCGTGCTGGGTGGAGATCACCACGGTGTCCAGCCGGGTCGGGACGTCGTCCTCGTATTCGATGGTGACCTGGGTCTTGCCGTCCGGGCGCAGGTAGTCCAGCGTGCCGTTCTTGCGGACCTCGGTCAGCCGCCGCGACAGCCGGTGGGCGAGCGCGATCGGCAGCGGCATCAGCTCGGGGGTGTCGGCGATCGCATAGCCGAACATCAGGCCCTGGTCGCCGGCGCCCTGAGAGTCCAGCGGGTCGGCCGCCCCCTCGACGCGGGCTTCGTGGGCGGTGTCGACACCCTGCGCGATGTCGGGTGACTGGGCGCCGATGCCGATGTTGACCCCGCAGGTCTCCCCGTCGAAGCCCTTGTCCGACGAGTCGTAGCCGATGTCGAGGATCCGCTCGCGCACGGTGTTGGTGATGTTGGCGAACGCCTCCCGGGCGTTGGTCGTGACCTCGCCGACCACGTGCACCTGACCGGTGGTGACCAGGGTCTCCACCGCAACCCGGGAGCGGGGGTCATCGGCGAGCAGTGCGTCGAGCACCGAGTCGCTGATGGCGTCACAGATCTTGTCGGGATGTCCCTCGGTCACCGACTCACTGGTGAACAGCCGACCCTTTTCGCTCACAATGTCACCCTCCGGGTTTCGATCCAAAAGTTAGCTCGGGCAAATATAGCTATGCGCTCCTGGTGGCGGCCTGACAGTCCGGTGGGGCGCCCCCAGGTCGCGGGCCGGGTAGTGCCTGTGCTCCCCCGCGACCGGGAGATGCTCGACGACACGCCCCACGACGAGGCACTTGTACGACTCGGCCCTGTGGCTGCCTACCTTACCGTCCTGGCGGCGTGCGGCGGCAGGCCGGGTGGCCGCGGTCACGGTGTCGGCGGCGTCGCCGTCTCGAGCCGGACCGCCCAGCCGACCAGCGACCGCAGATAGCGCAGCACCAACTCATCCGGATACGCGTCGGGGTCGGTGAGGTGCAGCAGCGCCAGTTCCTCCAGTGCGGACAACAGCAGTCGCGCCGTCGCGCCGTCGGCGTCGACCGGGTGACCGGTGAGCGCGGACAACCTGTCTGCCGCGATACGGCGGGCATAGCGGCGGCCCAGCTCGGTGCGGGCTTGCAGTTGCGGTGGCGCTGCGGCGGGCGGGCTCAAGATGATGCGCCAGCTTGTCGGCGCCGCGTGCAGGTAGGCCAGGATGCCCCGGCCGACCGCGTCCGGGTCGTCGTCGGGCGGGGCGGCCACGCTGCGCATGCCGGCGAAGGCGATCTCCGATTCGCGGTCGAGCAGCGCCGACATCAATCCGGCCAGGTCGCCGAAGTTCTGGTACACCACCGTGCGGGTGACCCCGGCGGCGTGGGCCACCCGTTCGATGGTCACCGCGGCGAAACCCTCGGTGGCGACGATGTCGCGGGCACGGTCGAGCAGCTGGGCCCGGCGGGCCTGTCCCGACATCCGCCGGCGCGGCGACGCCGGTTGCGCGCTCATCTGTGTTCCGGCAATGCGAGCAGCAGCTTGACCGCGCGGGCCGCACTCTGCGCGGCGCTTTCCATCGTCGCCGACCAATCGGTGCGGGTCCAGTCGCCGGCGAGCACCAGGCTCGGCACCGAGGTGCGCTGGTCCGGGCGCAGCCCGTCGGTGCCGACGACCTGCGAGAAGGTCGCCTTCGGCATCTTGACCACCTGGGCGGCCACCACGTTCGCCTCGGCGGCGGCCGGATAGTAGCGGCGCAGCAGCTCCAGCTGCTCGGCCACGATCTGGTCGCTGGACCGGTGGATCTGTTCGTAGGCGCCGCTGGTGGTCAGGCAGTACAGCCATGCGCCGTCCGGGTCGCGGCCCTGCATCCGCTGCCGGTCGAATACCTCGTCGATGATGCCGGTGCCGCCGATCACCGCCTCCATCGCTGCTTCGGTGCCCAGCGGCCGGTCCAGGTAGAGGTTGGTGCTCACGATCGGCGTGTGATGCAACTTGTCTGCCGCAGCGTAGATTTCGGCGTGCTCGGGCAGGTCGTCGAGCAGCCCGCCGATATGGGAGTTGGGCACCGCGCACACCACCGCGTCTGCCGGTATCTCGGTACCATCGGCCAGTTCCACCGCCCGGACGGCGTTGTCCTGCACCACGATTCGCCTGGCCACCGTGCGATAGCGCACGTCGACGCCGAGTCGGTCGAACAGCGCGAGCGCGCCCGTGATGTAGAGCGTGTCGAGGTCGGTGGTCGGGTAGCCGATCGTCACCGCGGTGCGATGCCGCAGGCCCAGCCGGATTCCGGTGGCGAGCACGTCGGCGAAGACCTTGGCCGAGCCACGCTCCACCGGTTCGGCGGCGATACCGAGGGCAAGCCAGTCCCATACCGCCTGGCGCGCCGACGACGGCATGCCCACCCGCCGAAACCACTGGTCGGTGGAGAGATCGGGAAGATCGGCGGGTTGGCGCAGTGCCTGGTGTGTCAACCGTGCCGTCGCCACCGCCGTGCGCACGCGGTCGAGCAGGCTTGCCTCCGGGTGCACGCCGAACAGCGTCCGCACCGCACCCAGCCCGCGGGTCGCCATGGTGGTCGTGGCGCCTCCCGGCCAGCGCAGCGTGCCGCCGGTCGGGAACTCGACCATCGACCGGGTGCCGACGCTGCTCAGGTAGCGGAACAGGTGTTCATAGCCGCTTGCGATGACGTGCTGGCCGTTGTCCGGAAGGTCGGCTATCCCGTCCACTTTCATCGCGTGGGTGCGCCCGCCGAGCCGGCCACGCCGCTCCAGCAGGGTGACCTTCTTGCCCGCCTCGGCCAGCCAGACCGCCGAGGCCAGGCCCGCCAGGCCGCCCCCGATCACCACATACCGCCGGTCGTCCATGTCGGGCCCCTTCCAGTAACTTACTAATCGTAAGTTACTGCGGCGGTGATTGCGCGGCCAACGGCACCACGGCCGGCGCCGGCGCTAATCGCGGCCGCCCAGGAAGGCCGCCACCGCGTCCACGATCCGACTGGCCATCAGGGTCTTCGAACCGGGCTCCAGGGCGGACTCGGTTCCGTCGGCGGCCAGCAACCAGCCGTCATTGTGGTCCACCTCGAAGGCCCTGCCTTCCCCGACGGCGTTGACCACCAGCAGGTCGCATCCTTTGCGCTGCAGTTTCGCCCGGGCGTGGAACAGCACGTCGCCGTTCTCATCTCCGGTCTCGGCGGCGAAACCGACGATGGCCCGCATATTGGGCAACTGTCCGTCGGCGCGTGCTCGAACCGCACCGGCCAGCACATCGTCGTTGCGGACCAGTTCGATGGTCGGCTCCCCCTGGTTGTCCGGCCCCTTCTTGATCTTCGCCTGCGCCGTCCGGGCGGGGCGGAAGTCGGCCACCGCGGCGGCCATCACCAGAACCTGCGCCTCGGGGGCGTGCTTGGTCACCGCGTCCTGCAGCTGCTGGGCGGAACTGACACGCACCACGTGGACGCCGGCCGGGTCGATCAGCCCGGCGGCGTGCGCCGCGATCAGGGTGACCTCAGCGCCACGCTGGGCGGCCACCCGGGCCACCGCGTAACCCTGCTTGCCCGAACTGCGGTTGCCGATGAACCGCACCGGGTCGATCGGCTCACGGGTACCGCCGGCGGTCACCAGCACTTTGCGCCCCGCCAGGTCGTAGGGCAACGCGTCGGACCGCTCCAGCAGCAGCGAGACGATTGTGTTGATCTCCTCGGCCTCGGGCAGCCGCCCGGGCCCGGTGTCGGCGCCGGTCAGCCGGCCCGACGCGGGTTCGAGAACCACCGCGCCGCGTTCACGCAGCGTCGCCACATTGGCGACGGTGGCCGGATGCTGCCACATCTCGGTGTGCATCGCCGGGGCGAACAGCACCGGACAGCGGGCGGTGAGCAAGGTGGCGGTGAGCAGGTCGTCGGCGCGGCCGGCGACCGCGCGGGCCAGCAGGTCGGCGGTGGCGGGCGCCACCACCACCAGGTCGGCATGTTGGCCGATGGCGACGTGCGGAACCTGTGGGACGTCATCGAAGACGCCGGTGTGCACCGGCAGCCCGGAGAGTGCCTCGAAGGTCGCGGCCCCGACGAACCGCAGCGCGGACTCGGTCGGTACGACCTGGACCGAGTGACCGGCCTCGGTCAGCTGCCGGACCACCGTGCAAGCCTTGTATGCGGCGATCCCACCGGAGACACCGACGACGATCCGCTTGTGCTCCACGGCTACCGACCCGTCCCGTCTCGGCCTCTGTTACTCGCCTTCGGTGTATTCGAGCAGGTCGCCGTGGATCTCGCGCAGCGCGATCGACAGCGGCTTCTCCTGCAGACCGGGCTCGACCAGCGGCCCGACGTACTCGAGGATGCCTTCGCCGAGTTGGTTGTAGTAGTCGTTGATCTGCCGCGCACGTTTGGCCGCGTAGATCACCAGGGCGTACTTGCTCGACGCCCGCTGCAGCAGTTCGTCGATGGGCGGGTTGGTGATGCCCAGCGGCGTGTCGTAGCCACCGATCATCGCCGGGTCGAATTCGGCGTCGGCGGCCGGCGAGATGGTGGCCGCGTCGGCCTGCGAGGTACTCACGTAAGACAATCTCCTGGCGATTTAGGGGCTTGGGGTGAAGCTGTTGGTGCTTCCGGGCCGATCACACCGCGCCCGGTGCAGTATCCACCAGCAAGGATACCAATTCTGAGCAGGCGGTTTCCAATCGAGCGTTGATCACGACCGCGTCGAAGTCGCCTTGTGCGGCCAACTCGGTGCGCGCGGTGGCCAGCCGACGTTCCATGACCTCCGCCGATTCGGTGCCGCGCCCGACCAGTCTGGCCTGCAGCGTGTCCCAATCCGGCGGCGCCAGAAACACCGTCACGGCCTCCGGCAGGGCCTTCTTGATGGCCCGGGCCCCGGCGAGGTCCACTTCGATCAGCACCGGCCGGCCGGCCCGGGTCGCCTCGGCCACCGGGGCCGCCGGGGTTCCGGATCGCTGCAGTCCACCGTGGATGTCGGCCCACTCCAGCAGGGCGTCGGTCTCGATCAGCCGGTCGAATTCCCCCGGCGTCACGAACCGGTAGTCGACGCCGTCGACCTCCCCGGGACGCGGCGCCCGGGTGGTCGCCGACACACTGAAATACAGGTCCGGCACCCGTTCCCGCAGGCACCGGACCAGGCTCGACTTACCGACCGCTGATGGGCCGGACAGCACCACCACGCGTCCCGCGTGTCGGCTGTCCGGCCCTCCACCGGCATTCACCGACAGGTCAGGAGAAGTCGAACTTCTCCAGCAGCGCCTTGCGCTGCCGGTCGCCCAGGCCGCGCAACCGGCGGGTGGGGGCGATCTCCAGCTCGGTCATGATCTCCTGCGCCTTGACCTTGCCGACCTTCGGCAACGCCTCCAGCAGCGCGGAAACCTTCATCTTGCCCAGGACCTCGTCGGTCTCGGCGTCCTTGAGCACCTGCTTGAGGTTGGTGCCGCCACGCTTGAGCCGGTCCTTGAGCTCCGCTCGGGCCCGACGTGCGGCCGCCGCCTTCTCCAACGCGGCGGCGCGCTGCTCGTCGGTCAACTGGGGAAGGGCCACGATTCCTCCGTCTCGTCATCATCGACAACGTCGATGTTTTCCATGTCCCGGCCGGGTACTCCCGCCAGAGACGACGACCGTACCCACGCCGTCTGACGAAATCTAACCCCACCCCCGGTTTCCGGCCACAAATGCCCAGCGTGTGGCGGCTGCGCACGGCCCACCGCCCGAACCGGAACGACGCCCTCCGGGCCGGCCACCGGGGGCCGCCATTGGTATCAGCCGGCCTCGAAAAACAGCTTCTAGCAGGACTTTCCTCGGTTTCACCGGCCGATTGGACCATCCGGGCCGCTCCCCGCCGGGCAGCTGAGGGACGGGCCGAATCTTGCAGCGCATTGAATTCGCACCTCGCGGCGTGTCGGGCGTGTCGAGACCTCCGTCGACCGGTGAAAACTCAGCGACGCGCCGGCAGGCCTGCCGTTGGGCGCCGCCGGACGAACGGTGCTGGGGTGGGGACCGAAGCTGGCCGGCGCCGACGCGGACCTGATCGCCGAGCAGTGGTCGACGCGCAGGGCGAGCAGGTTTTCGCGGTGCTCGGTGACCTCAAGGGCGACGGGATTAACGGACGCGTATTTGCGTCTACCGGCCGCAGCCACCACAGCTCGGCTGCCGGAGTTTCTGCCGGGAATTGACAGCGCCGTCAGTAATTGATCGACCATAATGCCAGTTCAGCTCGGTAGAAAGGCGAATGGTTGCCAACCAATGTATTGACGGTGTGAATGGCAGCAGAATGGATGATTGCCGCTCCGGCTCGGTCCGGATACAGTTTTTCTTCCGGGTGGCCGATTGCGCCCGTTCGATGGCCAAAAGGGGGCCGGCATGAAGACACAGCGCTTTGGCGGCTGGGTACTGACCGGGGTGGTGGTGCTGGCGGTCGGCACGATCGGTGCCGGTATGGCCGCCGCCGATCCAGGCGACGGGGTGACCGCCGGCAACGGCGGTGGCGCCGAAACCACTGCCGGTCCGTTCGGCGGCAACCCCAACGACGGCAGCTTCAACCTGTGGCCCAGTGATCATGCCGCCGACAACGTGAACCTCGGCCCGTTCAGCAGCGGTTTCGACGCCGGCACCGCCGGCGACCTCGACCTGGGAGCCGCCGGGGGCGAGGGCCCTGCCGGCGACGGCCGCAGCGGCGACAACGCCGGCAGCATGCCTTTCCTCTGGTAGCCGCCGCGACGTCCTGCAATCCCCGGCGCGCGGGTCGTTACCCGGCGCCCAGGTAACCGACGGCGTCGCGCATCCGCTCCGCTGCGGCCCGCAGCGCCGCGACGTCGGGGCCGGCGCGCAGCACCTCACGGGAGACCGCCGGCAGCAGCGTTCCCGGGGCCGCCCCGCCCAGGCCGGCCAGTTCCTCGGGGCGCCCACCCTGTGCCCCGATACCCA
>NZ_QMEX01000102.1 GCF_003284925.1 Mycolicibacter senuensis
GGCTCCGACCCGGGCGGCGGCATCGGTCAGCCGAGTCCGCCAGTCGACTCCCACCACGGTGGCTCCGGCTTCGGCCATGGCGCCCAACAGCTCGGCGGTCTGCACCCCGAAGTGCGTCATCGGCACGCCGGCGTCGGCCAGCGCGGCGAACACCCGGGCGCTGTGCGGCAACACGAATTTGCGGTAGTCGGCCAGGCTCAACGTGCCAGCCCAGGAGTCGAACAGCTGGATGGCGTCCACGCCGTGGTCGAGCTGCACCGTCAGGAACGCGATGGTCAGGTCGGTGAGCCTGGTCATCAGCTGATGCCAGGTGTCCGGTTCGGCCAGCATCATCATCTTGGTCCGCGCGTGGTTCCGGCTGGGCCCGCCCTCGACCAGGTAGGACGCCAGTGTGAACGGCGCTCCGGCGAAACCGATCAGTGGCACGTCGCCCAGCGCGTCCACCAGCAGCGACACCGCCTCGGCGACGGCGGTCACGCTTTGCGGTTCCAGCGGCCGCAGCGCAGCGACATCGGCCGCGCTGCGCAGCGGCTCGGCGATCACCGGCCCGACGTCGGGCACGATGTCCAGATCCACCCCGGCCCCGCGCAGCGGCACCACGATGTCGGAGAACAGGATCGCCGCGTCCACGCCGTGGCGGCGGACCGGCTGCAGCGTGATCTCGCAGACCAGCTCGGGGTCGAAGCAGGCCTCCAGCATGCGGTGCTGGGCGCGCAACACTCGGTATTCCGGCAGCGACCGGCCGGCCTGCCGCATGAACCAGACCGGCACCCGGGCGGGTTGCCGGCCCGCAGCGGCGGCCAGGTAGGGCGAATCGGGCAGTTCTCGACGGGCACTCATCGGCCTCAATGCTGCCACGACCGGTTACGGCGCGGGAACGGCCCGTGTTTGACGCGGCGGTCCCGGCTTCCCCTCGCCTCCGCCGGCCCGGGGGCCGACTCCACCGAGCCTCGCCGAACCGCCGGTGATTCGGCGCGCCTTTCTGCGCCGGCCGGCGTCGGGGGTTAGCGTGAGATTCGGCGACCCGCGTCGCGGCGGTGCGCAACAGCACCCGGGGGCCGGCCGCTGGCGGCGCGGGGCAGAGCGATCAGTTAAGGAGCGGCACCCGTGACATCAGCCGAGCCTGCCCCCTTCCGCGAAGCGGTGGCGACCATGCACGCCGCAACGGTCCGGTCCGAGATCGAGCTCGGCCCGATCCGGCCACCCCAGCGGCTGGCGCCTTACAGCTATGCGCTGGGTGCCGAGGTCAAACATCCCGAAGCCGATTTCGTCCCGCAGGACTCCGACGGCGATGCGTTCGGCCGGCTGATCCTGCTCTACGACCCGGACGGCACCGACGCCTGGGACGGCACCATGCGCCTGGTGGCCTTCATCCAGGCCGACCTGGACCCGCAGGAGGCGATCGACCCGCTGCTGCCGGAAGTCGCCTGGAGTTGGCTGGTCGAAGCGCTGGCCTCGCGCACCGAACACATGACCGCGCTGGGCGGCACCGTCACCGCGACCACATCGGTGCGCTACGGCGACATCTCCGGTCCGCCCCGCGGACACCAGCTGGAGTTGCGAGCGTCCTGGACCGCCACCACTCCGGAGCTGGGCACGCACGTTCAGGCGTTCTGCGAGGTCCTCGAACATGCCGCAGGCCTGCCGCCGGTCGGGATCACCGACCTGAGCTCGCGAACCCGCGTCTGAGATGACCGGACAGACCACCGAACCGGCCACCGAAGCGCCCGAACCGACGCCGCTGCCGTATCCCGCCGGCGGCGTACCGGAGGTGTCGGTCACCACCCGGCAGATCGGCGCCGCCGCCGAGAAGCTGGCCGGCGGCCACGGTCCGTTCGCGGTGGACGCCGAACGCGCGTCGGGCTTTCGCTACTCCAACCGCGCCTACCTGATCCAGATCCGGCGCGCCGGTGCCGGCACCGTGCTGATCGACCCGGTCGGGGCCGGCTCGGATCCGGCGGTCCTGCTGCGCCCGGTCGCCGAGGTGCTCGACGACGACGAGTGGATTCTGCACGCCGCCGATCAGGATCTGGCCTGTCTGGCCGAGGTCGGCATGTGGCCGAAGGCGCTCTATGACACCGAACTGGCCGGCCGGCTGGCCGGCTTCGACCGGGTCAACCTGGCGGCGATGGTGCAGCGGCTGTTGGGTCTGGGCCTGGCCAAGGGCCACGGCGCCGCCGACTGGTCGAAGCGTCCGCTGCCCGCCGAGTGGCTCAACTACGCGGCGCTGGACGTCGAGGTCCTCATCGAACTGCGTGAAGCCATCGCCGAGGTGCTGTCCGGTCAGGGTAAAAGCGATTGGGCGGCACAGGAATTCAATCATCTGCGGAGCACCGACTTCACCACCTCGACGCGCCGGGACCGCTGGCGGCGCACCTCGGGCATCCACAAGGTGCGCGACCGGCGCGGGCTGGCCGCCGTTCGTGAACTGTGGACGGTGCGCGACCGGATCGCCGAGCGCCGCGATATCGCGCCTGGGCGCATCCTGCCCGATGCGGCGATCATCGCCGCAGCCGTCGCCGATCCCACCACCGTCGACGAATTGCTCGCGCTGCCGGTATTCGGCGGACCCAAGCAGCGCCGCAGCGCGGCGACCTGGCTGGAAGCGCTGGCTGCCGCTCGCGACAACCCGGAACCGCCGGACTCCGCCGAACCCCCGAGCGGCCCACCGCCACCCTCGCGCTGGTCGCGGCGCAAACCCGAGGCGGCCACGCGACTGGAGGCGGCCCGCGCCGCGCTCGGGCAACTGTCCGAGCAGGTGAACGTGCCCACCGAGAACCTGCTCTCCCCCGACCTGCTGCGCCGACTGTGTTGGGACTGGAATGCGGCGACACCGGATCCCACGGCCGCGATCGAGGAGTTCCTCAACACCGGCGGCGCCCGGCCCTGGCAGCGGCAGTTGACGGTGCCGCTGCTCGCCCAGGCCCTCGGGGCTACGGTCGCCGGCGGCTAGCGCGGCCGGCTTGCTGCGCCCGGCGGCGCGGTCGACGTGTTGCTAGACTGCTGGAAGCGTCAGCCGTATTCGTCGATCGGCCATCGCTTCTCACGCCACGACCACCATGGACGCGAACCTTCGAGGACTTCCCATGGTCGATTTTCCTTGGAGCACCTCGTGTCACCAGTTGTTCGCCGAGTCAGCTACGTCATCAGCTACGAGATCGTCGCCATCGTGCTCACCGCCCTGGGTTTTGTCGTCCTGGGATTCGGCGGCGGCAGTTCCGGTGTCATGGCCGTGACGGCATCGACCGTCGCGGTGCTGTGGAACTACCTCTGGAACACCATGTTCGAGGCGTGGGAGCGGCGGCAGCGCTCCCGGGCCCGCACGCTGCGGCGCCGGGTGGCGCACGCCATCGGTTTCGAAGGCGGACTGGTCGTGTTCTTGTTGCCGATAGTCGCCTGGATCCTGCAGGTGTCGCTGCCGCAGGCGTTCGCTCTCGAGGCCGGCCTGCTGGTGTTCTTCCTGGTCTACACGTTCGTATTCACCTGGGTGTTCGACAAGCTGTGGCCGCCCACCGGGCCACGCCCTAATCCAGCCGCTCGCTGACCTCTTCGACGCAGTTGCTACTGCTCATCGCCGCCACCCAGCCGGTGATCTGGCGGGCCACGTCCTGGGCGGTCAGGCCCACCTCGGCCAGCAGCTCACCGCGGGAGGCGTGGTCGTAGAAACGCTGCGGCAACCCGACGTCACGGCAGGGCACGTCGATCTCGGCGTGCCGCAGCGCGGCCGACACCGCCGAGCCGACACCACCGGCGACGCCGTTGTCCTCGCAGGTGACCACCAGCCTATGGGCGCCGGCCATCTCGATGATCACCGCGGGAACCGGCAGCACCCAGCGGGGATCGACCACCGTCACGCCGATGCCCTGGTTGTGCAGCCGGTCGGCCACCGCCAGCGCCATGGGCGCGAACGCGCCGACCGCGACCAGCAGCACATCGGCGGGCAGCCCGTCGGCCGGCAGCGCCAGCAGATCCACCCCGGACCGTCGCTCGATCGCCGGGACGTCTTCGCCCACATCCCCTTTCGGGAACCGAACCGCGCTGGGTCCGTCATGGATGTCCAGCGCCTCCCCGAGTTCCTCGCGCAGCCGGACACCGTCGCGCGGTGCGGCCACCCGTATGCCCGGAACGATGCCCAGGATCGACAGATCCCACATGCCGTTGTGGCTGGCGCCGTCGGGACCGGTGATCCCGGCTCGGTCGAGCACCACGGTGACCGGCAGCTCATGCAGCGCGACATCCATCAGCAGCTGGTCGAAGGCGCGGTTGAGGAAGGTCGAATAGACCGCCACCACCGGGTGCAGCCCGCCCATCGCCAGCCCGGCCGCCGAGGTGAGCGCATGCTGTTCGGCAATCCCGACGTCGAACATGCGGTCCGGGAACCGCTGGCCGAACGGGGTCAGCCCGGTGGGGCCGGGCATGGCGGCGGTGATCGCGACGACGTCGCGGCGCTTGGCGCCGTACTCGATGAGTGCATCGGAGAACACCGCCGTCCAGCCGCGGCCGGCGGTCTCGGTCGCAGACCCGGTCAGCGGGTCGATCACGCCGCAGGCATGCATCTGCTCGGCCTCGTCGTCCTCGGCCGGCCCGTAACCCTTGCCCTTGCGGGTCACCACGTGCACGATCACCGGCGCGCCGAAGCCCCGCGCACGGCGCAGCGCGGACTCCACCGCGGCCTCGTCGTGCCCGTCGATCGGGCCCAGGTATTTCAGGCCCAGATCGGTGAAGAGCGCCTGCGGGGCCAGCGCATCCTTGAGGCCCGCCTTGAAGCTGTGGATCACCTGGTAACCGATCTCGCCGACGACCGGCACCCCGCGCACCGCGGCGCGGCCGCGCTCGAGCAGCCGTTCGTAGGCGGGCTGCAGCCGCAACGCGGCCAGGTGGTCGGCGAAACCGCCGATGGTGGGCGCGTAGCTGCGGCCGTTGTCGTTGACCACGATCACCACCGGCCGGTTACCGGCGGCGATGTTGTTCAACGCCTCCCAGCACATGCCGCCGGTCAGGGCGCCGTCGCCGACGACGGCCACCACGTGCCGGTTGCGGTGGCCGGTCAGCTCGAAGGCCTTGGCCAGTCCGTCGGCGTAGGACAGCGCCGCGCTGGCGTGGCTGGACTCCACCCAGTCGTGCTCGCTCTCGGCGCGCGACGGGTACCCCGACAGCCCGCCCTTGCGGCGCAGGCTGTGAAAGTCGGGGCTGCGGCCGGTGAGCATCTTGTGCACGTAGGCCTGGTGGCCGGTGTCGAAGATGATCGGGTCGTGCGGGGAGTCGAAGACCCGATGCAGCGCCAGCGTCAGCTCCACCACACCCAGATTGGGGCCCAGGTGTCCCCCGGTCGCGGCGACCTTGTGGATCAGGAATTCCCGGATCTCCGCCGCCAGAGCGGTCAACTGCGCCTGCGAGAGGTGCTGCAGATCGGCGGGGCCGCGGATCCCTTCAAGCATCCGGCTAGTCTACGCATGGCGACCGGCACCACCCGTATGGTCGTCCTATGCAAGCCGAGGAGATCGCTGAGGAATTCCCGGTGGTGGCCATCGACTCCGACGCCCTGGACGCGGCCCGGTTACTGGCCGAGCACCGGCTGCCCGGCATCGTGGTCGCCGACGAGGACGGCAAGCCGCACGCGGTGCTGCCGGCCTCCCAGGTGGTGCGTTTCATCGTGCCGGGCTACGTCCAGGACGACCCGTCGCTGGCCGGCGTGCTCAGCGAGAGCGTGGCCGATCGTGCCGCCGAGAAGCTGCGCGGCAAGACGGTGCGCGACGTGCTGCCCGAACACCTGCCCGAGCTGCCGACCGCCGGGCCCGCCCACACCCTCATCGAAGTCGCTTCGACCATGGCCCGGCTGCGCACCCCGCTGGTCGCCGTCGTCAAGGACGGTAAACTGCACGGCGTGATCACCGCGTCGCGTTTGCTGGCCACGGCGCTGAAAGCCTGATCCTCCCCGGATGGCCTATTTCGCGGTAGCGGTCTTTGTGATCGCCTACGCATTCATCGCCGCTGACCGCGTCAACAAAGCCCTGGTGGCATTGGCCGGAGCGGCGGCCGTCGTCGTCCTACCGGTGATCAGCTCCGATGACATCTTCTACTCGCACACGACCGGGATCGACTGGGACGTCATCTTCCTGCTGCTGGGGATGATGATCATCGTCAGCGTGCTGCGCCAGACCGGGGTGTTCGAGTACATCGCGATCTGGGCCGCCAAACGCGCCAACGGGTCCCCGCTGCGGATCATGATCCTGCTGGTGCTGGTGACGGCCGTCGCATCAGCGCTGCTGGACAACGTCACCACCGTGTTGTTGATCGCCCCGGTCACCCTGCTGGTCTGCGATCGCCTCGAGATCAGCGCGGCGCCGTTCCTGATGGCCGAGGTGTTCGCCTCCAACATCGGCGGCGCCGCCACCCTGGTGGGCGATCCGCCGAACATCATCATCGCGAGCCGGGCTGGGTTGACGTTCAACGCCTTCCTGGCGCACATGGCGCCGATCGTCGCGGTCGTCCTGGTGGTGTTCATCGCCATGCTGCCCCGGCTGTTCCCCGGCTCGTTCACCGTCGAGGCCGACCGCGTCGCCGACGTGATGGCCCTGGAGGAACGTGAGGCGATCCGCGACCGCAGCCTGCTGATCAAGTGCGGCGTGGTGCTGGCCGCGGTGTTCACCGGGTTCTTGGGGCATGGCGCGCTGCACCTGGAGCCCTCGGTGGTGGCGCTGCTGGGCGCCGGGGTGTTGATCGTGATCTCCAGGCTGGAGCGTTCGGACTATCTCTCCGGCGTCGAATGGGAGACCCTGCTGTTCTTCGCCGGGTTGTTCGTGATGGTCGGCGCCCTGGTGGACACCGGCGCGATCGCCACCCTGGCCAACGCGGCAACCGACCTCACCGGGGGCAACGCGCTGCTGACCACGATGGGCATCTTGGGGGTGTCCGCGCCGGTGTCCGGGATCATCGACAACATCCCCTACGTCGCAACCATGACGCCGATCGTGGCCGAGCTGAGCACCACGCTGCCCAATGACCTGCACCCGGATGCGCTGTGGTGGGCGCTGGCGCTCGGCGCCGACTTCGGCGGGAACCTGACCGCGGTCGGGGCCAGCGCCAACGTGGTGATGCTCGGAATCGCCCGTCGCGCCGGCCATCCCATCTCGTTCTGGGAGTTCACCCGCAAGGGCATCGTGGTCACCGCGGTCTCGGTCGCACTGTCCGCGCTGTATCTGTGGTTGCGCTACTTCGTATTCGGCTGATTTTGTCCGGCGCGAACAGACGCGAAAGCCCCCAAAATAACCAAGATTTAGGGGTTTTCGCGTCTGCTCGCGGGAGGTTCTTATGTCCGCGTCAACAGCGCCACACACTCCACGTGGTGGGTGAGCGGGAACGCGTCGAACACCCGGATCTGCTCGACGGCGTAACCGTGATCGCGGTACAGCCCGATGTCGCGGGCGAACGCCGCCACCTCGCAACCGATGTGCACCAGCCGCGGCACCTCCGCGGCCGCCAGCGCCTCGATCACCTCACGGCCGGCGCCGGCGCGCGGCGGGTCCAGCACCGCGACGTCGGCAGCCTTCGGCTGTGCGGCCAACACCCGGCGCACCGAGTCGGTGCGCACCGATACCTGCGGCAGATCGGCGAGGGCGGCCCGGGCGGCGGCCGTTGCGGCCCGTGAGGTGTCGATGCTGACCACCTCGCCGGAGGTCCCCACCGCCTCGGCCAGTGCCGCAGCGAAGATCCCGGCCCCGCCGTAGAGGTCCCAGGCGGTCATGCCCGCCTCCGGTTGCGCCCAGTCGGAGACCAGCGCACTGTAGAGCGCGGCCGCCCGGCGATGCGCCTGCCAGAACGCGGTCACCGGGATCCGCCAGCGTCGGCGCCCGACCCACTGGGTGGCGTGATAGTCGCCCTCGAGGACCTGCGGACGGTGGTTGCGGCTGGTGCCCACCACATGCCGGACGCCGTCGTCGTCGGTCACCACGTGCAGCTGATCGCCCGGCCGCCAAGTCTGCTCAGCCAGCCCCTTGGTCATCCCGGCGGGCAATTGGCCGCACCGCAGATCGGTGACCAGTTCGTCGCTGTGATACCGGTGAAATCCGGCCCGTCCGTCGGCGCCGACCTCCAGCCGGACCCGGGTGCGCCAGCCGGTCGGACCGTCCTCACCCAGCGGTTCGGCCTCGCCGTGCCAGTCGTGCCCGCCGAGCCGGCCCAGCTGGTTGGCGACCACCTCCGCTTTGAGCGCCCGCGCCGCGGCGGGATCGGCGAACGCCAGGTCGCAGCAGCCGGCGCCGTCGACGCCGGCGATCGGACACAGCGAGGCGATCCGCCCGTCCGCCGCTTCGAGCACCTCGACGCATTCGGCGTGCCAGTAGGAGCCGCGCTCGGCGGTGATGCGGGCCCGCACCCGTTCGCCGGGCAGCGCGTAGCGCACGAACACCACCCGACCGTCATGGCGGGCCACACAACTGCCCCGGTTGGCCGGTGGGCCCACGTCCAGGATCAATTCGGTCACTCCGTGAAGCCTCTCCGGGTGTCGCCGGGCGCGTGGTGCGGCGCCAACTCCTTGCGCCGCTCCGAGGAGTTCAGCTGCCAGGGCACCGAGGTGACCATCACCTGCGGCATGAACAGCAGCCTGGTCTTGAGCCGCAACGCGCTCTGATTGTGCAGCACCTGCTCCCACCAGTGGCCCACCACGTACTCCGGGATGTAGACGGTCACCACGGTGCGTGGCGACTCCTTGCTGAGCCGTCTGACGTACTCGAGCACCGGCCGGGTGACCTCCCGGTACGGCGACGCGATCACCTTGAGCGGCACGGTGATATCGCTGTCCTCCCATTCGCGGACCAGGGCCCGGGTCTCGGTGTCGTCGACGTTGACGGTGATCGCCTCCAGGGTGTCCGGGCGGGTGGCCCGCGCGTAGGCCAGCGCACGACGGGTCGGCAGGTGCAGCTTGGAGACCAGGACCAGGGCGTGGTTGCGGCTGGGCAACACCGCCTGGTCTTCGAGGGCGGCGGACTGCGCGGCCAGCTCCGCGCTGACGGCATCGTAGTGGCGGCGGATCAGTTTCATCATGGCGAACAGCACCGACATCGCGACGATCGCGATCCAGGCGCCGGCCACGAACTTGGTGGCGATCACGACCAGCAGCACGGTCCCGGTGGCGACGAACCCGATCGTGTTGACCACCCGGGAACGCACCATCTTGGCGCGGGCCGCACGGTCGGTTTCGGTGCGCAGCAATCGGTTCCAGTGCCGGACCATGCCGATCTGACTCAAGGTGAAGGAGACGAACACCCCGACGATGTAGAGCTGGATCAGTGCGGTCACCTCGGCCCCGAACGCCACGATGAAGGCAATGGCCACGACCGCCAGGAACACGATGCCGTTGGAGAAGGCCAGCCGGTCACCACGGGTGTGCAGCTGACGCGGCAGATACCGGTCCTGGGCCAGGATCGATCCCAGCACCGGAAAACCGTTGAACGCGGTGTTCGCCGCCAGCGCCAGGATGAGCGCGGTCACGCCGGCGATGATCCACAGACCGGGCGGAAAACCGCGAAACACCGTCTCGGCCAACTGCGCCAGCAGCGTCTTCTGGTCGTAGTCTGCCGGCGCCCCGATCAGCTGTTCGTGCGGCCGTGCGGCGATTTTCACACCGGTCTGGCGAGCCAGCACGATGATGCCCATCATCAGCGTCACCGCGATCACGCCCAGCATCAGCAAGGTGGTGGCGGCGTTGCGCGACTTTGGCTTGCGAAACGCCGGCACGCCGTTGCTGATAGCCTCCACCCCGGTCAGCGCCGCACACCCCGACGAGAACGACTTCGCCACCAGGAACACCAGGGCCAGCCCGACCACCTCGCCGTGCGCCGAGTGGATCTTGAACGATGCCGAATCGGCCTGAAGTTGGTGGCCCAGTACGAAGATCTGGAACAGCCCCCAGCCCAGCATCGCGAAGACCCCGATCATGAACGCATAGGTGGGGAAGGCGAACGCGGTACCCGATTCCCGGATGCCGCGCAGATTGGCCGCGGCCACCACGACGACGGTCCCCACCGCGAACGCCACCTTGTGGTCGGCGATGTAGGGAATCGCCGAGCCGATGTTGGCTACCCCCGATGAGATCGAAACGGCAACGGTCAGAACATAATCCACCATCAGTGCACTCGCGACGGTCAAGCCAGCGGTGCCGCCCAGGTTGGTGGTGACCACCTCGTAGTCACCGCCGCCGGAGGGGTAGGCGTGCACGTTCTGCCGATAGGAGGCCACCACGGTGATGAACACGAACGCCACCGCCAGACCGACCCATGGCGTCATCCGGTAGGCCGCGATGCCGGCCACCGATAGCACCAGGAAGACCTCTTCAGGCCCGTAGGCCACCGAGGACAGCGCGTCGGAGGCGAACACCGGTAGCGCGATACGCTTGGGCAACAGGGTGTGACTGAGCCGATCGCTGCGGAACGGCCGCCCCAGCACCAGCCGGCGAGCAGCGGTGGAAATCTTCGACACGAGAGCCAAGGGTAAGCCAGGCCGGCGCTGGCGGTAGCGTTCACCGAATACGGGCACGACTGCAGTCGAAAACCAGTCGAACCAGCCGAAAGGACCGTGCACGTGCGGGTAGTTGTGATGGGATGCGGCCGGGTGGGGGCCTCGGTTGCCGACGGACTGTCCCGGATCGGCCACGAGGTCGCCATCATCGACCGCGACTCCACCGCGTTCAACCGACTCAGCCCGGAGTTCAACGGCGAACGGGTATTGGGCATGGGCTTCGACCGCGACGTGCTGCTGCGCGCCGGCATCGAAGAGGCCGGTGCGTTCGCGGCGGTCTCCTCGGGTGACAACTCCAACATCATCGCCGCGCGGCTGGCCCGCGAGACGTTCGGCGTGGCGCGAGTGGTCGCCCGGATCTACGACGCCAAGCGGGCCGCCGTCTACGAGCGGCTCGGGATTCCGACCATCGCCACCGTGCCCTGGACCACCGACCGGCTGCTCGACGCGCTGACCCGGGAGAGCGAGACCACCAAATGGCGTGACCCCACCGGCACCGTCGCCGTCGCCGAAGTCGTCCTGCACGAGGACTGGATCGGCCGCCCCGTCACCGACCTGGAGGCGGCCACCAACGCTCGGGTGGCGTTCCTGATCCGGTTCGGCACCGGCATCCTGCCCGAGCCCAAGACCGTCATCCAGGCCAGCGACCAGGTCTACATCGTCGCGGTGTCGGGCCGCGTCGCCGAGGCGATCGCTATCGCCGCGCTGCCGCCGAGCGAGGACCTGGACGAATGAAGGTCGCCGTGGCCGGAGCCGGGGCCGTCGGCCGGTCGATCGCACGGGAACTGCTCGACAGCGAGCATCAGGTGACGCTGATCGAGCGCAATCCGGAGCACATCGACGTCGAGGACATCGCCGAGGCGCAGTGGCATCTCGGTGACGCCTGCGAGTTGACTCTGCTGGAATCGGTGCACCTGGAAGACTTCGACGTCGTCATCGCCGCCACCGGCGACGACAAGGCCAATGTGGTGCTGTCGCTACTGGCCAAGACCGAATTCGCCGTTCCCCGGGTGGTGGCCCGGGTGAACGATCCCCGCAACGAATGGCTGTTCACCGATGCCTGGGGCGTGGACGTGGCGGTGTCCACGCCGCGGATGTTGGCCTCGCTGGTCGAGGAGGCCGTCGCGGTCGGGGATCTGGTGCGGCTCATGGAATTCCGCAAGAGCGAAACCAACCTGCTGGAGATAACGCTGCCCGACGACACCCCCTGGGGCGGCAAACCGGTGCGCAAGTTGACGCTGCCCCGCGACGCCGCACTGGTGACGATCCTGCGGGGCACCCGGGTGATCGTGCCGCAGGACGACGAGCCGCTGGAAGGCGGCGACGAGTTGCTGTTCGTCGCGTCCACCGGCGTCGAGGACGCGCTGCGCGAGCTGTTGCTACCGGCGCACTGACCGGGGTTCGCAGTCGTCTGCCGGGTGTGAGCCGGGCTGCTCGTCCAGTGTCCGCTGCACGTATTTGACCGCCAGGTAGGTCATCACCGCCGCCAGCGCGGTCAGCGGCCAGCCCATGGCGATGCGGGCCACCCCCAACCACCCGGTCTGGTCGGCGTCGTAGAGCAGTCGTTGCACCACGAAGCGGGAACCGAAGACCAGCACCCAGGTCAGGGTCGCGATGTCGTAGGCGTAGACCGCGGCGCGCACCCCGCGCCAGGCTCGGCTCTGCCCGCTGGCCCAGCTCCAGATGTAGCCGACCGCCGGTCGCCGGATCAGGATGGATCCGGCGAAGACCAGCGCCCATGCCAGCGACGTCCAGATGCCGAGCAGGAAATAGCCTTTGGAGTCGCCCATCCGGTAGGCGATCACGGCACAGACCGCCACCCCGAAGAACCCCGACACCGCCGGCTGGGTCGTTTCTCGGCGGATGAGCCGCCAGGCCAGCACCGCCGCGGCCACCGTCAGCGCCGCCACCACGGCGGCTCGCAGCCCGAAGACACTGGAGGTCGGCACGAACACCACGATCGGCAGCGACGAGTAGATCAGGCCGGACACTCCGCCGATCTGCTCGAGCAGTCGCTGCGGCCCTTGGGCGCCGAACCCGTCGGTCATCGTCACACCGGCCTGACGGTCTCCGCCCGTCACTGCTGAATTTCGTAGTGGGGGTTGTAGATGGCCTTGCAGCCGCTGTCGAGCTTGCCGAGCCGGCCGTGCACCCGCAGCGTGCGGCCCGAGTCGATGCCGGGAATGCGGCGCTGCCCCAGCCACACCAATGTCACGGTGTCGGTGCCGTCGAACAACTCGGCGCGGACCCCGCCCACACAGCCCTTGGCGTTGGCTTCCACGCTGCGCAGCACCCCGACCATGGTGACTTCTTGACCGCGTTCGCAGTCGATGGCGCGCTGCGCGCCGGTGTTGAGCGCCTCGTCGGACAGTTCCTCGACATCGCGCAGCTCGGGGTCTTCGGTCAGTCTCCGAGTCAGCCGCCGCAGATAGCCTTTGGGCGCAGCCATTGCACTCTCCCTCAGTTGTGTGCGCACGCTAGGGTAGACCTGTTGATTACCTAATGCCACAAGACCGGCCTACGGCGCGCCGAGCAGCACCCGGCACCATCGAGGGGTGGCATTCGATTTGCACGGTGTGACGGCAGTCCTGCTGCCGGGAACCGGATCCGACGACGACTACATCCACCGGGTGTTTTCGCAACCGTTGCAGCAGGTAGGCGCCGAGTTGGTGGTCCACCGGCCGCAACCTGACGGCCTCGTCGAGGGCTACCTGGCCGCGTTGGACACCGCAGCCTCGCGAGGCGTCCCGATCATCGCCG
>NZ_QMEX01000103.1 GCF_003284925.1 Mycolicibacter senuensis
CATCGACGCGGTACCCGCCCTCATCGAAGCCGACTGCCCGGAGCCGTGGCCAGCTGTTGCCGGGTGGGCTGCGCAGCGACCGGTGGCCGAGGTCGTCGAGCGGGCGCGGTTGCTCGATCTGCCCGCCGCCGCGCTGGGGGAGTGCGCCGCCGCCACACCGTCGATCCGCCGGGTCGGGCCTTGCGGTCCGGCCCGTGGCGCCCGCGGTGCCCTGGTCGTCGACCTGACCTCACTGTGGGCCGGCCCGCTGTGCGGGCAGCTGTTGGCACGGGCCGGGGCCACCGTCATCAAGGTCGAAAACCCGTCCCGCCCCGACGGTACGCGGCGGGGACCGAGTGCCTTCTTCGACTGGATGAACAGCGGAAAGCTATCCTGCACAGCAGATTTCGATCATGACGCGGACTTTCTCGCCCGGTTGCTCGATGCCGCCGACGTGGTGCTGGAGGGCTCGCGTCCGGCGGCGCTGGCCCGCCGCGGCCTCGGGCCGTTCGACGTGGCGGGCCGGCCGGGGCGGGTGTGGGCGCAGCTCACCGCGCACGGCGGCGAAGCTCCCGGTTCATACGGCGGTCCCAGCTTCAGCTCTCCTCCGTCGAGCCTCGCTGAACCGCCGGGGTTCGGCGACGACACAGCGGTGGCGGGCGGATTGGTGGGCTTCGATGGCACCGCGGACCCGGTGTTCTGCGGCGACGCCATCGCCGACCCGCTGACCGGCATCGAAGCCGCCGCCGCGGTGCTCGACTCGCTGGCCCGCGGCGGCGGTGAGGTGATCACGCTGTCGCTGGCCGCCGTCGCCGCTTGCTACGCCGCGCTGCCGCTGCATGCCGCCGGCGACGATCCGGTGTCCCCGCCGGCCCTCCCGCATATCGCGGGTGCCGGCCCGCGGTTGGGAGCCGACAACGCCCGGGTCGGCGAACTCGTGGATGCGGTGTCGCGGTGCTGATCCAGCGGGCGACGCTGCTCGACGGCTCAGTGGTCGACATCCGGCTCGGTGACACCATCGAACAGATCGCGCCGGTACTGGCGGCCCGCCGCGGCGAAGACGTGCTGGATGCGCGCCACGCCACCGTGATTCCCGGGCTGCACGATCACCACCTGCACCTGCGGTCGGCGGCCGCCGCGCTGGACTCGGTCTGTCTGGGTCCGCCGCACGGTGATGGGCGCGACGAGCGCCGCGACCGCGAGGTTGGCAAGCGTGCTGACCAGGCTGAGCCGGCCGGAGATACCGGCGATCAGCGGCGCGGTGACCAGGTTTGCCGCCCATGCCACGGCCACCGCGGCAGCCAAGGGTTCGGGCCAGCCGCGCGCCACCAGCCGAGCCGACCACACCGGCGCGATGAGCACCAATGCCGCGGTTGCCACCACCGACAGGGCGAAGCCGACGTCGACGGCCAACTGCGGGGCCAGTGCGAGCAGCACCAGCACGCTGGCGGCCAGACTCGGAATCGCTTGCCGTCGTCGCGCCGACAGCACGCCCAGCAGCGCGATCGCCCCCATCACCGCCGCCCGCACCACACTGGCCGTCGGTTGCACCACGATGACGAAGCCCAGCAACGCGACCCCGGCCAGCACCGCTGCAGCGCGCGGCCCGACCAGCCGCGCCGAAAACAACACCGCGCCACAGACGATGGTGACATTGGCGCCGGAGACCGCCATCAGGTGCGTCAAGCCCGCGGCCCGGAACTCTCGCCCGGTCGCGGCGGTGATCGCCGAGGTGTCCCCGAGCACCAGCGCGGGCAGCATCCGGGATTGTTCACCGGGCAGTACCCGCGCGGCAGCGGCCGCGAACCGCGCGCGCACCTGATGTGCAGTCCGCGCGACCAGTCCGGGATCGCCCCACGTCGGCTCGCCGGTGGCGGTCAGCACCGCCGCCGTCAAGTCACGCCGCGCCGGGCGGGCGATCTTGGCGCGGAACGCCATAGATCGGCCCACCATTACGTCACCGAATTCGATGTTGGACGCGAAAACCACTACCCTGCCCGAAGATTCGGCACCATCGAGATGCTGCAGGGTGGCCCGGAACATCAGCCGGCGGGCGCCGGCCGGCAGTGGACTCTCGCTGGGGGTGACCGTGACCGGGGCGGTGCGGCCGAATGCTGCGGTGATCGGGTGGTGGCTGAGCGACTCGGTGCGCAGCGCGACGGCCCAGCCGAACCCCACCCCCACCGTTGACGCCGCCGCCAGGACCGCTCCAGCCAGCCGATACCCGGGCCGCCGCGTGCGCCCGCCGTGCCGCCACAGCAGCGCCGACGAGACGCCGATCAGTGCGCACAGCGCCGCCAATGTGCCGCCGATCTGCCACTGGATGCCGGCTGCGGTTACCGCCCAGCCGGTCAGGGCCGCCGGCACCAACCGAACGTCCAGCCGGGCCGCCGGCGGTGCGGGGGCCGGTGGCTGGGCCACCGTCAGACACGCACCAGGGCACGCAACTTCGCCAGCCGCGCCGGGCCGATCCCGTCGACATCGCCGAGTTGGTCCACGTCGGCGAACTTGCCGTGGGCTTCCCGCCAGGCCACGATGGCTGCCGCGGTCACCGGCCCGACGCCGGGCAGGGCATCGAGTTGTTCCACGGTCGCGGTGTTGAGGTTGACCGGCTCGCCGCCCTTGGGCTCGGGTTTGGTCGCCGGCGCCGGCGCCGTCGCCGTGGGCGCGGTGCTGCTGCGGGGCGCCTCCGGTGGCGGTGCTGCCGCACCGACGGAGCTGCCGAGTACCGGCGGTCCGACCGGTGGCGCCAGACCGACCACGATCTGTTCGCCGTCCACCACCGGGCGGGCCAGGTTCAACCCGATGGTGTCCGCACCGTCGAGCGCCCCGCCGGCCGCGGTGAGCGCATCGGCGATCCGGGAGCCGGGTGACAACGTCGCCAACCCCGGCTTGTGGACCAAGCCCACCACGCTGACCACCACCTGATCGGCGACCGGCGCAGGATCTGCCGATGATTCCGCGGTCTGCGGGCTGGCAGTCGAAACCATCTCCACTGGAGGAAGTTTGGCGCTGAGCACCGGCGCGGGCCGGTCGCGGACCACCGTGAACACGGTGATGAGCACCGCGACCGCCGCGATCACCGCCAGGGCGATCGCACCGGCGCGGCCCGGATCAGCCCGCACCTTGGCGAGCCAACCGACGTCCGTGGCGTCGGGCAGCCAGCGCGGCAGCAGCGAGTTCGGGTCGGCCTCGTCAGCGGGCTCTGGGGTTTCCTCGGCGCGGTCGGATGCGGGCAGCAGGCCGAGCCGCCGCTGCAGTCGCTCGCCGGGTGGTTCTGGTGCCATGCGCCGACGGTAGATGCCGGCCCCGGCGGCCCACCCGGTCCAGCGCCGGGTGCGGCCCGCGACTGTGGATCAACGCGCCACTGTGCAGCAAGCCGCTGCTACGGGTTCAACCACTCGCCGACGTCCTGGGAGATGCCCGAGGACGGTGAGTAACGCACCTTCGTCGCGGTGACCCCCGCGGGCAGCGCGAACACGACGCAACCGGTGCTCGACGAACCGGCGGCGATCAGGAACCAGCCGTACCCGACGTCCTGGCACTCGGTCACGGTGGCGAAATCGGCCTGGTAGTCGTGCTCGTCCGAACCGACCACCGAGACATCGCTGTTGCTGTTGCCGACGATGGTCGTCGTTCCGGTGTTCTCGATCCGCAGTTTGGTCGCGACGTAGGTCTTGCCGGCCTCGCCCCAGCCGTTGGGGACGGTGGCGGGGTCGATGACCTCGGTCAACGTCACAGCGATCTGCTGCCCGCCGATCCGCATCAGGTCCAGCGTCTGGCCGATGTGCGCCGCCGGTTTGGCGGCCGGCGACTGCGACGGGCCCGGCGCCGGTTCGGCGGGCTTGGCCGGTTCCGCCGAACACGACACCGCCGACAACAGGACCCACAGCGCGAACAACGACCGCCTCATGCGGTCAAGCCTACAAAAACGCACGATAGCGGCCTTGTGGACCGGCCATGGTGGGTTCGGATTAGGGTGCATACCAGTCTGCGTTTCCATCCCGACCCAGGAGTCCGCCGTGCAACTGGCACTCACCGACGAAGAATCCGCATTCCGCGACGAACTGCGTACCTTTTTCACCTCCGAGATCCCCGCCGAGATCCGGGAGCGCAGCCGGCGGGGCGAGTCGATCTTTCCCGACGACATCGTCACCAGCCAGCGGATTCTCAACGCCCACGGTCTGGCGGTGCCCAACTGGCCGACTGAGTGGGGCGGCAAGGACTGGACGCTGACCCAGCACCAGATCTGGCTCGACGAGATGCAGTTGGCATCGGTGCCCGAACCGCTGACCTTCAACGCCAAGATGGTCGGACCGGTGATCGCCGAATTCGGTTCCCAGGCAATCAAGGAACGCTTCCTGCCTGCTACCGCCAACCTGGACATCTGGTGGTGCCAGGGCTTTTCCGAACCCGATGCCGGCTCCGATCTGGCAAGCCTGCGCACCACGGCGGTGCGCGACGGCGACAGCTACATCGTGAACGGCCAGAAGACCTGGACCACGCTCGGCCAGTACGCCGACTGGATCTTCTGCCTGGTGCGCACCGACCCGCAAGCACCCAAGAAGCAGGCCGGGATCTCGTTCCTGCTCTTCGAGGTGTCCACGCCGGGTGTCACCATGCGACCGATCAAGCTCATCGATGGCGGCTACGAGGTCAACGAGGTGTTCTTCTCCGACGTGCGGGTGCCCGCCGATCAGCTCGTCGGCGAGGAGAACCACGGCTGGACCTACGCAAAGTTCCTGCTCGGCAACGAGCGCACCGGAATCGCCGGGGTGACTCGCACCAAAGTCCGACTCGCCGAGGTCAAGGAGCGCGCCAAGGAGCTCGGCGCACTCGACGACCCGCTGTTCGCAGCGCGAGTCGCCGAGACCGAGAATGACTTGCTGGCACTGGAACTCACCCAGATGCGGGTGTCGAGCGACTCGGCGGACGGCAAGCCCAGCCCGGCGTCCTCGGTGCTCAAACTGCGCGGCAGCCAGCTGCAGCAGGCCGTCACCGAATTGTTCGTCGAGCTGGCCGGCTCCGACGCGCTGCCGTACCAGGCGGGTGAGGGCATCGCGTCACCGGAGTGGGCGCAGCACGCCGCGCCGACCTACCTGAACTACCGCAAGACATCGATCTACGGCGGCAGCAACGAGGTGCAGCGCACCATCATCGCGTCCACCATTCTCGGCCTGTAGGAGGTACGACGGTCATGGACTTTCAACTCAGCGACGAGCAGGTTCTGCTGCGCGACACCACCCGTTCGATGCTGTCGGGCTACGACACCGAGACCCGCAACGACGTCATTGAGGCCGACCCCGGATTCAACCCACAGGTTTGGAAACAGCTGGCCGACACCGGGATTCTCGGTCTGGGATTCGACCCGGACGAATCCGGCCCGCTGGAGATCATGGTGGTGCTCACCGAGATGGGCCGGCGGCTGGCACCCGAGCCGGTCATCCACGGCGCGCTCGGACCCGGCGCGCTGATCGCCGAACGAGGCACTGCCGAGCAACGGGAACTGCTCGACGCCGTCGCCTCGGGCGAACAGATCCTGGCGTTCGCCCACGCCGAGCCGGGGATGCGCGGCGTGGCTGCCCAGGTCTCCACCACCGCGGCGCGGCAAGGAGATTCGTGGGTGTTGAGCGGGCGCAAGAACCCCGTACTGACCGGGGACCGCGCCGACACGCTGGTGGTCAGCGCCGCCCTTCCGGACGGTGGGACCGGGCTGTTTGTGGTCGACGGCAGCGCCGACGGCCTAGCCCGCCAGCCCTACCGGACCTTCGACGGCCAGCGCGGCGCCCAACTCGACCTGGACAATGCGCCGGGCAGCCCGCTCGGCGAGGCGACCGACGCCACCGGGGCCATCGAGCACGCAATGATCCGGATCTCCTCGGCGGTGTGCGCCGAGGCGGTCGGCGCGATGGAAGAGGCACTGCGGCTCACCACCGATTACCTCAAGACACGCAAGCAGTTCGGGGTGACACTCAACACCTTCCAGACTCTGACCCAGCGTGCCGCCGACATGTACGTGTCGCTGGAACTGGCCCGCAGCATGAGCCTCTACGCGGCCATGTCGATCGCCGACGGCAACCTCGACCCGGTGATCGCGGCACGCACCAAGCTGCAGATCGGCCGGTCCGGGCGGCATATCGCCCAGGAGGCGATCCAGTTGCACGGCGGAATCGGGGTGACCTGGGAATACCCGGTAGGCCACCTGGCGGCCCGGCTCACCGCGATCGAACAGACGCTGGGCTCATCGCAGGATCAGCTGCACGTGCTGATGGACAACCTGGGCAGCTACGACCTGGCCAAGCTGTAGGTTCGCTCGCATCGCGAGCGTGCGTGCTCCCGGCCTCCACACGGGGTGTCGGGCCGGAGACACGCCCGCTCGCCGCAGGGCGGACTAGAAGAAGAATCCCAGCTGAGCCGGGACGTCGCTGACGAAGGCGGCGTCCAGCCGGCTCACCACGGCCTCGTCGTCGCACCGCAGCCGGCCGGCCCTGGCCATCACCGACGCCCGGTGCACGCCCAGATACAGCATGCCCAGCACATCGAGATCCAGTTCGACGTTGACCGGCGCCTCGGTGCGCACACAGCTTGCCTGCCCGTCGCGTACCGTCAACGCGAAACGCCCGCCATCGCTACGGAATCCGTCGTTCAGCTGCAGGACAACGGACAGCTCACAGGCGTAGCGGCGAGCCTGCAACACGGTCGGGACGTCCATCGCGCGCAGCCACATGTGGTCCTTGCGGCCGGTGGTGCGCGCCAGCCGGGTATCGGTCAGCAGGTACGGCAGCGGATCGTCCGGATAGGTGCCGATGGCGACGTCCTGAATCAGGTCCAGCCCCAGCAGCGCGCGCCACAGCGCCGCGTGCGCCTCGGCGGTCACCGCCCGGAACTCCTCGACCCGCGCCGTCTTCGGGTGCTCACCGTGCACTCGGTACAGCGCGTAACCGTCGGGATGCAGCAGCGCGAACAGTGCGGTTTCGCCGGCCCGCTCCTCCGGCCGGTCGGCGAGCAGCTCGTTCCAGAGCGGCTGTGGGCGCCGCAGACCTCCCGGAGTGGTGACGCGCCACCGGTCATAGATCGCGGCGAAGTCGCCGCCACACTCAGCGGTCTCGACCAGCCGCACACCCCCGGGGTCGGGAGCGTCGGCGTGCAGCACCGCGAATCGCCGATCCACGCTCAGCCCGTGATCGATGGTCGCCGGGCCGTAACCGAACCGGCCGTAGATCCCGCCCTCGCTGGCCGTCAGCGCTGCGATCGGATAGCCGGCATCGGCTATGCGGCGGTGCAACTCGTCGTACATCGCCCGCAGCACCCCGCGCCGGCGGTGGGTCGGCGCCACCACCACGCCGCTGATCCCGGCGGCCGGCAGGATCGCCCCGCCGGGAACGGTCAGACGCAAATCGAGATAGAACGCCACACCGATCACCGTGGCCCCCTCGCAGGCCACCACCGTGGCGCCGGCCGGCACCAGGTCGCGGAAGGCGGCAAGGCCGTCAGGATGGTGGACCGTCCCGAAGCCGGTGTCTTCCAACAACACGATTGCCGGCCAGTCGCCGTCGGTCGCGGTACGCACGTGCACGCCGGTCACAAGACCCGACGGTGCCACAATGGCCGTCGCGGCGCACCCGAATATGGTGGTGAGCCATGAACACACCGTTGCGCGTCATCCAATGGACCACCGGCAACATCGGGCAGCGCTCGCTGCACGCCATCATCGGACGTCCCGACATGGAGCTGGTGGGTGTGTACGCCCACGGCAAGGACAAGGTCGGCGTGGATGCCGCCGAGCTGGCCGGCTGCGCCGCCGAGACGGGTCCCACCGGGATCACCGCCACCGACGATATCGACGCACTGATCGCACTCAAACCCGACGCCTGCTGCTACAACCCGCTGTGGCCGAGCATCGACGAGTTGGTCCGGCTACTCGAAGCCGGGATCAACGTGTGCTCCACCGCGGCGTGGATCACCGGCGGCAAGCAGGCCCCGCAAGACCGCAACCGCATTGAGGACGCCTGCCGCGCGGGCAACGCGACGATGTTCGGCAGCGGCGCGCACCCGGGGCTGACCAACATGGTCGGCATGGTGCTGTCCGGGGCGTGCGAACGGGTCGACGAGATCCGGATCACCGAATCGGTGGACTGCTCGACCTATGAGTCGGCAGCCACCATGGCGGCGATGGGTTTCGGCCAGCATCCCGACACTCCCGGGCTCGCCGAGAGTGTCCGCGTCGAAAGCGAGGTGTTCGCCGAGTCTGCCGCCATGATGGCCGACGCGATCGGGGCGCAGTTGGACAAGATGACCTTCGACGTGCAGTTCACCGCCGCGACCGGTGACAGTGACCTGGGCTTCATGAAGATCCCGGCCGGCACGGTGGGCAGTGTCTTCGGGTATCACCGCGGCTGGGCCGGCGACCGCAACGTCGTCAGTGTGGGGTTCAACTGGATCATGGGCAGCCACGTCGCCCCGCCCAAACCGGTGGCGCACGGCCACGTGATCCAGGTGTTCGGGCGGCCGAACATGCGCACCGTCATCAACTGCCTGCCACCACGGGACTGGAGCGAGCCGAACCTCAACGGCTTGGGCTCGATCTATACGGCGATGCCGGTGACCAACGCGGTGCCGGCGGTGGTCGCTGCCCCGCCGGGCATCGTCACGCTGGCCGATCTGCCGCCGGTCACCGGTCGCGCCGCCGCGCTGAGCGGCGACGCTTAACGGTTGGTGGTGATCGCCCCGGACGCCGCGTCGACGGTGACGTCGCGTTCGATTAGGTCGGTGTCCCACACGTCGGCATCCCAGACGACGGTGCCGTTCATGTCGAGCAGGCTGAGTTCGGTGATCGAGCCGTTGGGCACCGCGGTCAACACCCTGTTCACCGCCGCCCGATAGTCCAGGCGGGCGCCCTCGACGTTGGCGCGGCGCTTGGCCTTGTCGGCATCGCTGTCCTCGGTCGCGGTCGGGCCGACCAGCACCGCCACCCCGTCGGATCCGATCTTGAGTTGCCGTTCGGCGCCGTCGGAGGTGACCACCCGCGCCTTCCAGGTTCCGGCGTCACTGGACTGGCTCTCAATGAAGATCAGCACGCTCTCGGGCACTTGCGAAACAGCGAGGTCAGCGGCCCGAAGCAGGGTACGCGGATCCGGCGGCGCGTCCGGACCCGACCACGAGGCTTCCGGCGTGGTCGAGTCCACCGCTTTCGAGCCTGACCTGCCGCTGCAACCAGCCAACGCCAGCGCTACCACGATGACCACTGCGCCGAATCGGACGCCATTCACCAGACCGTGCATCAGCGGCCATGCTACTGAAGCCCGATCGCCAGCGCCGCGCTACCGGCGACTTACGAACCGGCGAGCCTGGAAACGAGGGGTTGCGATCCTTAGCCAATCGAAGGTTATGCTGCCCGGGGGCAATTTTTGCGGCAGCCTTCGGCGCTTCCGGCCAGGCCGGGGAACAAACTGTCCGCTGCCCGCGTTCGACCGCACTATCGACCCGCGGAAGGCGGTGATATGAAGGCGATCCCGATCGGCGGAATACTCAGACGGTATTGGATTCCCTTGGTCTTCATCGTGGTCATCTTCGTATCCAGTGTGATTGTCACCCGACTGCACAAGGTGTTCGCCTCGCAGGAGCTCAACCCCCACGCCGGCGCCGGCATCGAGATCGTGCAGTTCAACCCCAAGTACGTCGCCTACGAGGCATTCGGCCCGCCGGGCACCAGAGCCGACATCAACTACTGGGACGCCGAGGCCAACGTCCACCAGATCAACGACGTGCCGCTGCCGTGGTCCTACACCGTCGTCACGGTGCTTCCCGCCGTGCAGGCCAACATGATCGTGCAGGGCAACTCAGGTGAGATCGGCTGCCGGATCAAGATCGATGACCGGCTGCTCGACGAGCGGCGTGCCACCGGTATCAACGCCCAGACCTTCTGCCTGGTGAAGTCCGGATGATCAAACGCATCCGCGGCCAGCTCGATCAGCAGCAGGACCCGCACGTCAAGCGACCGTTCTTCGCGCACATGCTGCGCGTCTTCGCGGTGCCGATCATCATCGCCTGGATCGTGCTCACCGTCATCGTGAACGTTCTTGTGCCCCAGCTGGAAGTGATCTCCGAGGAGCACTCCGCACCGCTGGCGCCGATGGACGCGCCGTCGATGATCGCCAGTCAGCTGGTCGGTGAGAACTTCCGGGAGTACAAGTCCAACAGCACCGTGATGATGGTCGTCGTCGGCGAGGACGAGCTCGGCGACGACGCCCACCACTACTACGACGAGATCGTCAAGAAGCTGGTCGCCGACACCGACCACGTCGAGCACGCGCAAGACTTCTGGTCAGACCGGCTGACCGCGGCGGGCGTGCAGAGCTCCGACGCCAAAGCGGCGTACATCATGCTCAACCTGGTCGGCAACCAGGGCATGACCGAAGCCAACGATTCGGTGGTGGCGGTCCGCAAGGCCATCGACGACACACCGGCGCCACCCGGGGTGCAGGCCTACGTCGCCGGGCCGGCGGCGCTGACGGCCGACCTGCGGGCGATCGGTGACGCCAGCCTGGTGAAGATCACCCTGTTCACCATCGGCGCGATCGCGATCATGCTGTTGATCGTCTTCCGCTCGTTCGGCGCGATGTTGACGCAGCTGTTCCTGACCCTGTTGGAATTGATCTGCGCCCGTGGTGTGGTGGCCTTCCTCGGCTTCAACAATGTCATGGGCCTGACGACGTTCGCGGTCAACATCATGGTGATGCTGGCCATCGCCGCCGGCACCGACTACGGCATCTTCCTCATCGGCCGCTACCGAGAGGCCCGGCGGGCCGGCGAGGACCGGGTCGACGCGTACTACACCACCGTGCGCAGCGTCACCCCTGTCGTGCTCGGATCGGGGCTGACCATCGCCGGAGCGTCGGCGGTGCTGTACTTCACCCGGCTGCCCTATTTCCACACCATGGGCATCCCGGTATCGGTAGGCATGATCGTCGTGGTCGCCGCGGCGCTCACCTTGGGACCCGCCATGCTGGTCGTGGTCACCAGTTTCGGGCTGCTCGATCCCAAACCGGCCAAGCGGGGCGGGTTCTGGCGCCGTGCCGGGATCTCGGTGGTGCGCTGGCCCGGACCGATCACGGTGGCGAGTCTGGCCATCATCATGATCGGGCTCGTCGCCCTACCCGGCTTCAAACCCGGCTACGACGACCGGCAGTATCTGCCCAAGGACACACCGGTCAACGTCGCCTATGCCGCCGCAGAGAAACACTTCTCGGCGGCCCGGATGGCGCCGGACATCACCATGGTGACCTCCGATCACGACATGCGTAACCCGGCCGACATGCTGGTCCTGGACCGGGTCGCCAAGAACATCATGCGAGTGCACGGCATCGCGATGATTCAGGACATCACCCGCCCGCTGGGGATTCCACTGCAGCACAGCTCGATTCCGTTTCAGCTGAGCGCGGCCAACCAGCTGATGATGCAGAACATGAAGACGCTCAAGGACCGGATCAAAGACATCGATACGATCTCCCAGCAGCTGGACAAGGACATCTCGCTACTCATCGAGATGTACGGCTACCTGCAGGAGGTGGACCGGACCTTCGAAGACACCGCCGAAGTCACCCAGCGCACAGTGGAAGTCACCGATCGGATCCGCGATCACCTCGCTGACTTCGACGACCAGTTCCGGCCGCTGCGCAGCTACTTCTACTGGGAACCACACTGTTTCGACATCCCGATGTGCTGGGCACTGCGGAGCACATTCGACACCACCGACGGCGTCGACCAGCTCTCGGAGGAGATGCACAACCTCTCCGCCGACATCACGAAGACGGCCCGGCTGCTGCCGCAGGCGGTCGAGTTGCTGCCGGCCGTGGTGGACACCATGAAGATCATGCGCGGTCTGGTGTTGACCGTGCACTCGACGTTCTCGGCGTTCATCAACCAGATGGAGGATCTGAGCAATACCCAGATCATGATGGGCCAGAGTTTCGACGACTCGAAGAACGACGATTTCTTCTACCTCCCCGCAGAAGCCTTCGACAACAAGGACTTCCAGACCGGGCTGCGGTTGTTCATGTCGCCGGACGGAAAGTCGGCGCGCTTCTTCGTGACGCACCAGACTTATCCGGCCACCGCCGAGGGCATCAAGCGGGTCGAACCGGAACGGATCGCCGCGCAGGAGGCCCTCAAGCAGTCGTCGTTGTCGGATGCCAAGGTCTACGTCGGCGGGATGGCCGCCCTCTACGAGGACATGCAGAATGGCGCCGAGTTTGACTTGTTGATCGCGGTGGTCGCGTCACTGACGCTGATCTTCCTGATCATGATGATGATCACCCGCTCGCTGGTGGCCGCCACGGTGATCCTGGGCACCGCGTCCAGTTCGATCGCCGCGTCCTTCGGCATCTCGGTGCTGATCTGGCAACACATCTTCGGTCAACATATCTATTGGGTGACTTTGGTGCTGGCGGTGATCGTGCTGCTGGCGGTCGGGTCGGACTACAACCTGCTGCTGGTCTCGCGGTTCCAAGAGGAGATCCACGCCGGACTCAAGACCGGCTATATCCGGGCGATGGCCGGCAGCGGTGGCGTGGTGACGTCGGCGGGCATGGTGTTCGCGGCGACCATGGGCATCATGTTCTTCTCCGATCTCAAGGCGATCGGCATGTACGGCACCACCGTGGCGATCGGGTTGCTGCTCGACACCTTCGTGGTCCGCGCATTCTTCATGCCGTCGATTGCGACGCTGCTGGGCAAGTGGTTCTGGTGGCCGCAGGTGGTCCGGCCGTGGGGTCCCAATAAGAACATCCGCGGCATCGCGGCGCACCGTCCGCGTACCGGGGCCACCGCCGACACCGACAGGTTTGCCACGCAGTAGAACGTGGTCAGACCCGGCCGGGGCCCGCGGTGGGATCGACGTCGACACAGACCGCCACCGCGCCCGCCCCGACGTGAAGCGCCAACGTCGAACCCAGGCCGGTGATGAGGGCCGGTGCGCAGGCCGGTAACCGCTCGGCCAGTGCATCGGCCACCTCACGAGCCCCTTCCGGATTGGCGACGTGATGCACGGCCAGCGCGGCCGGCCGATCGCCCACCACCTCACAGACGCGGTCGATCATCGAGGCGACGGCCTTGCCAACGGTGCGGATGCGCTGTGCCAACACGAGTTTCCCGTCATCGACGGCGAGCAGCGGCTTGAGCGACAACGCGGTCCCCAGCCAGGCCGCCGCGCTGCCGATCCGGCCGCTACGGCGCAGGTTGTCCAGCCGGTGCACGACCA
>NZ_QMEX01000104.1 GCF_003284925.1 Mycolicibacter senuensis
CGGCCCGGCTCCGTCAACGATCCGTGCGCCAAAAACGCTCCCCGCCAAGCGGCTTCGGCGTCGGCGACGCTGCCGCCGACAACCTGGGCGGGCAGGCCGCGCACCGGTCGGCCACGCAAGTCCAGCAATCCGGTCTGGCGGGCCAGTGCTTCGCCGTCCTTGGTGACCCGCAGCACGTAGCGGGTGTTCTTGCGCATCCCGCTCGCGGTCAGGACATGCACGATCGCGCTGTAGCCGTACAGGTCGAAGATGTCCTTGCGCAACCGGCGCGCGATGACGCCCAGATCCACCTCGGCCTCGACCACGACCCGGCCGGCCACGATGTGCAGCCCGCCGGCGAAGCGCAGCAACGCCGCGACCTCGGCGCGGCGCGCCGTGACCGAACTAACCACGAGACGGCTCAGCTCGTCCTTGACTTCCGCCGTCATCGCCACGACTTGTCACCTCCCGGCCCGAGCCCGCTCGGTCCACTCACGCCGGATCGCCGGCCCCCGCCCTCGACGGGCGCTGTGGCCGGTGTCGGGATCCTCCGCGACGACGCGCCGGTCTCTCGAACCCCGTCCAGCGCTGCCGCCAATTTTCCTGGGTCATGTAAAGGTGTACCAGGTCTGGCGACGTCCACGAACCGAACCTCGGCTTCGAACAGGGTCGCAGCGCGACGCAACTGTTCGCGTTCGCGTTCACTGGGCACCCGGCCGGCGTCGATGATGATGTGATCGACGGTGAAACCCGGGGCGTGCTGGGCCAAGACGTGCAGGTGGCGCTCCACCGAGAATCCGGCGGTCTCCCCCGGTTCGGCGACCAGGTTGAGCACCAGGGCGCGGCGGGCTTTGGTGCCCTGCAGCGCCGACGCCAGCCCGGGTACCAGCAGGTGCGGGATCACGCTGGTGAACCACGATCCCGGGCCCAGCACCACCAGATCCGCCGACATGATGGCGTCGACGGCTTGCCTGGTCGCCGGCGGGTTGCCCGGCAGCAGCCGCACCCGGCGAACCTTGCCCGGGGTGGTCGCGATCGCCACCTGGCCGCGGATCAGCCGGGACAGCCGCGGGTCGGCGTCGAGCCCGGACACGTCGGCTTCGATCTGCAGCGCGATCGGGCACATCGGCAGCACCCGGCCTTTGACACCGAGCATCCGCCCGAGTTCATCGAGCGCCGCCACCGGGTCGGCCAGCACCTCGTTGAGGCCGGCCAGCAACAGGTTGCCGATCGGGTGGCCGGCCAGCGCGCCGGTGCCGCCGAACCGGTGCTGCAGGATGGTGGCCCACAGCCGTCCGGTGGGGCTGTCGGAGGCCAATGCCGCCAGCGCCATGCGGAGATCCCCCGGCGGCACCACGTCCAGCTCGCCGCGCAACCTCCCCGACGAGCCGCCGTCGTCGGCCACGGTGACCACCGCTGTGACGTGCGGGGTCAGCCGACGGGCGGCCGACAGCGTCGCATACAGGCCGTGCCCGCCGCCGAGCGCGACGATGCCCGGGTTGCCGTTGGCGGGCTCCACACTCATTGGCGCCGCTCCTCATCGCTCCGCGAGCTCCGTCCCCCGCAAGCGGGTGGGGGTACCCCCAGCCGCACAGCGGCGAGGGGGTGCGCCCCCACGGCATCGTCGCCGGCGCAACTCATTCGCGACCCAGATCCCGGTGCAGGACGCGCACCGACAACTCGTCCAACGCGTCCTCGGTGTCCAACCGCAGCGCCAGCGCCTCGGCGATGGCGACACTGCGGTGCTTGCCGCCGGTGCACCCGATGGCCACGGTCATGTATCGCTTTCCCTCTCGTCGGTAGCCGCCCACCACCAGCGACAGCAGCCGATGGTAGGCGTCGAGGAATTCGTCTGCACCCGGCTGGCTCAACACGTAGTCGCGCACCGCCGGATGCTGTCCGGTGTGCGGACGCAGTTCGTCGACCCAGTGCGGATTGGGCAGAAACCGCACATCCATCACCATGTCGGCGTCCATCGGCAGACCGTACTTGTAGCCGAAGGACTCGACGGTAACCGATGTCGGAGCACTGACGGCGTCCCCGCCGAACATCTCCTCGATGCTCTCCCGCAGCTCGCGCACACTGAGCACCGAGGTGTCGATCACCAGGTCGGCCACCGCGCGCACCGGCGCCAGCATGACCCGCTCGGCGGTGATGCCCTCGGTGAGCGTCTGCTGGCCCTGCAGCGGATGACTGCGCCGGTTGTGCTCGTAGCGGCGGATCAACACGTCGTCGCCGGCCTCCATGAACAGCACTCGCGGGTTGATGCCGCGGGTGGCCAGCTCGGTGCGCACCGAGTCGAGGTCGCCGGTGAATCCGGCCGAACGCACGTCCATCACCACCGCCAGCTGGGTGATCCGGGAGCCTGCCGCCAAGCCCAGGTCCACCATCCGGGCGATCAGCTCCGGCGGCAGGTTGTCTGCGACGTACCAGCCCAGGTCCTCGAGCACCTTGGCGGCGGTCCCGCGCCCCGCACCGGACAGCCCGGTGACCAGCACCACGTCGATGCCGGCACCGTCTCCGGGGCCGCCGACGTCGCGCTCCCGCACGCCCTTCGGCAATTCGCTGTTCATCCCGACATCCGTTGCTGTTCAGCGGCACCCGTCGCGCCGTCGGCCCCCAGTGCCTCGAGTACGGCCGCCGCGGTCGCCGCGCCGATTCCCGGGATCGAGGTGAGCTCCTCGACGGTAGCCCGTTTCAGCCGTGCCACCGAGCCGAAATGGGAGATCAGCACCTTGCGCCGATGCTCACCGAGCCCGGGCACCGCGTCCAGCACCGACGCCGTCATCCGCTTGGACCGCTTGCTGCGGTGGTAGGTGATGGCGAACCGGTGGGCTTCGTCGCGGATCCGCTGCAGCAGATACAGGCCTTCGCTCTGCCTCGGCAGGATAACCGGGTCCGGCTCGGAGGGCACCCACACCTCCTCCAGCCGCTTGGCCAGGCCGATCGTCGCGACGTCGGTGATACCGAGCTCGGCGAGCACCGCGGCCGCCGCGTTGACCTGCGGGGCGCCCCCGTCCACCACATACAGATTCGGCGGATAGGCGAACTTACGTGACTTGCCTTCCGGGGCAAGAACTTCGGTGTCCAGGTGACGACGGAACCGGCGGCGGGTGACCTCGGCGATCGATGCCACGTCGTCGGAGCGGCCCTCGCCGGCCGCCTCCCGGATGGCGAAGTGGCGGTAGTCCGACTTACGGGGCAAGCCGTCCTCGAACACCACCAGGGACCCGACCACGTCGGTGCCCTGCACGTGGCTGATGTCGACGCATTCGATGCGCAGCGGAGCGTCGGCGAGCCCCAGTGCCTCCTGAATGTTCTGCAGCGCAGCTGACCTGGCGGTGAAGTCTCCGGCCCTCTTCAGCTTGTGTTGCTGCAGTGCGTCTTTGGCATTTCGTTCAACGGTCTCGGCCAGTGCCCGCTTGTCACCGCGCAACGGCACCCGCAGCGACACCCGCGAGCCCCGCAGCTCGGAGAGCAAGCTGATCAATTCGTCGGCGTTGGCCGGCAGACAGGGCACCAGCACCTCGCGCGGCACCGGGTTGATCGGCTCGTCGGCCGAGCCCTCCAGCGCAGCCTGATCGCCGTAGAACTGGGTGACGAACTGCTCAACGAGACGCTCCAGCGAGTTCTCGGAATCTCCGGGGTCGCCGGGCTTTTCGACGATCCAGCCGCGCTGGCCGCGAACCCGCCCGCCACGCACGTGGAACACCTGGACCGCCGCCTCCAGATCGTCGTCGGCGAACGCCACCACGTCGGCGTCGGTGCCGTCGCCGAGCACCACGGCCTGCTTCTCCAGCGCCCGTTTCAGCGCGGCCACATCATCTCGCAACCGCGCGGCCCGCTCGAAGTCGAGCTCATCGGAGGCCGCCAGCATCTGCTGCTCGAGGCTGCGCACCAGCCGGTCGGTCTTGCCCGCCAGGAAGTCGCAGAAATCCTCCACGATCCGGCGGTGCTCCTCGGCGCTGACGCGTCCGATGCACGGCGCCGCGCACTTGCCGATGTAGCCCAGCAGGCAGGGCCGTCCGATCTGTTGATGCCGCTTGAAAACCCCGGCCGAGCAGGTGCGCGCCGGAAACACCCGCAGCAACAGGTCCAGGGTTTCGCGGATCGCCCAGGCGTGCGAGTAGGGACCGAAGTACCGGACCCCCTTGCGGCGCGGTCCGCGATAGACCATCAGCCGCGGGTATTCCTCGTTGAGGGTGACGGCCAGCACCGGATAGGTCTTGTCGTCGCGGTAGCGGACATTGAACCGCGGGTCGAACTCCTTGATCCAGTTGTACTCCAGTTGCAGCGCCTCGACCTCGGTGCCCACCACCGTCCACTCCACCTTCGCGGCGGTGGTCACCATCTGGCGGGTGCGCGGGTGCAGGCCGGCGACATCGGCGAAGTAGGACGTCAGCCGCGACCGCAGGCTTTTCGCCTTGCCCACGTAGATGACCCGGCCGTGTGAGTCGACGAACCGGTAGACACCGGGCTCGACGGGAATGGAGCCGGGCGCCGGGCGGTAGGTCGCGGGGTCTGGCACGTAACCAGGCTACTTTCTACGGCGAGCAGACATGAAAGCCCCGTTTTCAGGCAGAACAGCGGGCCGTCACTGCGGGTACCGCCCGGTTGCGGGGGACTTCTCGCCGGGGGGACGGTAGCGCGCCACCAGGGCCCGCAGCGTGCGCATGGCTTCCACTGCGGCCTCCTTGTCGGCGGACTGGATGGCGACCAGCGGAATGTATTCGTCGTCGGGCAGCTCCAGCCGGGCCCATCGCTTGCCCGGCGGGAAGGACACCCCGAGCACATCCGACCACGGGATCAACCGATCGCCGAGCCCGTTGCGCACCGACACCCCGGATTCGCCCGCCCGCACCCGGGCCCGCGTCCACACCAGCAGTGAGCCGGCCACGATGATGCCCAGCACCACCACCGCCACCCGGTCGTAGGTGCGAAAGATGACCCCGCTGGAGCGGATCGTCAGCAGAAAGCTCACCACCACGTGAATCGCCACGATCAGGATCGCCGCACTCCACAAGCCGATGCGCATCAGGCGCGGACGCACCTCCAGATCCCACTGCGGGGATCCCGACCCGGCCATCACGGCGCGGCGCGCAGGTCGCGCAGGGTCAGCGCCGTGCTCAGCGCGGCAGCGGCGGCCTGGGCCCCCTTGTCCTCGCTCGACCCGGGCAGTCCGGCGCGGTCCAGCGCCTGTTCCTCATCGTTGACCGTGAGCACGCCGTTGGCCACCGGTATCGCCGCATCCAGCGACACCCGGGTCAGCCCCTGGGTGACCGCGTCACACACGTAGTCGAAATGCGGTGTCCCACCGCGGATCACCACTCCCAGTGCGATGACCGCGTCGTGGTTGCGGGCCACCTCCTGGGCCACCACCGGAATCTCGATGGCCCCGAGAACGCGCACCACCGTCGGTTCGGTGATGCCGGCGTCGGCGGCCACGGTGCGGGCGCCGGCCAGCAGGGCGTCACAGATCCGCGCGTGCCAGGTGCTGGCCACGATCGCCAACCGCACGCCCGGGGCGTCCAGGGCCGGCATGTCCGGCACACCCAGGCCGCTCATCGATGCCGCTCTCCCACGACAGCGCGGCTCACAGCGCCCCGCCGAACTCGCCCGGCAGGTGTGCGGAATCGTCGAACTCCTCCAGTCCGGTCAGGTCGTGGCCCATCCGGTCGCGCTTGGTCATCAGGTAGCGGATGTTCTCGGCGTTGGCCCGTACCGGCAGCGGAACCCGCTCGATGATGTGCAACCCGTAGCCGTCCAGCCCCACCCGCTTGGCCGGGTTGTTGGTGAGCAGCCGCATCGAGCGGACGCCGAGGTCCACCAGGATCTGCGCCCCGATGCCGTAGTCGCGTGCATCGGCCGGCAGCCCCAGTTTGAGGTTGGCGTCCACGGTGTCGTCGCCGGCGTCCTGTAACTGGTAGGCCTGCAGCTTGTGCAGCAGCCCGATGCCGCGGCCCTCGTGGCCGCGCATGTAGAGCACCACCCCGCGGCCCTCGTGCGCCACCATCGCCAGCGCGGCGTCGAGTTGCGGCCCGCAATCGCAGCGCCGTGAACCGAACACGTCACCGGTCAGGCACTCCGAGTGCACCCGGACCAGCACGTCGTCGCCGTCGTTGTGCGGGCCGGCGATCTCGCCGCGAACCAGCGCCACGTGCTCGACGTCCTCATAGATGCTGGTGTAACCGACCGCCCGGAACTCGCCGTGGCGGGTCGGGATGCGGGCCTCGGCGACCCGCTCGATGTGCTTCTCGTGCTTGCGGCGCCACTCGATCATGTCCGCGATCGAGATCATCGCCAGACCATGCTCGTCGGCGAAGACCCGCAGCTCGTCGGTCTTGGCCATCGCGCCTTCGTCCTTCTGGCTGACGATCTCGCAGATCGCGCCGGCGGGCTGCAGGCCGGCCATCCGGGCCAGGTCGACCGCGGCCTCGGTGTGGCCCGGCCGGCGCAGCACCCCGCCGTCCTTGGCCCGCAGCGGCACCACGTGACCCGGCCGGGTGAACTCGTCGGCGGCGGCCGCCGGGTCGGCCAGCAGCCGCATCGTGGTGGCCCGGTCCGAGGCCGAGATCCCGGTTCCCACATTGTTTTTCGCGTCGACGGTGACGGTGTAGGCGGTGCCGTGCTTGTCCTGGTTAAGCGCATACATCGGCAGCAGGCCCAGCCGGTCGCAGATGGCGCCGTCCAGTGGCACGCACAGATACCCGGAGGTGTAGCGCACCATGAACGCCACCAGTTCGGGGGTGGCCTTCTCGGCGGCGAAGATCAGGTCGCCTTCGTTCTCCCTGTCCTCGTCGTCGATGACGACGACGGCTTTTCCTGCCGCGATGTCGGCAACCGCCCGCTCGACGGTGTCCAACTTCGTCATCTATGCCACCCTTGAGTTCGCCGTCTCCGGGCCGCCCGATCGGCGTAACCCGCCCGTCCAGTATGAACCACCGGGAGGCCGCGCCTTGCCGCGTGACTCGGTGAGCGGGATCTGGCACCGTGTCGGCACGGCGCTCAGCAGCCCGCTAGCGGCCGTGACCGTGCCTTTACCAGCGGCGATCCCGGGTCAAGCCAACAGCAGCAACTCCGCGGCGGCCGCGAGCACCTGGTCGGTACCCTGCCCGAGATCTGCAAGGAGTTGGCTCACGTCCGCCCCGACGTCGCCGGGGGCGGTGACCATGTCACGCAGGTCGCCGATCACCGGTACCAGCAGCTCGGTGACCAAAACCGTTGACAACGTGCTCGCGTAGACACCAGAAAGCAGGTTCATCAATTCGACGGATGAGGTGGCGAAGAACCACTGCCCGAGGCTCTCGGTCGGGTCGGTGGTGCCCAGCAAGAAGTCGTTGTCGGTGATCACGTCGCCCAGCCCGATATCGTTGAGGAAGCTGTCCAGATCACCCACATCCAGCCCGAAGCTGTCGCTGGTCAACGCCACCTCAGCACGGTGTGCCGCCGGGCCGCGAGTCGACAACACCGGCGCGGTGGCGACGCTGAGCACGGCGGCGAACAGCACCGCCCCGGTGGCAGATGTCACGCGATTGCCGCTGTGCAGCATTGATTCTCCTACGTCCTCGTCCGCAAGTCGGTAGGCCAACTTACGCCGCGAAGACCGCGATTCACCCGCCGTCACATGCCGCTGACAGTGACCTCGTAGGCAATTCACCGGCTGGTGGTCACCAGTCGCTCGACATACTTGGCGATGACGTCGACCTCGAGATTGACCAGCGTGCCGACCGGGGCACGACCCAGCGTGGTCAGCTGCAGGGTGGTCGGAATCAGCGACACCTCGAAGAAGTCGTCGGGGTCACAGCCCAGCCCGGCGACGGTCAGCGAGACGCCGTCGACGGTGATCGAGCCCTTCTCCACCACATAGCGCGCCAGGGCGGCGGGCAGCGCGATGCGCACCACCTCCCAGTGCTCGCCGGGAGTGCGGGAAAGCACCCGGCCGGTGCCGTCCACGTGGCCCTGCACGATGTGGCCGCCCAGCCGGCTGCCCAGTGCGGCCGCGCGCTCCAGGTTGACCGGCCCGCCGACCTGCAGGGATCCCAGGCTGGACCGATCCAGCGTCTCGCGCATCACATCGGCGGAGAACCGGCCGCCGGGCAGCACCTCCACCACCGTCAGGCACACCCCGTTGACGGCAATCGAATCGCCGTGGCGGGCGTCGGACACGACGGTCGGGCCCTGGATGACCAGGCGCGCGGCGTCGGTCAGCTCGTCGCGGCTGACCAGCTCGCCCAGTTCCTCGACGATTCCGGTGAACATCACAACAGGCTAGCGACGATCGCAAGCGCGACGGAGTCGGGCGCAGCGGGTCGGCGCCAGGCGCACAACGATCGCAAGCGCGACGGAGTCGGGCGCAGCGGGTCGGCGCCAGGCGCACAACGATCGCAAGCGCGACGGAGTCGGGCGCAGCGGGTCGGCGCCATCGGTTATGCGCCCGCTGGACCGCCCCCGGCTGGGCGGCCTCTATACGATGTCACCCATGCGCAGACTTGTGATCGCCCTGGCCACCGCCACCACCGCTGCCGCGCTGTTCGCCGGCTGCTCCAGCAAGGATGCCGGCGGGCCGTTGCCGGACGCGACGACGCTGGTCAAGGAGTCGGCCGCCACCACCGCCGACCTCAAGAGCGCCCACCTGGCCCTCTCGGTGACCGGCCAGATCAAGAACCTGCCGGTCAAGACGCTCGAGGGTGATCTGACCAACGAACCGACCACGGCGGCCAAGGGCAGCGCGACGATCACCATGCTGGGCTCGGACGTCGACGCCAAGTTCGTCGTGATCAACGGCGATCTGTACGCGGCGATCACCGGTGACGACTACGACAACTACGGCGCCGCCGACAAGATCTACGATGTGGCAGCGATCCTGAGCCCCGACAAGGGGCTGGCCAACATGCTGGCCAAGCTGAAGGACCCGAAGGCGCAGGCCCGCGACACCATCAACGGCCAGAAGGCGGTCCGGGTCACCGGCGATGCGCCCGCCGACGCCGTGAACGCCCTGGCCCCGCAGCTCAAGGCCACCGCGTCGACGCCGGCCACGGTCTGGATCCAGGAGGATGGCGACCACCAGCTGGTCCAGGCCCAGCTCGACCCCAGTGCCGGCAACTCGATCCAGATGACGCTGTCGAACTGGAATGACCCGGTCACGGTTGAGAAGCCGGCGGGAGCGTGATGCGGGTCAACCGCAGACTCGCAATCAGCGCAGGTAGCCTCGCGGTCCTGCTCGGTGCCCTCGACACATATGTCGTAGTCACCATCATGCGCGACATCATGGCGCCGCAGCCTGCCGGTGTCGGGATCCCGATCAACAAGATCCAGCAGCTCACCCCGATCATCACCTGCTATCTACTCGGCTACATCGCCGCGATGCCGCTGCTGGGCCGGGCGTCGGACCGATTCGGCCGCAAACTGCTGCTCCAGGTGAGCCTGACCACGTTCGCCATCGGCTCGGTGGTGACCGCACTGGCGATGGATCTGTCGATGCTGGTGGTGGGCCGCACCATCCAGGGCGTCGCCAGCGGCGCGCTGCTGCCGGTGACGTTGGCCCTGGGCGCCGACCTGTGGTCGCAGCGCAACCGCGCCGGTGTGCTCGGCGGGATCGGCGCCGCCCAGGAACTCGGCAGCGTGCTCGGGCCGCTCTACGGCATCTTCATCGTCTGGCTGCTGCGGGATTGGCGCGACGTGTTCTGGATCAACGTGCCGCTGACCGCGATGGCGATGGTGATGATCCACTTCAGCCTGCCGTCGCGGGCCGACGCCGCCCCGGATGACGCGCCGCCCGAACGCGTCGACGTGGTCGGCGGGCTGCTGCTGGCGGCGGCGCTCGGGCTGGCCGTGATCGGCCTGTACAACCCCGAACCCAACGCCAAGCAGGCACTGCCCGATTGGGGCCCCCAGGTGTTGGCGGCCGCCTTGGCGGCCACGGTGCTGTTCGCGTTGTGGGAGCGGTTCGCCCGCACCAAGCTGATCGACCCGACCGGCGCCCGGTTCGGGCCGTTTCTGGCCGCGCTGGGCGCCTCGGTGTGTGCCGGCGCGGCACTGATGGTCACGCTGGTCGACGTCGAACTGTTCGGGCAGGGCGTGCTGGGCATGACCCAGAACGAGGCCGCCGGATTGCTGCTGCGGTTCCTGGTCGCGCTACCGGTGGGTGCGCTGCTGGGCGGCTGGATCGCCACCCGGGTCGGCGACCGCGGGGTGACGTTCGTCGGCCTGTTGATCGCGGCCGGCGGCTACTGGCTGATCTCGAAATGGCCGGTCGATCTGCTGGCCTACCGGCATGACATCTTGGGGCTGTTCTCGCTGCCCGCCCTGGACACCGACCAGATGCTGGCCGGCTTCGGGCTGGGGCTGGTGATCGGCCCGTTGACGTCGGCGGTGATGCGGTCGGTTCCGCCGCGCGAGCACGGCATCGCCGCGTCCGGCGTGGTGGTGGCCCGCATGACGGGGATGCTCGTCGGGCTGGCCGCCCTGTCGGCGTGGGGCCTGTACCGCTTCAACCAGATCCTGGCCGGCATCCCCAAGGTGCCCGGCGGCAGCCTGGCCGAGAAGATGGCCGCGACCGCGCACAACTCGAAGCTGGCGTTCGCCATGATGTACGGCGAGATCTTCGGGATCACCGCGATCGTCTGTGTGGTGGGCGCGGTGCTCGGGCTGTTCATCGGCAGCAACAAGGTTTCCGTCGAGGACCCCGACGCCGCTGTTTCTGTTGCGCGAGCAGACGTGAAGGCCCCCTGAATCGTCCTATTTTGGGGGACTTCACGTCTGCTCGGCGCCGCTGGGATGGCTCAGTGCGGAACCAGGGACAACAGCAGATCCGGGCCGATCGGCTCGACGGTGTCGAACCGCCACCGCAGCGCCCGGGCGATGCTGGACACGCCGACATCGTCGACGGCGGTGATCGGCCCGCCCAGCAGGATCGGCGCCACATAGGCCAGGATCCGGTCGATGGCCCCGGCCCGCAGGAATGCCCCGGCCAGCGTGGGACCGCCCTCCAGGAGCACATCGGTGCGATCCGAGAGCGCCCGCAGCACCTCGGCCGGATCGTGGGTGCGGATCACCATGGTGCGTGAGTCGTCGTTGAGCACCTGGGCGTCTGCGGAGATCTCGCGCTCCCCCACCACCACCCGCAGCGGCTGCCGGTCGGCCAGGGTGCCGTCGGGCAGCCGGGCGGTCAGCGTCGGATCGTCGACGAGCACCGTTCCGGTGCCCACCACGATGGCGTCCGCGGCCGCGCGGCGGCGGTGCAGGTCGGCCCGCGCCGCCTCACTGGTGATCCATTGGCTCGACCCATCGGCGGCGGCGCTGCGCCCGTCGATGCTGGTGGCGTACTTCCACGTCACATGCGGCAAACCGGTGCGCTGCTTGTGCAACCACTCCCGCAGCGGCCCGACGGTCACCGCGGCGGCCTGCACCCCGGAGAGCACCTCGATCCCGGCCGCCGCCAGCCGCGCCGGCCCGCCGGTGTGGCACGGGTGGTCTATGCCGTCGAGGACCCCAACCCCGAGGCGGCCGGCACCGCCTCCACACACGGCGGCGTTCGGCCGTGGTGGTTGCAGGGCGCCAGTGTGACCACCACGGTGCCGCCGGCGGCCAGCTCGCCGGCGCGGCGCAGTGCCACCACCTCGGCGTGCGCCTCACCGGTCGGCCGGGTCCCGCCGACACCGACCACCTGGCCGTCACGGTCGAGCACCACCGCACCCACCGGCGGATTGGGATAGGTGTTGCCCTTGACCTGCTGCGACTGGTCGATCGCGAGCAGCATCGCCGCATCGAAGCCGGCGGCGTCCGTCGCGGCCGGGGCGCTGTTCATGCCTCGGCTCCTTGCTCGTTCGTCCCTCGCTCGCCGTCGCCTTCGGGGTTCATGCCTCGGCACTCATGCGCGCAGATGCGGCGAGGCGGCGAGGGCCTGGCGGCGCAGTGATTCGACCGCGGCGCCCGGGTCCTCGGCGCTGTAGACGGCCGAACCCGCGACAAAACAGTCGACGCCGGCCTCGGCGGCCTGTTCGACGGTGTCGGCGTTGATGCCGCCGTCGATCTCCACCAGGATGCTCAACTCGCCGGCGTCGACCAGTTTGCGCACCGCGCGCACCTTGCTCAACACCTCGGGGATGAAGGACTGCCCGCCGAATCCCGGTTCCACCGACATCACCAGCAGGGTGTCGAAGTTCCGCAGGATCTCCAGGTAGGGCTCCAGCGGCGTGCCCGGTTTGATGCTGAGCCCGGCCCTGGCACCCGCGGCGCGGATGTCGCGCCCGACCGCGATCGGGTCGTCGGTGGCCTCGGCGTGGAACGTGACGTTATGGGCGCCCGCCTCGGCGTACGGCGGCGCCCACCGGCCCGGGTCCTCGATCATCAGATGGCAGTCCATCGGGATGTCGGTGGCCGCCAGCAGGCTTTCCACCACCGGCAGGCCGATCGTCAGATTGGGCACGAAGTGGGCGTCCATCACGTCGACGTGCAGCCAGTCCGCGCCCTTGACGGCGTCGGCCTCCTCGGCGAGTCGGGCGAAGTCCGCCGACAGGATCGACGGCGCGATCATGGGTCGTGACACGTGGCTCAGCCTACTTGTAGCGCCGCGGCGAACATGGCGTCGGTGCCGTGCCGGTGCGGCCACAGCTGCACGTGCGGGCCTTCCCCGAGCAGGCCCAAGCCGTCCAGCGGCGCGAACAACGACCGGGTGTCCAGCGCCGTCACCGGGTGCCGCCGCAGCGCGTCGGCGACCACGCCGACGGTTTCGGCCAGGTGCGGCGAACACGTCGCATACAGCACCACGCCGCCGGGCCGGGTCAGCGCGATCGCCGCGGCGAGCAGTTCGCGCTGCAGTTTCGCCAATACCGGGACATCGGCGGGCTGGCGGCGCCAGCGCGCTTCGGGGCGCCGCCGCAATGCGCCCAGGCCGGTGCACGGCGCATCGACCAGTACCCGGTCGAAGCCGGGCGGCAACCCCGAATCGCGGCCGTCGGCGGTCAGTACCGCTACATCCAGGCCGCGGGTGTTCTGGGTGACCAGGTCGGCGCGTTGCGGCGACTGTTCCACCGCGGTGACCCTGGCCCCGGTCGCGGCTCCCAGCGCGGCCAGCAGCGCGGTCTTTCCGCCGGGCCCGGCGCACAGGTCCAGCCACCGCCCGGTGTCGTCGCCGGCCACCGGAGCCAATGTCAGTGCCCGGGCCACCAGTTGACTGCCTTCGTCCTGCACCAGGGCCGCACCGGCCTGCACCGGCTCC
>NZ_QMEX01000105.1 GCF_003284925.1 Mycolicibacter senuensis
ATCTCCATGCCCATCGGCTCGGCGGCCGGCTCGGGCGCGGGAGCCGGCTCCACCATGGCGGCGAACTGCACCGGCGCCGCTTCGTCGGCGGGTGCCTCGGTAGGCATCGGCAGGTACATGTGGTGGGTGAACTGCGGCTGGTAGGCGCCGCCACCACCGATCTTCACGCCGCCGCGCTCGCCGCTGGACACCGGAGTGCCGTCGGGCAGCGTCACCGCAGTGTGGCTCCTGTTCCAGCCCACCACCAGCGCACCCGGCGCGGTGCCGTACTGGAAGCCGCGCGCCAGCAGAGCCGACTCCTCGTTGGCGGTGTGAAACCGGTCACCGAAGGCCGGCCGGCCGGTGGCGACGTTCGACACCCACGACGCCAGGCCCGAGCAGTCCGTCCCGGCGGGGCTGTCCCCACCGGAAATGTACGGCGTGCCCGAAACCTGCTGGATGAGCGCCATCAGCGCTTCGAGACCAAACATGACCAGGCACATTAACAATGGCTAACTGAGCGAACCAAAATCTGTGGCAGGCATCACGTTTGACGTTAAAGTTGTTAGGCATTACGCCACAACGTAAAACGCCAGGTAGAGGGGTGAAAATAAGCCGCGCAGACCGGATTTCGATGTTTAAGTGCTGGTAGATGCGATGTAAGCGGCCCGTCGAGAGTTGTTGCGAGCGACGTTAATTCAAATTGCTCGACGAATCCCCCTGGCGGGCAGCCCAACTGCATTGGTAGTACCGGCGTATCGGCGAGAAGGACTGCCGCGCAAAGTGTATCGATTCTCCCCGGCATGCAGCGCCAATGAAACGGTTTGTCATTCCCTATTGTTCAATGATTTTCGAAACGATGGCCAACTCGGCGCCGCGCGGTGCTTGGCCTGAGCCGAACGGCGTCAAAGCGGGGAAATCCGGGGCTGCCGGCGTCCGCCGGCGCGATGCTCATCCGAGCCGATCCGGCGTCGGCCACGCCCCCAGCCGACATCGGCGCGCCGACCCCGTTCCGCGCGCCGCGAGGCGCCCGGGTGAGAAGATGGCGACGCGCACGCCGATCAGCGGCCGTTGCCGATGTGGACGTGAGACGGTATCAAGCTATGCAGAACCTCAGCTACCTGACTTACGAAGAGTTCGGGCGGAAGTTCTTCGAGATCGCGGTCACCGAAGAGCGGGTGGCAGCGGCGTTCGCCGCGATCGCCGGTGATGAGTTCGAGATGCCCCCGATGCGGCAGGGGCCGGGCGGGATCGCCCGGGTCAGCGCGAAGGTGCGGATCCAACAACCTCGGGTGACTCGCGGCCTGGGTGATCTGCTCACGTTCGCCATCCACATTCCGCTGGAGATCGACCTGCTTATCGACTTGCGCCTGGACAAGCAGCGGTTCACCGTGGCCGGTGACATCGCGCTGCGGGCCACGGCGCGGGCCGCTGAACCGTTGCTGCTGATCATCGACGTGCCGAAACCGCGGCCGTCCGACATCACCGTGGAGGTGTCGTCGACGTCGCTCCGAGGTGAGCTGCTGCGGATCTTCGCCGGGGTCGACGGGGAGATCCGGCGGTTCATCGCCAGCTATGTCGCCGACGAAATCGAGAGCCCGCAGTCGCAGCAAGCGCAGGTCATCGACGTCGCCGAGCGGCTGGACTCGGCCTGGACGGGCATCTGACCGGGCGACGAGTGTCACCGAGGGCGCGGGCCGGCCGGCTACGGGTGGGGGATCGCGGGGATGGCAGGGATCGCCGGGATGGCAGGAATCGCCGGAATCGCCGGAATGGCGGGGATGGCGGGAACCGCAGGCGCTGACGGAACCCGGGGTGCCGCCGGCGCCGGGGTCGCCCCGCCCTGCGGCGCGGGGTGCTCAAGGGCAGGTGCCGCGCTGGTCAGCGGGGCCTCCGGGCCGACGGTCTGCTCCGGCACGGCTTCGTCGGGGGCAATCGGCGTCATCGGGGCCAGCGGAGCGCCGGGCGCGGTGGTGACCTCGCCGTAGCCCGCGTCGTCTGAATCGTTCTCGCAGTCACCGCAGCCGGTCGCCATCGCGCCCACCGCGATCCCGGCCACCACCACCGACAGGACTGATTTTCCGATACCGCGATTCCGCATGGATGCTCCCGTCGCTCGGTTGACTGGATCTACCCTACGACGGCCCGACCGGCGCGCGAGTTACAGCGTCTGCCGGTACCCGAAGAACTCGTGATCCTCGTTGTAGCCGCCGTAGCCGCCGCCCACCTCGCGGAAGTGTTCGACGAACTCGATTCCTTTGAGCCACTTGACCATTTTGAAGCCGTGCTGCAATTCGTTGCGGAGCCGCAGCGGCGCGCCGTGGCCGTAGCTGAGCGGTTCGTCGTTCATTCGGTAGGCCAGCATCGTCAGATGGTGGTCCATCTGCTCGATGGCGTGGGCGTCGTAGTAGAGCCCGCCCTCGGAACCGGGCGCCATGGAGTAGAACACCACCCACTTGGCCTCCGGCAGTGGTCTGACGATGTCGAGGACGGTCTTCATCGCCACCCCGCCCCACTTGGCGACCCCCGACCACCCCTGGATGCAGAAGTGCTGGGTGATCTGCTCGTGGTAGGGCAGGGCCTTCAGCTCGTCCAGCGAGAAATCCCTCGGGTGCTCCACCAATCCGTAGACGTGCAGCCGCCAGTCGGCGAAATCCCCGGCGAACATCTCCTTGTACTCGACGGTCTCGGGGTAGGTCCCGTTGTGCCAGAAGTGCGGGGAGATGTGTTCCTCGGTGAAACCGCCGGGTTCGGGGTTGACGTGCTCGAACAGTCGCTGCAGCGGGCCGATCAGTGCGTAGCCGACGCGCTGCACCACCCGCGGATGCCGGTAGGTGAACGGGGTCGCCCACACCCAGGCGAGGGCGGTCACCGCCATCGCCGCGGCGAAGACCCAGAAGCCGGCGAGACCGGAACCGTCCCGAGCGGCGAACATGTGATTGAAGTTGCGCACCGCGTCGGTGGCGAACACCAACGTCACGTGCACCAGGATGAACACCAGGAAGTAGGCCATCACCAAGAAATGCAGCGAACGGGCCAGCTGTATGCTCAGCCGCTTGCTGATGCGGGTCAGCCGCATGGACACCGCCGGGCTCATCCCGATCCCGGTGATCACCGCTGCCGGGGCGGCGATGAACACGGTGGTGAAGTACGCGAGCTGCTGCAGGCCGTTGTAGGCCACCCAGCCGTTGTCGTCGGGCCAGTCCAGCGACAGGTACTGCATGCCCACCGACAAGGCGTTGGGGAAGACGGCCCAACTGGTCGGCACGAGGTGACGCCAATGCCCGGTGGTGAACAGCAGCACGTAGAACACCGCACCGTTGGCCAGCCACAACACGTCCGCACCGAGATGCCACCAGCGGGCCAGCCCGATGGCGTGCCGGATCCCGGGCAGGCCGAGTTGGTCGGGCAGGCCCACCGAGTCCTGTTTGGCGGTCCACATTGGGTCCTTCGGGACCGGCCCGGCGATGCGGAACCACTCGTCGGTGTCCGGGGTGGCGTTGCGGCTGAAGTACAACCGCGGATGGTCGGCCAGGATCTGGATGCCTGACCGGACGATGAACGTCATCAGGAAAAGATTGAAGAAGTGCTGCCAGCCGGCCCAGGCGGGTATTCCGGCGGTTCCGCCGGTCGCGACGGTACCCGGGTACCGGTGGACGAAGGCGGCGACCGCCGGGAAGCCCACCAGATACCTCGCTACCGCGACAGCGATAACCAGTGCCGCGAAACCAATTGGGAGCAACCACAATAGGTTGAACCATCGGTTTCTGCCGACGCGCAGCCGCGGAGCGGTGGCCATCTTCTCGCCCAGGCCGCCCGCCCAGGTCTCGTGGTCGACGACATGGTGTGCCGGTGTGAGCTCGTCGCGGTGGCTCACCAGTGCCGTGCGACGGTGGTTCTCGTCAATGTCTGCCATGACCCGATTCCTCGCCCGATCCCATCAATAAAAAGGATTACGGTGCGGAATATTAGTCGGCGGGGCTGCGAGCCGGATGGGGATTCGATGCCGGGTCCCTGAAGGCGTCGGCGAACCGGCGTCGAACGCACGGAAGGGGCCGCACCCCGACGGGCCGGCCCCTTCCGTGCGCTGGGGAACGTCAGATCGTCTGGTGGCGACCGAAGAACTTGTGGTCTTCGCTGTAGCCGCCGTGACCGCTGCCGATCTCTTTGTAGGACGCCACGAACTCGATGCCCTTGATCCACTTGACCAGCTTGTAGCCGTGCTGCAACTCGTTGCGTAGCCGCAGCGGGCGACCGTGCATGTACGGCAGCGGCTCGTCGTTCATGTTGTAGGCGAGCATCGACATGTGATGCCACATCTGGTCCACCGGGTGCGCGTTGTAGTAGATCCCGCCGGTGGCGCCCAGGCCCATCGAGTAGAACACCACCCATTTCGCCTCGGGTAGTGGCTTGACGATCTCCATGATCGTCGACATCTGCACGCCACCCCACTTGGCCACCCCGGACCAGGCCTGCACGCAGAAGTGCTGGGTGATCTGGTCGTGGTAGGGCAGCGCCTTGAGGTCTTCCAGGCTGAATTCCATCGGGTTCTCGACCAGCCCGTACACCTTGAGCCGCCAGTCCTTGAAGTCGCTGGCCTCGTGTTCCTTGTACTCGACGGTCTCGGGCAGCCGGCCGTTGCGCCAATGGAACGGTGAGATGTCGTCCTCGGTGAAGGTGCCGGGCTCGGGGTTGAGCTTCTCCAGCGAACGCTGGAAGGGCCCGATCAGGGCGAACCCCACCTTCTGCACCACCCGCGGGTATTTGATCGTGAGCGGGGTCGCGGCTAACCAGGCGACGATGCACACCGCGGCGGCCGCGCAGAAGACATAGAAGCCCGTGGCGCTGTGGCAGCCCGGCTCGGCGCCTTCGACACATCCGCGCGCGGCGAACATGTGGTTGAGATTGTCGAACGCGTCGGTGGCGAACACCATCGTGACGTGGACCAGGATGAACATCAGGAAGTAGACCAGCACCAGGAAGTGCAGTGAGCGTGCCACCTGGATGTTGAGCCGCAGGTGCTTGCTGATCAGCCCGAGGCGCTGGGACAGCGCCGGCGACATACCCAGGCCGGTGATCACCGCGGCCGGTGCGGCGATGAACACCGTGACGAAGTAGGAGATCAACTGCAGCGCGTTGTAATTGGTCCAGGTGTGGTCGTCGGGCCAGTTCAACGACATGTACTGGATCATCACCGAGGCGGCGTGCGGGAAGACGTCCCAGCTGGTGGGGATGATCCGGCGCCATTGGTCGGTGCTGAACAGCAGGACGTAGAACACCGCACCGTTGAGCAGCCACAGCACGTCCAGGCCCAGGTGCCACCAGCGGGCCAGCCCGATCGAATGCCGGAAGCCCGGCAGCCCGAAGTGCCGCGGCAGCGCGACGGTATCGGCGTTGGCCGTCCAGTACGGGTCGTCCGGGACCGGGGGGCCCACCCGCAACCATTCGTCTTTACCGGGCGTCGAGTTGCGGCTGAAGTACAGCCGCGGGTGATCGCAGAGAATTTGGATTCCGGATCGGATGATGAACATCATCATGAACAGGTTGAAAAAATGCGACCAGCCCAGCCACGCGGGCAGCCCGCTTTCGACCTTCGTGGACGGCATGCTGCCGGGGTATTCGGCGATGAACTCCTCCACACCGGGGATGTTGCGGATACCCTTGCCGGCCGCGATCGCCGCGACCAGCCCGACGAACCCGATCGGAATCAGCCACAACAGGTTCAGCCACCTGTCACGGCCGATCCGCAGGTGCGGGGCGATCGCCCGCCGGGACAGGTCGAAACCACCCCCGTATGTCTCGACGTCGACGGTGTCGTCGTGATTCTTGTGAATCTCGGTGCGGTAGCCCTGCTCCAGTTCCAACTCGACGTCCACGACGTCGGTGGAGTAGTTCACACGGTGAGTGGTCTCTTGCGTCGCTGGTGAAGTGGCCGGCCCCCGAGGGTCGAGCTGGCCTTCAGCGCCCTGTCCGTCGAACGTCGTCACGCTCGCGACAGTACAGCCGTCGGGGCCGCGGGCCGCCGCTCTGACACCAAATGCACAGGTTCTTAGCAGCAACCTCTGACCTGCAGATTCGTCCTGCGCAGCGGGTGCCGCGGCCGCGGATGCGGTTTTGGTCCGCGAGTCGGTCACCGGCCCGGATTCGCCGACCGGCGGCTTTCGATCGGCACGATTTTTTCCGGACGGGGATCCGGATCCCGCCAAGCGGCGCGCCGTTGCGCTCAGGTGTATCTCGCACGTAACTGACCGTTCACCTGACGCCCTCATAATTCGAGTCAGAATCGCGGACCTGGATTCGCCATCGCCGCCGGATTGCAATCTGCGCGGACGGCGGTCGCTGCGCAACACGGCTAGCATGCGCAGTGGAGAAACTTGTGATCAGGCAGGGGTAAATGACGACCTATATGGCACCGGAACGGCTTCGTCGCCGGCCAGTCCGGCCGGCGGGGGCTGGGGCGCACCGTGGCTGACGAACAGCGGGGGCCCGGTTACGGCCTGGGGCTGTCGACACGCACCCAGATGACCGGGTACCAATTCCTGGCGCGGCGGACCGCGATGGCGTTGACCCGCTGGCAGGTGCGGATGGAAGTCGAACCCGGCCGGCGCCAGGCGCTGGCGGTGGTCGCCTCGGTATCGGCGGCCTCGGTCATCTGTCTGGGTGCGCTGCTGTGGTCGTTTCTGAGCCCATCGGGTCAGCTGAATGAATCGCCGATCATCGCCGACCGCGACTCCGGGGCGCTGTATGTGCGGGTCGGCGACACCTTATATCCGGCACTGAATTTGGCATCGGCCCGGCTGATCGCGGGCCGCGCCGACAATCCGCACAAAGTGCGCTCGGCGCAGATCGCCGAGCAGCCGCACGGCCCGCTGGTCGGTATCCCGGGCGCGCCTTCGGACATTTTGCCGACCTCACCGTCGTCGTCGTCGTGGTTGATCTGCGACACCGTGGCCAACGTGCAGGGGGTCGGAGCGCCGTCGCCGGTCACGGTGACGGTCATCGACGGCAGCCCGGACCTCAACTCCCGCCGCCGGGTGCTCGACGGCCCGGACGCCGTCGTGCTGCGCTACAACGATGAGTCGTGGGTGGTTCGGCAGGGCCGGAGGTCGCGTATCGATGCCGCCGACCGGGCGGTGCTGTTGCCGCTGGGCCTCACCCCCGAACAGGTCGAGCATGCACGGCCGATGAGCCAGGCGCTTTTCGACGCGTTGCCGGTCGGCCCGGAGCTGGCGGTGCCGTTCGTCCCGGAGGCCGGCCGTCCGCCGGCCTTCCCCAACGCCCCCGGGCCGGTTGGAACCGTCTTCACCACTCCGCAATTGGCTGGGCCGCAGCAATATTCGGTGGTGCTGATGAACGGCGTGCAGACGGTGTCGCCGGTGGTGGCACGCATCCTGCAGAACGCCGGGGCGACCGCCGGCGGCGCACCGGTGGTGGTGGCGCCGCCGGAGCTGGCGAAGATGCCCGTGGTCACCGGGCTGGACCTGTCGGCCTACCCCGAAGGACCGCTCAAGGTCGTCGACATGAAGGAGAACCCGTCCACCTGTTGGTGGTGGGAGCGGTCCAACGGTGACAGCCGGGCCCGGGTCCAGGTGGTGTCCGGCCCCACGATTCCCGTGCCGCAGAAGCAACTCAACCGGGTGGTATCACTGGTGAAGACCAATAACAACAACATGCCGCAGGCCGACCGGGTCTACTTCGGTCCGGGCTACGGCAACTTCGTCGCGGTGACCGGCAACGATCCGGACGCCTCCACGCGGGAATCGCTGTGGTGGCTGTCCGCGTCGGGGGTGCGCTTCGGGGTGCCCGGCGACGATGAGCGCAAGGCGCTGGGGCTGGTCAGCGAGCCGGCCCTGGCGCCGTCGGTGGCATTGCGGCTGCTGGCACACGGCCCGACGCTGTCCCGCGAGGACGCCTTGGTACGTCATGACACCCTGCCGACCGATATGAGCCCTGCAGAATTGGCGGTGCCCAAGTGAAACGTGGATTCGCCCGGCCGACGCCGGAACGCGCCCCAGTGGTCAAGCCGGAGAACATCGTCTTGCCCACGCCGCTGAGCGTGCCGCCGCCGGAAGGCAAGCCGTGGTGGCTGGTGGTGGTCGGGGTGTTGGTCGTCGGCCTGCTGGTCGGCATGGTCTCGATGACCGTGGCCAACGGCTCCCGGATGTTCCTGGGCGCCGGCGCCATCTTCCCGATCTTCATGATCGGCGGCATCGCGATGATGATGTTCGGCGGCCGCTTCGGCGGTGGCGCCCAGCAACTGAGCCGCCCCAAGCTCGACGCGATGCGCGCCCAGTTCATGCTCATGCTGGACCGGCTGCGCGAGTCGGCCGCGGAGTCCGCAGACAGCATGGACGCCAACTACCGGTGGTACCACCCGGCGCCGTCCACGCTGTCCGCGGCGGTCGGGTCGTCGCGGATGTGGGAGCGTCAACCCAACGGCAAGGACCTCAACTTCGGGCTGGCCCGGGTCGGGGTGGGCATGACGCGGCCGGAGGTCACCTGGGGTGAGCCGCAGAACATGCCGACCGACATCGAGCTGGAACCGGTGACCGGCAAGGCGCTGCAGGAGTTCGGGCGCTACCAAAGCGTGGTCTACAACCTGCCGAAGATGGTCTCGCTGTTGGTCGAGCCGTGGTATTCACTGGTCGGCGACCGCGAGCACGTGCTCGGGCTGATGCGTGCCATCATCTGCCAGTTCGCCTTTTCCCACGGGCCCGACCACCTGCGGATGGTCGTCGTCACTTCCGATGTGGAGCAGTGGGATTGGGTGAAATGGCTGCCGCACTTCGGCGACCCCCGCCGGCAGGACGCCGCCGGTAACGCTCGCATGGTGTACGGCTCGGTGCGCGACTTCGCCGCCGAACACGGCGACCTGTTCTCCGGGCGCGGCTCCTTCATGCCGCGCCACGCCAGCTCGTCGGCGGAGACGCCGACGCCGCACCACCTGATCGTCGTCGACGGCGTCGATCCGCAGTGGGAGTACGTCAACACCACCGAGGGCATCGACGGGGTCACATTCTTCGACCTGACCGGCGCCCCGGAGTGGCGCGGGGTGTCACAGCGGGTACTGCGCTTCGACGACAAGGGCATCATCAACGCCCTGCCGCGCGACCGCGACACCTGGATGGTCATCGACGACAACGAGTGGTTCTTCGCCCTGGCCGATCAGCTCAGCCTGACCGACGCCGAGCAGTTCGCGCAGCGGATGGCGCACTGGCGGCTCGCCGAGGCCTACGAAGAGATCGGCCAGCGCGTGACGCACCACATCGGGGCTCGCGACATCCTTTCCTACTACGGCATCGAGGATGCCGGACGCATCGACTTCAACCAGTTGTGGACGAGCCGGCAGAACGAGGGCAGCCGGGCTCGGCTGCGCGTCCCGTTCGGCAACCGCTCCGATAACGGCGAGCTGCTGTTCCTCGACATGAAGTCACTGGACGAGGGCGGCGACGGCCCGCACGGCGTCATGTCGGGAACCACCGGCTCGGGTAAGTCGACGCTGGTGCGCACCGTGATCGAGTCGCTGCTGTTGGGCCATTCGCCCGACGAGCTGCAATTCGTGCTTGCCGACCTCAAGGGTGGTTCGGCGGTCAAGCCGTTCTCCGGGGTGCCGCACGTGTCGCGGATCATCACCGACCTGGAAGACGACCAGGCGCTGATGGAGCGCTTCCTGGAAGCCATGTGGGGCGAGATCGCCCGCCGCAAGTCGATGTGTGACAGCGCGGGCGTTGACGGCGCCAAGGAGTACAACGAGATCCGGTCCCGGATGGCCGCGCGTGGGGACCACAGTCTGCCGCCGCTGCCGATGCTCGTCGTGGTGATCGACGAGTTCTACGAGTGGTTCCGCATCATGCCGACTGCGGTGGAGGTGCTGGACTCGATCGGCCGGCAGGGCCGCGCCTACTGGGTGCACCTGATGATGGCGTCGCAGACCATCGAGAGCCGCGCCGAGAAGCTGATGGAGAACATGGGCTACCGGCTGGTGCTCAAGGCGCAGACGGCCGGTGCGGCACAGGCCGCCGGCGTGCCGAACGCGGTGAACCTGCCCGCCAAGGCCGGCCTCGGCTATTTCCGCAAGAGCGGCGAAGAGGTCATCCGCTTCCAGGCCGAGTTCCTGTGGCGCGACTATCAGCGTGGCGGCATGCTCGACGACGAACAGTTGCCGCAGGTGCACTCCATCGACTACATCCGGCCGCAGCTGTTCACCACCGCGTTCACCCCGCTGGAGGTGAGCGTCAGCGGCACCGAGATCGAAGCGGCCGACGAGATGCCGGCCATCACCGCCACCCCCGCCGAGGAGCCCCCGGCCGAGGAAGAGGACTGGATCCGGATTCCCAAGGTGGGCACGGTGATCATCGATCAGCTGCGCCAGATCGACTTCGAGCCGTATCGGTTGTGGCAGCCGCCGTTGGACGAACCGGTGGCCATCGATGAGCTGGTGAACCGCTACCTGGGCCACCCGTGGCAGGAGAACTACGGCACCCGGCGCGACCTGGTGTTCCCGATCGGTCTCATCGACCGGCCCTACAAGCACGACCAGCCACCGTGGACGGTGGACACCTCCGGGCCCGGCGCCAACGTGCTGATCCTGGGGGCCGGCGGTGCGGGCAAGACGATCGCGCTGCAGACGCTGATCTCTGCGGCGGCGCTGACTCACACCCCCGAACAGGTCCAGTTCTACTGCCTGGCCTACAGCGGCACCTCGCTGACCACGGTCGCCAGCCTGCCGCACGTGGGCAGTGTCTGCGGGCCGACCGACCCCGACGGGGTCCGTCGTACGGTGGCCGAACTGCTGGCGCTGGTGCGCACCCGCAAGCGCAGCTTCCTCGAGAACGATGTGGCCTCGATGGAGGTCTTCCGGCGCCGCAAGTTCGACGGCGCCCCCGGAAGCGTGCCCAACGACGGTTTCGGCGACGTCTACCTGGTGGTCGACAACTACCGTGCGCTGTCCGAGGACAACGAGGTGCTCGTCGAACAGATCAACCAGATCATCAACCAGGGCCCCTCGTTCGGCGTGCACGTGGTCGTGACCGCCGACCGCGAGTCGGAGTTGCGGCCCCCGGTCCGAAGTGGCTTCGGATCCCGGGTCGAGCTGCGGCTGGCCGCGGTGGAGGACGCCAAGTTGGTGCGTTCCCGGTTCGCCAAGGACGTCCCGGTCAAACCGGGCCGGGGCATGGTCGCGGTCAACTACGTGCGCCTGGACAGCGATCCCCAGTCCGGTCTGCACACGTTGATCGCCCGGCCCGCGATGGCCGACACCGACGATGAGGTGTTCGAGTCCGACAGCGTGGGTGCCGCGGTCAGTCAGGTGGCGGTGGGCCGGGTGCGCCCGGTGCGGCGGCTGCCGGCGCGGTTCGGGCTGGACGAGGTGCGGGCCGTCGCGGTCAACGACCAGCGCGAGGGCGTGGGGGCCGGCGGCATCGCGTGGGCCATCTCCGAACTCGACCTGCAGCCGGTCTATCTGAACTTCGCCGAGAACGGGCACCTGATGGTGACCGGGCGCCGCGAGTCCGGCAAGACCACCACGCTGGCCACCATCATGAGTGAGATCGAGCGGCTGTACGCGCCCGGCTCCAGCACCGCGCCGCCCACCACGCAGCGGTCGGCGCAGGTGTGGCTGATCGACCCCCGCCGGCAGCTGTTGACCACCCTGGGCTCGGACTACGTGGAGAAGTTCGCCTACAACATGGACGGGGCGGTGGCACTCGTCAACGAGCTGGCCGCCACGTTGGCCAACCGTGAGCCACCGCCGGGTCTGTCGGCCGAGGAACTGCTGTCGCGTACCTGGTGGAGCGGGCCGGACATCTTCTTGATCATCGACGACATCCAGCAGTTCCCGCCGGGCTTCGACTCGCCGTTCCAGAAGGCCGCGCCCTGGGTGACCCGCGCGGCCGACGTCGGCCTGCACGTCATCGCCACCCGCAGCTTCGGCGGCTGGTCGTCGGCGGGCAGCGATCCGCTGCTGCGGGCGCTCCACCAGGCCAATGCGCCGCTGCTGGTGATGGACGCCGACCCCGACGAGGGCTTCATCCGCGGCAAGATGAAGGGCGGTCCGCTGCCCCGCGGACGTGGCCTGCTGATGGCCGAGGACACCGGGGTGTTCGTGCAGGTCGCCGCCACGGAGCTGCGGCGGGCACCGACCCAGGAACGTACCGCTGCGCCGGTGCGCTGAGCCGCCCCGTCGCGACAACCGCCGTGGCGTCGAGTAACGGCGCCGCGGCGGTTGCTGGCGGCGGAACTTACAGCGGCGTCGCCGGCAATTCGCCGCGGCCAGATTTAAACGGCGCGCCTCGTTGCAGCCACTCCGGCGAAACGCCCGCACACCCACCCCGCAGGTGAATTACAGTCTCGTGTTTCGGCAGGTCGCCCCTGTTTTGTGGGCCGCGCCACGCCTCGCGGGCGTCACCAGATGAACAGTTGCTGTCGGCAGGTGAACAGTAGGCATAATCGGCCGTTTCGGCCTTTCCGAGCGCTTAGGCTTTGGGGCGGAAAGATTGCTGACAGCGATCCGAGGAGGGACGTCAATGTCGTTCGTGAACACGCAACCGGAGGCGCTCGCCGCCGCTGCGGGGAACCTCAGCGGTATCGGAGCAGCGCTCAACGCGCAGAACGCCGCTGCTGCGGCTCCGACCACCGGTGTGGTTCCGGCCGCCGCCGACGAGGTCTCGGCGTTGACCGCTGCGCAGTTCGCCGCCCACGCGACGATGTACCAGCAGGTGAGCGCTCAGGCCGCGGCGATCCACGAGATGTTCGTCGCCACGCTCAACAACAGCGCCACCTCCTATGCAGCCACCGAGGCGGCCAACGCGGCTTCGGCCGGCTGAGCGGATTGAACGAGCAGGGGTGACGGGCATGCCGGCGACCTAAGACAACGACGTCAACCAACCGATCAACGAACTTCAAGACAAGGAGAGACAAG
>NZ_QMEX01000106.1 GCF_003284925.1 Mycolicibacter senuensis
GATCCGCGCTCTGCTGGACACCCCGGCATCCAGCAGCCGCTGCGGCCCGGCCCGCCGCCGTATCAGCCCCCGCCGCTGCCCCACCGGCAACCGGCATACCCGGCGGGACCGTCCGGCGACGCGGCCCTGCGTCAGAGTTTCGCGCCATCCGCGCCCGCCGAGCCGTTGCCGCCGCGACAACCGGCCACCCGGATGGCCCCGGTGGCGGCCAAACCACCGGAGGTCGGCAATCTCGCCACCCGGATGATCGACATCCTGCGGCCAGGATCCGCCTCGCCGCCGGATGCGCCCGCCGGTGCGTTGACCATCGGGCGCGCCACCGACAACGACATTGTCATCTCCGATGTGCTTGCCTCCCGGCACCACGCCATGCTGATCCCGACCCCGCTGGGCACCGAAATCCGCGACAGCCGAAGCATCAACGGCACGTTCGTCAACGGTGTCCGGATCGGCTCGGCGATCCTCACCGAGGGCGACCTGGTCACAATCGGCAACGTCGACCTGGAATTCCACGGCGGCAGCCTGGTACGCCGCACCGAGACCGCGACGGGCAGTGGCGGGCTTGAAGTCCGGGACGTCTGCTTCGACGTCGAGGGCGGCAAGCGGCTGCTCAACAACATCTCGCTGACCGCCCGTCCGGGCACGTTGACCGCGATCATCGGCGGCTCCGGCGCCGGCAAGACCACGCTGGCCCGGCTGATCGCCGGCTACACCCGGCCCAGCTCCGGCTCCGTGCTGTTCGAGGGCCACAACATCCACGCCGACTACGCCTCGCTGCGCAGCCGGGTCGGGATGGTCCCGCAGGACGACGTGGTGCACCGCCAGCTGACGGTGAACCAGGCGCTGGGCTACGCCGCCGAGCTACGGCTGCCGCCCGACAGCAGCCAGGCCGATCGCGATCAGGCCGTCGCGGAGGTACTCGAGGAACTCGAGATGACCAAGCACGCCGACACCCGGGTGGACAAGCTCTCCGGCGGCCAGCGCAAACGCGCCTCGGTGGCGCTGGAGCTGCTGACCGGGCCGTCGCTGCTGCTGCTCGACGAACCGACGTCGGGCCTGGACCCGGCACTGGACCGTCAGGTCATGCTGATGCTGCGCGGTCTCGCCGACGCCGGACGCGTGGTGCTGGTGGTCACCCACTCGGTGGCCTACCTCGATGTCTGCGACCAGATCCTGCTGCTGGCTCCCGGCGGCAAGACGGCATTCATCGGCCCGCCCGACCAGGTGGAGACCGCCCTGGGAACCCGCAACTGGGCCGACATCTTCGCCAACGTGGGCGCCGACCCCGACGAAGCCAACCGGCGCTTTCTGGAGCGCGAAGGGGGCCGGCGGTCCTCGGTGGCGCTGGCCGAGACACCCCCCGCCGACCTCGGTAAACCGGCGGCCACCAGTCTGCTCAAACAACTGTCGACGATCGCGCGCCGGCAGGTCCGGCTGATCGTCTCCGATCGCGGCTACTCGATATTTTTGGCGTTGCTGCCGTTCATCGTCGGGATCTTGTCGTTGACCGTGGAGGGCGACCACGGGCTGGGCATACCCGGGCCTGACGCCCCCACCGAACCGCGATACATCATGGTGCTGCTCAATATCGGCGCCGTGTTCATGGGCACCGCACTGACCATCCGCGACCTGATCGGCGAACGCCCGATCTTCCGAAGAGAGCAGGCCGTCGGACTGTCGACGGTCGCCTACCTGCTCGCCAAGATCGCGGTGTTCTGCGTGTTCGCCACCGTCCAGGCCGCGATCGCCACCACCATCGTGGTGCTGGGCAAGGGCGGCCCGGCGCGCGACGCGGTGCTGTTCGGCAGCGTGAACTTCGAGCTGTTCCTCGGGGTGGCCGGCACCTGTGTGGCCTCGGCGATCCTCGGCCTGGCGCTGTCGGCGTTCGCCCAGTCCAACGAGCAGATCATGCCGATGCTGGTGGTGTCGATCATGTCGCAGCTGGTGCTCTCGAGCGGCATGATCCCGGTCGGCGGCCGAGCCGGCCTCGACCAGCTGTCCTGGCTGACGCCGGCGCGCTGGGGGTACGCGGCCGGCGGGTCGACCGTGGACTTCAACACCTTGATGGACGCCCCGCAGATCCCCAAAGACCGGCTGTGGGACCACACCCGGGGCATCTGGCTGCTCGATATGGGGATGCTGGCCGTGCTGTCGGTCTGCTACGCCCTGGTGGTGTGGTGGAAGATCCGGCTCAAACGCTGAGCGTGTCCGCGTGTCCCCCGTGTCCCCGTGTCCCCGTGTCCCCGTGTCCGCACACTCAACGCCGTCAACGCACAATGAACGCTGGCCGATAGTCGCGGGACTTCAGCGCCACGCGCACTCGCCGGACGATCTCGGGCGTGCGGTCCGCGGCGATCACCCGGATGACAATCCAGCCCATCCGGGCCAGTGTCTCCAGCCGGATGATGTCCTTGCGCCACTGCCAGGAGTTGACCAGGTGCTGCTCGCCGTCGTACTCCGCCGCCACCATGACGTCCGGCCAGCCCATATCCAGGTAGTAGGTGACATCGGCGGTCGGCACCGGGATTTGGGTCTGCGTCGGGGGCAGCCCTGCATCGGTGAGCAGCAGCCGCAAGAAGGTCTCGCGAGGCGACTCGGCACCGGGATCGACCAGGCGCAACGCGCGTTCTAGCTGTCTCAGCCCGCGCATGTGGGGATGCCGTCGGGCCAATTCGACAACGTCACCGAGCGAAAGCCCGGTGGCCCGAGTCAGCGCATCGACCCTGGCGACCGCCTCTGGCAGCTGGCCGCGTCGCCCCATGTCGAAGGCAGTGCGCACGGCGGTCGTGACCAGCATTCGATCATCGCGGCCGGCAAGGATCTGCACCTCGTCATCGAACAGGGTCTCCCGCCGCGCGATCACCCCCGCCGGTGCCCGCGGGTTGGCATACACCAGCTCTACCGGCACGTCGTCGTCAATCCACTTGCTGCCATGCAGAGCAGCGGCCGCCGCGCCGGCGACGACGCCGGATCGGCCGGACCACAGCCACGCCGCCATAGTGCGCTGGGCGAGCAGCAGCGGCACCTGAGCCGGAGCGTAGACATCGGGGTACGCCGCCGAATAGTTGATCCGCAACGCGTGGCGATTGAGTTCGCCGCGGGCCAGTGCCTCGCTCCCGATGAATGGTTCTGCCACGGTTCACCAGCATCACGTGCGCGGGCCGCCGAGACTTTCGGTCATCCACAGGTCAGCCGAGCTGCGATTTGAGTGTGCGGCGGCGGCGTTGAGTGTGCGACGACGACGGCGGCGGCGGTAACTGTGCGGCGAATCAGCCCTGCGCGGGCGCCAGCGCCGACAGCGCGTATTCGCTGATCGCGATGAGCGCGTCGCGGGCAGACCGTTGGTCGCGCGCATCGACGGTGATCACCGGGATGTGATCGGGCAACGCCAGTGCTTTGCGCACCGCGGCGACCGGATAGCGCGGGGCGCCGTCGAACTCGTTGACCGCGATCAGGAAGGGCAGGTTGCGGTGCTCGAAGAAGTCGACGGCGGCGAAGCTGTCCTGCAACCGCCGGCAGTCGGCCAGGATGATTGCGCCGATGGCGCCGCGAACCAGGTCGTCCCACATGAACCAGAACCGGCGCTGCCCCGGCGTGCCGAACAGGTACAGCACCAGGTCGTCGGCCAAGGTGATGCGGCCGAAGTCCATCGCCACCGTGGTGGTCCGCTTCTCCGGGGTGGCGTCGAGCGTGTCGACGGCCGCCGAGGCGTCGGTGACCAACGCCTCGGTGCGCAGCGGCATGATCTCCGAGACCGTGCCGACGAATGTGGTCTTGCCGACCCCGAACCCCCCGGCGATGACGATCTTCGTCGATGCTGACTCCCTTGGGCGGATCGGACTAGCCGAGCGCTCGTAGGCCACGAAGCGTCCTTCCTATCAGTTCCCGTCGTTCTTCCCGGGTGGACGCCTCGCTCAGCGTGCGACGCACCCGAAGGTGTCCCGACGTGACCAGATCCCCCACCAGAACGCGTGCCACACCCACCGGTAGGTCCAGCCGAGCAGCGATCTCAGCAACCGACGGGCCGGTCTGACACAGTTCGACGATACGGCCGCGCGGATCACCGGCCGGCCACTGGCCGGGTTGCGCCCGGCGCACCGTCTGCACCGGGGCCTCCAGCGGCAGGTTGACCTCGGTGTGGGTGCGGCCCGCGGTCAGCGTGTACGGGCGCACCAGGCTGGCCTCGGTTTCCGGGGCCTGGCGGACCTCCGGCAAGCCGGGTAGGTCCATCACCGGACCTTCACGACCGGCCGCCCGGCGACGGCGCCGCGGACCGGCGCGCCGACTGCACCACCGCGCCGACCCGTTCCACCAGGACCGCCATCTCGTAGCCGACCTGGCCGATGTCGCAGGAGGCGCTCGCCAGTGTCGCCAGGTGCGAGCCGTCGCCGACCCGCATCAGCAGCAGGTAACCGTGCTCCATCTCCACCACCGACTGCAGCACCCGGCCGCCCTCGAACAACTGCGCCGCCCCGGAGGCCAGGCTGGCCAGTCCAGACGCCACGGCGGCCAGCTGGTCGGCGCGCTCCTTGGGCAGGTGCTCGCTGGCCGCGACCGTCAGTCCGTCGACCGACACCAACACCGCGTGCGACACCCCCGGAACTTCGCGGGCGAAGTTGGTCACCAGCCAGTCCAGCGAGCCTTCGGGAGCGCGCCGCTGGTCACTGTGGTCGGTGGGAAAAGTCATTGCTGGTTCTGTCCCTGGTCGGTGTCGAAGTCGTTTCCGAAGTCGTTTTCCCGGGCGTGCGATCTCGCGGCGCGCACCCCGCCGAAGTGGCTGCTGATCGAGGAGCGGATCGCCGCGGGATCCCGTGCCGGCGCCTCGTGGGCCGGCCCGCCGTTGGATGCTACCGGTTCGCCGGTGTCGTCCAGCCGCTGCGCCGGAGGGCCCGAACCCGCCGGCGGCGGTTCGGCTTCGGCCGAGCCGGGCACCAGCCGGGCGCCGGGTTCGCGCACCGGCAGGCCGTGTTCGGTGTGGGCGGTGACCGGCATGTTCTCCACCTCGGCGGCCACCGACCAGCCGCGGTCCCACACCGACTGCCAGTCCAGGTCGGCGCGCAGACCCGGCTCGTTGGGATCGCTGCCCGGCGACTCGGAAAGCATCCGCTGATAGATCGTGTCGGTGTCGCTGCCGGTGTCCTCGGTGGCGCGGCGGAACCGGGCCCGCGCCCCGAAGTATGCCGAAGTGTCTGCCGGAGAAGACTTTTCGATCACCGGCTCGGGTTCGACGAAATCGTCCTCGGCCGGTTCCCGACGTTGGTCTGCGGCCTGCTGGGCGGCCTGCTCGTCGGCCTCCCACCAGGGTTGCGGCAGTTCGCGGCGCCCCCGGCCGGCCTCGTGGTCGGCCGGTGGCCGCACCGGCGACCCGGCGGGCATCCCGGTGATGCCACTGGACCCTGGGGTCCGTCGCGGCAGCAGCGAGACGACCGGACCGGGCTCCGGCGAGTCCTCGTAGGGCTCGTGCGTCTCGTACCGCTCATGCGCCCCGGCGGGCTCATACGTCTCAGGCTGGTAGTGCTCGTCAGGCTGGTAGTCCTGGTATGCCTCGGGGTGGCTCGGGCCGGCGTGGTACGACGGCGGGGCCGGCTCCTCGATCTCCCGGTAGCTCAGCAGGTGCGGCGGCAGGTACACCTCGGCGGTGATACCGCGCGACCCCTGCGACGCCGGGAACAACCGGACCTCGATCCCGTGCCGGTGGGCCAGCCGGGAGATCACGAACAGACCCATGTGGCGGGCGTTCTCCGGGCTGAACTCACCGCCGGAGGCCAGCCGCATGTTGGCCATCCGCAGATCGGAGTCGGTCATGCCCAAACCGACGTCGACGACCTCGACCACCACTCCGCCGTCGTTATCGAGCCCGGCGACCACCCGCACCGGCTCGGTGGGCGCCGAGTAGCGCAGCGCATTGTCGATCAACTCCGCGAGCAGGTGTACACAGTCGGCCGCCGCGGCGCCGATCACCGTGACGTCGGGCACCAACACGGTCTGCACCCGCTGATAGCCCTCCACCTCCGAGGCGGCGGCACTGATCAGCGTCGCCAGCGGGGTCGCCTGTCCCCGCTCGTGCGGCACCCGCGCCCCCGCCAGCACCAACAGGTTCGCGCCGTTGCGTCGCATCCGCGCGGCGAGGTGGTCCAGCTGGAACAGGCTCTCCAGCCGGTCCGGGTCATCCTCGTTGCGTTCCAACCGGTCGATGAGCGCCAGCTGCTGGTCGACCAGGGACCGGTTGCGCCGCGACATCGTCTCGAACATCTCGTTGACCAGCCGGCGCAGCCGGGCCTCGTCGCCGGCCAACAGCAGCGCCTGCGCGTGCAACTCGTCGACGGCGTGGGCGACCTGACCGACTTCCTCGGTGGTGTAGACCGGCAACGGCGCGGGTTCGCGTTCGTCACCGGCACGCACCCGGGCGATCTCGTGTTCGAGATCGGAGTGGGCGACCTGCAGTGCGCTGTTTCGCAGCGTGCGCAGCGGCCGCACCAGCGAGCGCGCCACCAGCCACACCGCCAGCAGCGTGGCGATGGTCGCGGCCAGCACCAGTGCGATGTCACGGATGGCGGCGGCGCGGCGGTCGGCGGCGCGGTCTTCCACCGCCCTGGTCACCGCCCCGGTGTTCTCGGCGATCAGCCGCGCGGCGATCTGGTCGGTGGTGCGGATCGAGTCCCGCAGCACCGGGTTGTTGGGCAGCACCTGTTCCGGATCGGACATGATCGCCATCCGGGTCACCAGCTGCTGCTGCAGGGCCTTGGCGTCCGGGGAGTCGACTCCGAGTACCTCGGTCATCCCGAACAGCGTGGACGGCTCGGTGCCGGCCAGCGTCATCATCGAGCTGCGCAGTTCCGCGTCGGGAACCTCACCGCCCCGGTTGACCAGCAGTTCCTGCATCATCATCTGACCGCGGGCGCCGACGGCGCGGCTCAGGCCCTCGGTCTGCGCCCGGATCCGTTCACTGTCGAGCCGAACCGAGCCGTTGATGGCGTCCTCGGCGGTCAGCAGGATCGGCGCGTAGCCGGTCACCTCCTCGCGCAGCCCCAAACCGGCGGTCGACACCGCGTCCAGCAGGCCCTCGCCCCGCTCGATGAGCGTGCCCACCCCGGAGCGAACGTCGGCCGCGACGTCGGTATGCGACAGCCGCGACTGGAGCTCGTACATCCGGTTCTCGAAGTTCTTCCGGGCGCCCTCGGCGTCGCCGTCGGAGGAGGCCGCCACCAGCGCGTCGCCCAGCGCCGACATGTAATTGGTGATGGCCGGGATCATCTCGGCGCGGTCGGCGACCAGCCGAAGCCGGTTGGCCTCCGACAGCGCACCGGAGATACGCAGCCCGCCGAAGACACCGGCCAGCAGCATCGGCAGCAGCGCGATCGCCAGCACCTTCCATCGCACCGGCCAGTTGCGCACCGACCACCGCGACGGACGTTTCACCGCCGCTGCAGCGGATTCTTTCTCACGGTCGGCCAGGCCGTCGAGGGCGGGATCCACCTCGTCCGGGTGGTCGAAGAGCGTCACTGCTCGGCGGCCGGTTCACCGACCGCTCGGCTGAAATTCACCGTTTGCGCCTTCATTCATCGGAGCTTCCGGCACATCGCACCCGCTGAACCGACAGCGGTGTGAGACCCGCCTTGATCTGGGCCGACTTCAGTCGGCAATTCGACGAGTATGACAGTCTGCGTGTGCCATCACCATAGCCTTTACCGAAAAGGCGCAGCTCCCGAGACGGTTCCGTGTCCTGCCGACGCCGCCGGGCGAAAGCGCCGTTCCGCTCCCCCGAACAGCACGGCCGGTGACGTGTCGGTGGGCCGATGGACAATCGCAGCATGACGCGGCTGACTCGGATTGTGCCGGCGGTGGTCGCTGCGGCCGGCGCGGGACTGCTGGGGCTGACGGCCCCGGCGCAGGCCGAACCGGGCTACGGCCAGGACTGCATCCTGCCCGGTGTCAGCGAGTGCCGGCTGTTGCCGGAGCGCAACCGGCCTCATGATGTGCAGCGGTGGTGCCCCGGCGGGCAGGGCTGGGTGAATGTCTTCACCCCGTGCCGGGACTACTACGGGCCATATTCGTGAGCGGTCGCTAGACCTGCAGACCGACGCGCCCAGGTATCCGGTTTGCCACGCTGACGTGCCAACATCAGTTGTGTTCAAAGTGTTGTTCCACTCACCGCGCATCCCGCCCAATACCGGCAACGCGATCCGGATGGTGGCGGCCACCGGCGCGGAGCTGCATCTGGTGGAGCCGCTGGGCTTCGATCTGTCCGAGCCCAAACTGCGCCGCGCCGGGCTGGACTATCACGACCTGGCGGCGGTCACGGTGCACGCGTCGTTACCGGATGCCTGGGCAGCGCTGATGCCGGCGCGGGTGTTCGCCTTCACCTCGCACGCCGACACCTCGTTCGCAGACGTGTGTTACCGGGCCGGTGATGTGCTGATGTTCGGCCCGGAGCCCGACGGGCTGGACGCGGCGACGCTGGCCGATCCGCACATCACCGGGCAGGTGCGTATCCCGATGCTGGCCGGCCGGCGCTCGCTGAACCTGTCCAATGCCGCCGCGGTCGCGGCCTATGAGGCGTGGCGCCAGCACGGCTTCCCCGGCGGGGTGTGAGGCGCTTGCAATCGCCGTGGGTCACCAGCTGTCGAAGTGCGCCACCTGCTCGGCCGGCAGCCGCTTGGCCGGCTTGAAGTCGGTGCCCTTGGTGTAGGCGATCGGGAACAGCCCGCCCTGGCTGTAGTCGTCGTAGGGGATGCCGAGCACTTCGGCGGTCTGCAGCTCGCCGTCCTCGAGCAGGTGCAGCGTCGTCCAGCAGGAACCCAGCCCGCGGTTGCGCAACGCCAGGCAGTAGCTCCAGGCGGCCGGGAACAGCGACGCCCAGAACGACGCGCTGATGCCCAGCGGGGCCTTCTCCGGCCGGCCCTCCAGGCACGGGATCAGCATCACCGGCACGTCCTGCATGTGCTCCATCAGGTATCTGGCCGAGTCGCTGACGAATTCCATTCGCTCGCCGCGCACATCGCCCTCGCCGTAGTCGGGCCTCATCCGGTCCAGGTAGGGCTCGGCGTTGGCGCGGTAGATGTCGGCGATCGCCTGCTTCTTGACCGGGTCGGTGACGAACATCCACTGCCAGCCCTGGGCGTTGGAACCGGTGGGCGCCTGCAGGGCGATCTCGAGACACTCCATCAACACCTCGCGGGGAACCGGCTTGTCCAGGTCGAGGCGCTTGCGGACCGAACGGGTGGTGGTCAGGACTTCGTCTGCGGACAAGTTGAGGTTCATGCAGCGAGGCTAGCTGTTCTCGACAGCCTGCTCACCGGATCGCGGCTGATGCTGCCGGCGTTTCGCACCGCGCGATATCGCCGTGGCGCCGGCCTTCATCAGCAGACGTTTGACCCGCATGGCGCCCGCTCCGGCGGTGGCGGCAATAAGCGAGCGATCCGACGGGACGAAACCAAGCGGATCCCCCTCGCGGAGTTGGCCATTTCGGGCGACCGTTGCGTAGACACCGAGGCAGTGGTGTGCGTGCGCCACCAGGGTGCGGGTGATCTGTCGATCCCGGCGCAGCTCATATTGCCGGTGGGATGGCATCACGCAGCGGACGGTGGGCAGCAGCGGTTTGAGGGCGGCCCGCGGCGCGTGCAACGTGCCTGCGCACCAGTCGGTCTCCGGCTGGCCGGACGTGGTGGACGTGGTGGTCGCATCAACCAGGATCGTGGGACGAAAGCGGCGAACGTCGAAGTCGGAACCCGGCGCCAGGGCGGCCATCGTGCGCAGCGTCTGCTCGGTGACCACGTGCACCGGATAGGCGTCGGCATAGCTGCCGACCGGCGTGATGTAGCGGCTCAATTCCGCGAGCTTCTTGACCGGGAACATCGACAGGTCAGGGAGCGGTTCGTCCTCGTCGAGCCCGAAGTACTGGTGCAGATCGGCTGGGTTCGCCATCGTCCCGCGATACTGGTCACGGTCCTCGATCGGTGGCAGCGGCCGCAGTTCGACGTCTTTGTCGAGGTACGACGAGAGCGCGGCGTGGACTCCCGGATCGGAACTGGATATCTCGCTGCCGTCGGGGAATCCGATGACCACCTCCGGCGCGTGGCCGGGACCGGCTTCCGGCGGTGGCGGCAGCGCATAACGTGCGGTGCACAACAGCAGCCCCGGCAGCCGCTTGGCGCTGGTGGTCGCGTTCTTCTCCAGGTCGCGGACGGCCCACGTCCGGTCCGCGTGTAGGCCCAGTTTGCCGACCTCGGCGGTGGTGACGCGCTGCCCTGCCATGGATTTCACCGGGTAGCGCCAGATTCCGGTGATTCGACCGACCTCGTCCATCGCCGCAGAGTTTAATCGGCCGGAGATTGAGTCCGGGGCATATCCCGGGCTCAGCGGAAGTCCCGGGAGCGCGACCCCACCACCAACTCCAGTGCGCCCAGCCGCTCGGCCAGCACGGTGACCGCCCCGCTGGCGTTCTGCACCCGTCCGCGGATCAGCAGTGCCGTTGCGGTCTGCGCCAATCGGCGATGCCGCGTCCACACCCCCGGCGTACACAGCACGTTGACCATCCCGGTCTCGTCCTCGAGGTTGACGAACGTCACCCCGCGGGCGGTCGACGGCCGCTGCCGGTGGGTCACCGCGCCGGCCACCAGCACCCGGGTGCCGTCCGGGACGGCGGTGAGCTGTCCGGCCGGGACGACCCCGGCCGCGTCGAGGTCGGCGCGCAGGAACTGGGTCGGGAAGCTGTCCGGCGACACCCCGGTGGCCCACACGTCGGCGGCCGACAGTTCGATCTCGCTCATCCCGGGCAGCTCGGGAGTGTGCCCATCACAGCCGGACACTCCCACCCCGGGCAGCCGGTCCGGCCGTTGTCCCGCTGCCGAGCCGGCCACCCACAATGCCTCGCGGCGCGACATGCCGAATCCGCCGAACGCCCCGGCGGTCGCCAACGCCTCGGCCTGCGGCGCCGAAAGCTGTACCCGGGCAGTCAGATCCAGTATCGAACTGAACGGCCCGTGAGACTCGCGTTCGGCTACCAGTCGCTCGGCGAGGTCGACGCCGATGCCGCGGACGGCGGCCAGACCGAGCCGGACCCGGGTGCCGTCGTGCTCCAGCGTGGCGTGCGCCAGGCTGGCGTTGACGCACACGCCGTGCACGACGACCCCGTGCCGGCGGGCGTCGGCGACCAGCGACTGCGGCGAATAGAAGCCCATCGGTTGCGCCCGCAGCAGTGCGGCGCAGAACGCCGCCGGGTGATGCAGCTTGAACCAGGCCGAATAGAACACCAGCGACGCGAAGCTCATCGCGTGGCTCTCCGGAAACCCGTAGTTGGCGAAGGCTTCCAGCTTCTCGTAGATCCGGTCGGCTACCGCACCGGTGATGCCGTGGCACTGCGCCATGCCGTCGTAGAACCGACTCCGCAGCCGGCGCATCCGCTCCGGCGACCGCTTGGATCCCATCGCGCGCCGCAACTGGTCGGCCTCCCCTGCGGTGAAACCGGCACAGTCCACCGCCAGTGTCATCAGCTGCTCTTGAAACAACGGAATTCCCAAGGTTTTCCGCAGCGCACGCTCCATGCACGGATGCTCGTAGGTCACCGGGTCGACACCGTTGCGGCGGCGAATGTAGGGGTGCACCGAACCGCCCTGGATCGGCCCGGGCCGGATCAGCGCCACCTCCACCACCAGGTCGTAGAACACCCGCGGGCGCAGCCGCGGCAAGGTGGCCATCTGCGCGCGCGACTCCACCTGGAACACCCCGACCGAGTCGGCGCGGGTCAACATCTCATACACCGCCGGTTCGGACAGGTCGATCGCGGCCAGGTCCACCGCGATGCCCTTGTGCTCAGCCACCAGGTCGATCGCGTAGTGCAGCGCCGAGAGCATGCCCAGCCCCAGCAGATCGAACTTCACCAGACCGATGGCTGCACAGTCGTCTTTGTCCCACTGCAGCACACTGCGGCCGGGCATCCGCGCCCATTCCACCGGGCACACGTCGGCGATCGGTCGGTCACAGATCACCATGCCGCCGGAGTGGATGCCCAGATGCCTTGGCAGGTCGGCGATCTGGGTAGCCAAGTCGATAACCTGCTCGGGCATGCCCTGGATATCAGCGTCGTCGGCGCGGTGCAATGAGCCCCAGCGGCCCAGTTGCTTGCTCCAGGCGTCTTGCTGGCCCGGCGAGTAACCCAGCGCGCGGGCCATGTCCCGCACCGCGCTGCGACCCCGGTAGGTGATGACGTTGGCGACCTGGGCGGCGTGGTCGCGACCGTATTTGTCGTAGACGTACTGGATCACCTCTTCCCGGCGATCCGATTCGATGTCGATGTCGATGTCGGGTGGGCCGTCGCGGGCCGGGGACAAGAACCGCTCGAACAGCAGCTCATTGGCCACCGGGTCGACCGCGGTGACGCCGAGGGCGTAGCAGACCGCGGAGTTGGCCGCCGACCCCCGGCCCTGGCACAGGATGTCGCTGTCCCGGCAGAACCGGGTGATGTCGTGCACCACCAGGAAGTAGCCCGGGAAACCCAGCTGCGCAATGACTTCCAGTTCACGCTCGATCTGAGCGTAAGCACGCGGGGCGCCCGCGGGCGGGCCGTAGCGCTGTTCGGCGCCGGCCAGGGCCAGCCGCCGCAGCCAGCTGTCCTCGGTGTGTCCGTCCGGGACGGCAAACGGCGGCAGCCGCGGGGCGATCAGCGCCAGCGGAAACGCGCATCGCTCGCCGAGCTCGGCCGCCGCCGGCACCGC
>NZ_QMEX01000107.1 GCF_003284925.1 Mycolicibacter senuensis
GCCAGCACCGCGTCGAGCTGAGCCAAGTCCGGCCGCCGCTCGCTCAGCCGTGGCGGCGCGGCGGTCAGGTGCTGGCTGATGACCGTCACGGGGTTGCCGTCACCGAACGGCGGTACCCCGGTGAACAGATGGAATGCGGTGGCCGCCAGCGCATACTGATCGGCTCGACCGTCCAGATCGTCGCCCCGCAACTGCTCGGGTGCCGCGTAGGACACCGTGCCGACGGTGAAGTTGGTGGCGGTCAGCCCGCCGACGGTACCCAATTGCCGAACGATTCCGAAGTCCGCCAACAAGATCCGCTGGGAGCCGCCTTCGGGATCGGCGATCAGGATATTCGCCGGTTTGACGTCGCGATGCAGCAGCCCATGCTGATGCGCATGATCCAGTGCCTCGGCGATCGCGCTGACGATCGGCAGGGCCTCGTCGGCGGGCATCCCGTTGGGATACCGGTCGGCGACGAACCGTGCCGCGTCGGTCCCGGCCACGTAGTCCATCGCGATCCAAAGCTGGCCATCGTATTCGCCGCGATCATGGACGCCGACGATGTTGGGGTGAAACAGCGTCGCCGCAAGGTCGGCCTCCAGTTGGAACCGCTGGCGAAACTCAGCGTCGGTGGTCAGGCCGGCGGGCAGGACCTTGAGCGCGTCGCGACGCGGCAGCCTCGGATGCCGGGCCAGGTACACCTCGCCCATCCCCCCGGAGCCGAGCAGGCGTTCGATGCGGTAACCGGCGAACTCGGCGCCGAGCGCTAACGGCAAGGTTCACCCCGCGAGTTGTTGCAGCGCCGGTAGCAGCAGCGCCAGCGCACGACCGCGGTGCGACTCGGCGTCCTTTTCTGCCGGGCTCAGTTGGGCCGCGGTGCGTACCGCACCGGCGGGTACGAAGACCGGGTCGTAGCCGAATCCGCCGTCGCCGCGCGGTTCCCTGGTGATGCTGCCCGGCCACTCCCCGCGCACCACCACCTCGTGATCGGCTCCGGTACCCCAGACCAGTGCGCAGGCGGACACGAACGCCGCGCCGCGTCGTTCGTCGGGAACGTCGCGAAGTTGGTCCAGCAACAGGGCGGTGTTGGCGCCGTCGTCGCCGTGACTGCCCGACCAGCGCGCCGACAGCACCCCCGGCATACCGTTGAGCGCATCCACGGTCAGACCGGAATCGTCGGCGACACAAGGCAACCCGGTCGCCATATAGCCGCTGCGCGCCTTGGCCAGGGCGTTATCCTCGAAGGTCGCCCCGGTTTCGGGCGCCTCGTCGTACGACGGCACCTCATCCAGCGAGACGGGACGCAGGCCGGAGACACCGGCGTGCTCGAGCACCCGATTGAGTTCAGCCAGTTTCTTGCGGTTACGACTGGCCACCAGCAGCTGCGTCAATGGCGCCGCTCCTCCTCGTCGCTGACGCTTCGCATCGTCGCCGACGCTTAGTCAGAGCCGAACGCTTTCTTCGGTGCCGGGCCCTCCGGCAGCACCCCCGGGTAGGGCAACGCCAACGCTTCGCGCTGCACCACGAACAGCTTCTCGCACGCGCCCAGCGCCGCGTCGAGCATCTTGTCCAGCGTCGAGCGCGGGAAGGTCGCCCCCTCACCGGTGCCCTGGATCTCCACCAGGGTTCCGGTATCGGTGGCCACGACGTTCATGTCGACCTCCGCACGCGAGTCCTCTTCGTAGGGCAGGTCGACGCGAACCCGGCCGTCGACCACACCGACACTGACGGCCGAGATCGCGCATGACAGCGGGCGGGGATCAGACAGCTTGCCTGCGGCGGACAGGTAGGTGACCGCGTCGGCGAGCGCCACATAGGCGCCGGTGATCGCCGCGGTGCGGGTACCGCCGTCGGCCTGCAACACGTCACAGTCGATCGCGATGGTGTTCTCCCCCAACGCGGCGAGGTCGATACAGGCGCGCAGCGAGCGCCCGACCAGCCGGCTGATCTCCTGGGTGCGTCCACCCACCCGGCCCTTGACCGACTCGCGGTCGGAGCGGGTGTGCGTGGCCGCCGGCAGCATGGCGTATTCGGCGGTCAGCCAGCCGCGGCCGGAGCCCTTCCGCCAGCGCGGCACGCCCTCAGTGACGCTGGCCGTGCACATGACTCGGGTGTCACCGAACTCGACCAGCACCGACCCAGCCGGGTTCGAGGTGAATCCGCGGGTGATGCCGACCGGGCGCAGCTCGTCGTCGAGGCGACCGTCTTCTCGTTTGGACACGCCGCTAACCCTAATGGAGGGGTGTGTCAGGCCCGGTGGTGCGTCATGACCGCCGGATATCGAAACTCTCGTCGCAGACCACCGCGTGTACCGGTCCGCCGAACTCGGCTTTGGCCTCGCCGATCACGTCCTCGCGCGACGTCCACGGCGGGATATGGGTGAGCAGCAGTTGCCCCACCCCGGCCGCGGCGGCGATACGCCCGGCCTCGCTGCCTGACAGATGCAGGTTCGGGGGGCGATTGGCCTCATGGGTCCACGACGCCTCGCACAAGAACACGTCGGCGCCGCGGGCCAGTTCGATCACCTGGTCGCAGTAGCCGGTGTCGCCGCTGTAAACCAGGGTCGCGCCGGCGGCATCGGTGATCCGCATGCCGAACGACTCGGTCGGGTGAGACACCAGGCTGGGGCGCACGCTGACGCTTCCGAACTCGACGGCTTCACCGTCGACCCAGGTGTGGACGTCGAAGATGTCGGTGATGTCATCGATCTCGCCGCCGTACGGGGAGGATGCGGCGCCCATTCGCGACCAGGTGTCGCTGGGCCCGTATATAAGGCCCTTGGGGAACGGCGCGGTCGCCACCGCCGGGTGGTAGCGGCGCCAGACGAACAGTCCCGGAAGATCCAGGCAGTGATCGGCGTGCAGGTGCGACAACAACACGTGCACCGAGCCGGGATCGACATAGCGCTGCAATGCCCCCAGCACGCCGCCTCCGAAGTCGATGACCAGCGGTGGGGTACCCGGAGCCTGCAACAGGTAGCCCGATGCCGGCGAATCCGGACCCACCACGCTGCCGGAGCAGCCGAGCACGGTCAGTCGCACGTTCCCTACTGTGCCATGTTCGCTGCGGCCATGACCAAGACACCAGCGCTTTGCCCGCTATTCGTCGTCGAAATCACGGTCACGACCGGCTCAATGGAGCGTGCCGCCGGACGGCGCCGACACCGGTGATCGCCGGCCCCAGGAAGCGGGTGGCCAATGCGGCGAACGCCTCCGGGTCGCCGGTGGCCTCGAAGAGTCGGGTGGCCGGCGGAGCCCGGTGGGGACGCAGCAGATCCAGTTCGGTCAGCACCCGCAGCAACTCCTTGGCGGTCTCCTCAGCGCTGGACACCAGCGTCACCTGCTCTCCCATCGCCAGCTGGATCAACCCCGACAGCAGTGGGTAGTGGGTGCAGCCCAGTACCAGGGTGTCGACCCCGGCGCGCTGCAGCGGCTCCAGGTATCCCTCGGCCAGCCCCAACACCTGCCGGCCGCTGGTGATACCGCGCTCGACGAAGTCCACGAAGCGCGGGCAGGCCACCGCGGTGATCTCGGTGTCGCGGGCAGCGGCGAACGCGTCCTGGTAGGCGTGGCTGGTGATGGTCGCCTGCGTTCCGATCACCCCGATGCGGCCGTTGCGGGTGGTGGCCACCGCTCGGCGCACCGCCGGCAGGATCACCTCGACGACCGGCACGTCGTAGCGTTCCCGGGCATCGCGCAGGCATGCCGCCGACGCGGTGTTGCAGGCGATAACCAGTGCCTTGACGCCGCGCTCGACCAGATCATCGCCGATGGCCAACGCGTGTGCGCGGACCTCGGGGATCGTCAGCGGCCCGTACGGGCCGTTGGCGGTGTCGCCGACGTAGACGATGTCCTCGTCGGGCAGCTGGTCGATGATCGAGCGTGCGACGGTCAGCCCACCGACGCCGGAGTCGAAGATCCCGATCACGCCGATACCGCCCGCCGCCGTTCGCGGGCGTTGCGCTCGGGGCCCGAGAGCAGGTAGGCGGCCAGTATCCCGGCGATCGCGCCGCACAGGTGCCCCTGCCAGGAGACGCCGCCGCACACGTTCAGCACCGGCACCGCCCCCCACAGGATCCCGCCGTAGAGCACCAGCACCACCAGCCCGACCACGATCTGCCAGAGTCTGCGGGTGAACCACCCGAACACCACCAGGAAAGCCAACCAGCCGAAGATCAGCCCCGAGGCGCCGATGTGATCGGTGGGCCCGCACGCCGACCCGACGTTGCCGATCAGCCAGGTGCCCAGCCCACCGACCAGCCACACGATCGCGGTGGCGAGCAGGAACCGGGTCTGTCCGGCCAACGTCATCAAGAAACCCAGCACCAGCGCGGGACCGGTGTTGGCCAGCAGATGCGCCCAGTTCGCGTGCAGCAACGGCGCGAACAACACCCCCCACAGCCCGTCGCTCTGCAACGGCCGGATGCCATTGCGGTCCAGCCCGTGGCCGCCGAGCTGATCGACCGCCTCGATGAGGTAGAGCAAGGCGACGAAGCCCACGACGGTGGCCCCACCGGTGCGCCAGAGCGGCTTCTTGTCGGAACGCGGCGCGGGCGACGCGCCTGATCGGGAGCTCATGCCCGCATCACGACCTTCCCGTCAATCCGGCCGCCTTGCTGCCGAACGCTCCCGGCAACGTGCCGCCGTAGGTCGGTATCCCGGCCACCGGATCGGCCGCCAGCAACCCCACCAGCACCGCGCGGGCCAAACAGTCCGCCGCGGCGGCACCCACCTCCGCGACCAAACCGGTCTCCGGAGACATCGCCGCGGGGGTGTCGGCCAGCGCCGGAACCTCGACGGCTCCGGTCGCCAGTGCGAAGACGGTATCGCCGTCCACGGGGGTGTGGGAGGGCCGGATGGTGCGCGACAGCCCGTCCTGAGCGGCGATCGCCATCCGGCGGCAGCCGGCCGGGCTGAGCGCGGCGTCGGTAGCCACCACCGCGATGGTGGTGTTGAGCGAGCGGGATTTGGGTTCCAGTCCGGCGAGCACCGCCAGTTCCTCCGACGGCGGCGCCGTCAATCCGAACTCTTCGACGAGGGAGGCCAACCACGGCAGGCCGGTGGTGGCGTCGATGACCTCGCCGCTCGGGTTCACCACCACCAGTGCCCCCACCGTGACCGAATGCTCGCCGTGCTCCCCGAGTTCCAGCGTGACCGAGGCGGTGCCCACCCCGCCCTTGAACACCCCGGCCCGTGCGCCGACCCCGGCGCCGACGCAGCCGGTCGCCGGCCTTGCTCCGGCGGGCCCGGCGGCAGCCGCCGCGGCGGCATAGCCGAACTCCGCGGTAGGCCGTTTGTCCCAGCCCCCGACTGGCAGGTCGAAGATGACCGCCGCCGGAACGATCGGGACCACGCCGCCGTCCAGCGCCACCCCGCGACCCTGCTCCTCGAGCCAGGTCATCACGCCGTCGGCGGTCGCCAGCCCGTAGGCGCTCCCGCCGGAGAGCACCACTGCGTCCACCCAGCGCACACTGTTGGCCGGATCGAGCAGATCGGTCTCCCGGCTGCCGGGCGCACCCCCCCGGCTGTCGACGGCACCGACCGTGCCGGGCGGCGCCAGCACGACGGTGACCCCGCTGGCCCAGCCGGATCCCAGCGTCGCGTCCTGGTCCAGCCGGTGGTGATGGCCCACCCGGATCCCGGCGACATCGGTGATCGAACCCGTATCCGTCATCGGCCGGGCCGATCCATCAGCGCGACCACCAGGTATTCCTGCAGCACGGTGAGCCACTGATAGACGTTGAGCTGACCGGCCCTCGGATCGCCGGGCGGTAGCCGATCCGGGCCGTTGGGACCGATCTGCAGCATGGTGCCCAGCGCCAGGCGGATGTCGTTGACGGCCGCGATCCAGGCATTGGCCTGTTCCTCGGTCAGTTCGAAACGACCGCCCCGTTCCGGCAGCGTGTCCAAGACCTGTTGCGCCGCACCACGTTTCGCATCGATGATCTCCGGCTCGTGCAGGCTGCGCAGCGCCGCGTTGAGGCCTTCCGCGTCGAGAACGGAGTCGCCGGCCGTGGCGCCGTCGCCGTCGGCACGGTAGAAGTCCGGCAGCAGCCGGCGCGTGGTGGCGTCCTCCGGCGGCCGGGTGTTACCCGTCTTCATCCCGGTAATCTGTTCGAGTTCGTCGGGAGGGGAGGCGGATTCACGGGCCTCGAGCATCCCGACGATCGAGCCGACGAGGTTGCGGAGCAGCGCGGCCTCGTGCAGTGCCAACGCGGAGCGGAAGCGGGGGCCGCCGTCGGTTTCAACCCGCTTCCACTTGTGCACGGTAAGGTTCGGTTCCCTTCGAGTCGACGTCTCAGCGGTCCTGCTGCATGGTCGCCCACAACCCGGCGGCATGCAGTTTGGACACGTCCACCTCCATCGACTCCCGGCTTCCGGCAGATACCACCGCCTTGCCCTCATGGTGCACCTGCAGCATCAGTTTGGTCGCGTGCGGCTCGCTGTAACCGAACAACTTCTGAAAGACGTAGGTCACATAGGTCATCAGGTTGACCGGGTCGTCCCAGACGATGGTCACCCAGGGGGAAGCGGTGTCCTCGGCCGGGTCAGCGTGCCGCTGGCCGGTGCCCTGCGGTTTCACCGGGGTGGGCGTCGCTGCTGACGTGGCCATAACGCTCAGGATACCGAGCCGGGGTGGGGCCAAGTCCAGCCGATACGGTTGGCTGGTGACCACCTCGGCCCGCTGCGGCGGGTTGCTCACCGACAAGTACGAGCTGACCATGCTGGCCGCGGCGCTGCGCAACGGCACGGCCGGTCGGTGCACCGGCTTCGAGTTGTTCGCCCGTCGGCTCCCCGAGGGACGCCGCTACGGGGTGGTGGCCGGCACCGACCGGTTCCTCGCCGCCCTCACCTCGTTCGGCTTCGATGACGCCGCACTGGGTCTGCTCTCGGAGTTCCTGGACCCGGACACCGTGAGCTACCTGCGTGATTTCCGCTTCCGCGGCGACGTCGACGGCTATGCCGAGGGCGAGTTGTACTTCGCGGGATCACCGGTGCTGAGCGTGCGCGCCAGCTTCGCCGAGTGCATCGTGCTGGAGACGCTGCTGCTGTCGATCTTCAACCATGACACGGCGGTCGCCTCGGCGGCCGCCCGGATGGTCAGCGCGGCCGATGGCCGGCCGCTGATCGAGATGGGCTCGCGCCGCACCCACGAGCAGGCCGCGATCGCGGCGGCCCGGGCCGCCTACCTGGCGGGATTCGCCGGGACGTCGAATCTCGAAGCGCACCGCAGCTTCGGTGTGCCGGTGCTGGGCACCAGCGCACACGCCTTCACCCTGCTGCACGCCGGCCCCGACGTTGCCGACGCCGACGGCGAATTGGCGGCATTCCGCGCCCAGGTCGCCGCGCTGGGTGTCGGCACCACGCTGCTGGTGGACACCTACGACGTCACCGCCGGAGTGGCCAATGCCGTCGAGGCGGCCGGCCCGCGGCTGGGCGCGGTCCGTATCGACTCCGGCGAACTGGCGGTGTTGGCGCATCAGGTCCGCGAGCAACTGGACCGGCTGGGGGCCACTGCCACCAGGATCGTGGTCTCCGGCGATCTCGACGAATTCGCCATCGCGGCGCTGCGTGCGGCGCCGGTGGACAGTTACGGCGTCGGCACCGCGGTGGTGACCGGTTCGGGAGCACCGGCGGCCGGCTTCGTCTACAAGCTGGTCGAGGTGGACGAAGTGGCGGTGCACAAGCGCAGCGCGGACAAGACGTCGGCGGGCGGGCGGAAGCAGGCACTGCGGACTTTCCGGCCGAGCGGCATCCTCGTCGAGGAGGTGGTCCACCCCGCGGGCCGCCCGCCCGAGGTGAGCCAGCCGCACCGGGTAGTGACCGTTCCGCTGGTCCGTGGCGGCGACGTGGTGACCGATACCGGGGCGACGGCACTGGCCGCGGCGCGCGACCGCGTCGCCTCCGGGCTGCGCAGCCTGCCGTGGGAGGGATTGAAGCTGGCTCACGGCGAGCCGGCGATACCGACCCGGGTGATCCCGCGGTGATGGTGGGCCGGTCGGCTAGCGGCCGTTGCGTTCCCGGTGCTTGCACCCGGGCCAGCAGCAGGGGCGCCGCTTGCCCTCCTCGAGTTCCTCGCGGGTCCGGCGGATGCGTCGCTCCCGGGTGGCCTGCTGTTTGGCGTCCTCGACCCAGCAGATGAACTCGTTGCGCGCCAACGGCGTAATGTCCTGCCAGGCCGCCAGCGCGGTCGGACTGACGAGCAGACCGTCGCGCAGGTCCGCGGGTAGCTCATGCACCGCCCCGCCGGGCAATCGCTGACTTGTCATCGCCTCAGGATACGGGGACGGACACGATGAATCGGGGACGCGAGCTACCGTGTGCACACCATGGCTGACGCGTCCGTCCCCGAGCTGCTCGCCACCGCGGTAGCCGCCCTGGGCGGTAGCGAACGCGACGGCCAGGAGCGCATGGCCGAGGCGGTGGCGCATGCCTTCGACACCGGCGAGCACCTGGCGGTGCAGGCCGGCACCGGCACCGGCAAATCGCTGGCCTATCTGGTTCCGGCGATCGCGCGGGCGGTGGCCGACGATCACCCGGTGGTGGTGTCCACCGCGACCATCGCGCTGCAGCGCCAACTCGTTGACCGCGACCTGCCGCGGCTGGCCGACGCGCTGGAAGGCGTACTGCCCCGGCGGCCCACCTTCGCGCTGCTCAAAGGGCGCCGAAATTACCTGTGCCTGAACAAGATCCATAGCGGAACCAGTGACGACTCAGGCGAAGCGCCGCAGGAGGAGCTGTTCGAGCCATTCGCCGCCAGCGCCTTGGGCCGGGACGTGCAGCGGCTCACCGCCTGGGCGGACGACACCGCGACGGGGGATCGTGATGACCTCAAACCCGGTGTGCCGGAGCGATCCTGGGCTCAGGTCAGCGTGTCGGCACGGGAGTGCCTGGGCGCCACCCGCTGCCAGTTCGGCACCGACTGCTTCGCCGAGCGGGCCCGCGCCGTCGCCGGCGCGGCCGATATCGTCGTCACCAACCACGCCCTGCTGGCCATCGACGCCATCTCGGATACCACCGTGCTGCCCGAGCACGAGCTGTTGGTGGTCGACGAGGCGCACGAACTGGTGGACCGGGTGACATCGGTGGCCACCGCCGAGTTGACCGCCGCGGCACTGAGTGTCGCGGTGCGCCGCGTCACCCGGCTGGTCTCCCCCGAACTGGTCCAGCGCCTTGATGCCGCGTCGCTGACGTTCGGCTCGGCGATTCACGACGGCACGCCCGGCCGGATGGATTACCTCGACGACGAGCTGGCGACGTATCTGGCGGCGCTGCGGGATGCTGCCGGCGCGGTCCGCTCGGCCATCGACACTGCACCGGCTGACCCCAAAGCCGCCGCCGCCCGCAAGGAGGCGGTCGCCGCACTCTCCGAGATCGCCGACACCGCCGCGCGGATCCTGGCCTCGTTCGAACCGGCGATCCCCGAGCGCTCCGACGTGGTGTGGCTCAGCCATGAAGACAACCGTGGCTCGATGCGGGCGGTGCTGCGGGTCGCACCGTTGTCGGTGGCCGGCCTGCTGCATGATCGGCTGTTCGGCCGGGCCACGACGGTGCTGACCTCAGCGACGTTGACCGTGGGCGGCTCCTTCGACGCGATGGCCGGCGCCTGGGGCTTGACCGGCGGCTCGGAACCTCACGAAGAGAGCTGGCGCGGCTTGGATGTCGGCTCGCCGTTTGCGCACGCCAAGGCCGGCATCCTCTACGTGGCCGCGCACCTGCCGCCGCCCGGGCGCGACGGCACCGGCACGGACGCGCAGCTCGACGAGATCGCCGAGCTGATCACCGCCGCCGGTGGACGCACCCTGGGGCTGTTCTCCTCGATGCGGGCGGCACGCGCCGCAGCCGAGGCGATGCGGGAGCGGTTGGACACCCCGGTGCTGTGTCAGGGCGAGGACACTACCGGCGCGCTGGTCGAGCAGTTCGCCGCCGACGCCGACACATCGTTGTTCGGCACGCTGTCGCTGTGGCAGGGCGTCGACGTCCCGGGACCGTCGCTGTCGCTGGTGCTCATCGACCGCATCCCGTTCCCGCGGCCCGACGACCCGCTGTTGACCGCACGGCAGCGCGCGATCAGCGCCCGCGGCGGCAACGGCTTCATGGCGGTCGCCGCCAATCACGCCGCGCTGCTGTTGGCCCAGGGCGCGGGCCGGTTGCTGCGCGGCGTCGACGACCGAGGCGTGGTGGCGGTACTGGACTCGCGGATGGCGACCGCCCGCTACGCCGGTTATCTTCGGGCGTCGCTGCCGCCGTTCTGGGCGACGACCGACACCGACAAGGTCCGTCTGGCGCTGCGGCGGCTCCGCGGCGGTTGAGCGCACTATCGTGATGTCCCATGCGCCGCCGCCACCGTGCTCTCGCGACCGCCTGCACCCTGGTGCTGCTGTTGAGCGGGTGCGCCCGGATGCTGGAGGGAACACCGGTGTCGATCTTCGCCGACCCGTTCCGGGTGGGCGGCCTGCAGGCGGTGGACGGGCCCACCGGGTTGCGCCCCGACGCCCCGCCGCCGAGCCGCGAGGTCGAGGGCACCGACGGCGGGCGGATCGACCAGCTCGCCGCCCAGTCCGTCAGTGACCTCGAGGCGTTCTGGACGACCAGTTATCCCAACACCTTTGACGGCGACTTCGAGCCGGTGCGATCGCTGCTCTCCTGGGATCCCGGCCAACTACGTGGAACATTCTGCAAGAGTAGGACTTTCCTGCTGATCAATGCGGCCTACTGCTATCTGGACGACACCATCGGGTGGGATCGCCGGCTGCTGTTGCCGGCGCTGCGCAGCATCTACGGCGACATGGCGATCACCATGGTGCTCGCCCATGAGTACGGCCACGCGATCGCCCGCGCCGCCGGGATCACCAAGCGGCGCCAGACCCCGACGCTGGTGGCCGAGCAGCAGGCGGACTGTCTGGCGGGGGTCTACCTGCGCTGGGTGGCCCAGGGCGACTCGCCTCGCTTCACGCTCAGCACCGGTGACGGGTTGAACGGTGTGCTGGCCGCGATGCTGGCGCTGCGCGATCCGCTGCTCAATCCCGGCGAGACCGTCGGCGACAACGAGCACGGCTCGGCGTTCGAACGGATCTCGGCGTTCCAGTTCGGGTTCACCGACGGCGCCGGATCGTGCCAGGCCATCGACGCCCAGGAGATCGAGCAGCGGCGCGGCGAACTCCCCGTCCAATTGCAGCAGAACGAGACCGGCGAGGTGCCGGTCAGCGAGGATTCGGTGCGGGTCATCGTCGACGCGATGAACATCGCGTTCGAGCCGAACAAACCCCCGCAGCTCACGTTCGACGCCGCGGTCGCCTCGTCGTGCACCGACGCCCGGCCCAGCCCCCCGGCGTCGTACTGTCCCGCGACCAACACCATTGCGGTCGATCTGCCGGCTCTGCAGGCGATGGGCACCCCCAGCAAGGACCAGAAGTTGGCGACGCTGTCCGGCGACAACACCGCCTATTCGGTCCTGGTGTCGCGCTACCTGCAGGCGGTGCAGGTCGAGCACGGCGGGCTGGTGCTCGACAACGCCGCTGCCGCGCTGCGCACCGCATGCCTGACCGGGGTGGCCACCACCCGGCTGTCGCAGGGGGTCACCACCTCCAATGGCAGCATCATCGTGTTGACCGCGGGCGATCTGGACGAGGCGGTCGCCGGGCTGCTCACCAACGGCCTGGCCGCCGGTGACGTCAACGGCGAATCGGTGCCGGCGGGCTTCTCTCGTATCGACGCCTACCGCACCGGGGTGCTCGGCGACTTCGACCGCTGTCTGGCCCGCTTCCCCTGAGGGTTGCCACCGCCTGAGGTTTGCTAGGCGACGCAGAGCGAAAAGCGGCCTGCTTCGAAGCAGTTGCTTCTGACTGTTTACTGCCAGCCCGTTTGGTGGATAAAATCACCCTCACACCAGGCATGCCTCAGGATCACTTGCGGCCCTGGGCGGAGGTGCGAGATGACGTCACGTCGAAGCCGAAAGCCCGACAACAAGCGCTCGCAACGTTGCCGACACAAGGCCCGCACCGCCGCTGGAATGTTCGCCGCAGTCGGGCTCGCCCCGATGCTGACCGCACCCCAGGCGGCAGCGGACCTCGACTGGTTATTCGATCTGTTCGGCTCTCTCGACGCACCCACGACGATGGTCGACTCAACGCAGAACTGGGGAGACCTGAGCGCCTGGCTGGATGCGATCGCCTGGGCTGACCCGACCTCCTGGTCCATCGGCACCGGACCCGACGCCGCGCTCGGCACCACCCTCGACGGTGGATGGTTCGAGGAGTACTTCTACACCCCGATCCACGGGGCGATCGACGACTGGATCAACAGCCCCGAGGGGATTCAGGTCGCCGACTGGGTCAACACCTGGACCGGCCAGTTCCTCATCGGCGACGGCGCCGCCGGAACCGCTGAGCATCCCGACGGCGGCGACGGCGGCTTGCTGTTCGGCGATGGGGGCGACGGCTACTACGGCGGCAACGGCGGCAATGCCGGCTGGCTGATCGGCAACGGCGGCAATGCCGGCGGCCCGGGTCCCTCAACGGAGATCAGCGCGGTCGAATACCTGGCTCCGATCAACGGAACACCGGGACAGGCGGGCAATGCCGCGTTCCTGTTCGGCAACGGGGGCAACGGCGGCGACGGCACCGACGGAATCGGCGGGGGCAATGGCGGCGCCGGCGGGGCCGGCGGGGCCGGCGGGATC
>NZ_QMEX01000108.1 GCF_003284925.1 Mycolicibacter senuensis
CGCCCGGGCAGTCGGAAACCGTGCCGCGGTGGTCGGCGCCGTCAGCCGCGACCCGAATCTGGCCGGCACCGCCGCGTTGGTGGCCGTGCCGAAGGCCGCCCGCTCCACCCTGGAATCGTTCGCGGCGACGTTGAGCCGCGGCCTGGCCGACAAGAACGAGGCGCTGCAGCTGCGCCCGGACGGGTTGCGCCGACTGGACCGGGTCGATGTGGTGATCCTCGACCCGCGGGTGCTGCGCAGCGACGACTTGCGCCTGGTACGGCTTCGCGGCGCCGGCGAGAAGGACCTGGCCGTGTGGGAGCGCGCCCAGGCGATGCTGACAAACGACGCGCTGCGGGCCGGATGGCACGCGGTGCCCGACGGGCGCCGCCGCAACGGGCGGGCCCGCACCGAAGCGTTTTTCGCGCCGGCGCATCATCCGCTGGCGGCCGCGACACTCGCGGAGACCCAGCGGGCCGAGGTGCAGGTGGTGTCCGTCGATGACCCCGACGGATTGGGGGAATTGCGACCGGCGTTCGACGAAATCGCTCCGCTGACCGGAAGTTCGATCGACGACGCACTGCTCGACAGACTGGTCCGCTACCAGGAGGACGGCCACACCGTCGCGGTGATCTCCTCGACTGCCACCCGGGCGCTGTCGTCCGCCGATCTCGGGGTGGCCATCTTGGCCGAGGGCGACGGCCGGCCACAGCCACTGGGCGCGGACCTGATCGTCGACGATCTGGCTGGCGTGTGGCGGGTACTGCATGCGCTGCCCGCGGCCAAGGCGGCCAGTCGCCGGGGTGTCCAGCTGTCCATCGGAGCGTCGGCGATGGGCGCGCTGCTGCTGATACCGACCGTTCGGGGCCGCGGTCCCGGGCCGGTCGTGCTGGGCGCGGCGTCGGGGGTGTTCTCGGGATACCAGATGGCGCGCAAGGTGGTCAACGCACCCTTGCCACGGCCGGTTCCCGTCGATGAGTTCCACGCCATGTCGGTCGAACAGGTTCGGGCCGTGTTGGCGTCGGTTCCCGCATCCGCGTCGCCCACTGCCGAACCCAGCCAACGTCACACGCTGTGGCAGTTTGTCGACGCGGTGCGTGACGAGTTGTCCGACCCGCTGACCCCGGTACTGGGATTGGGCGCCACGGCCACTGCGATATTGGGCTCGCCGCTGGATGCCCTGCTGGTCGGCTCGGTGCTGGCCAGCAACGCCGTGCTGGCCGCTGGACAGCGGCTCAGTGCCGAGCTGCGGCTCAATCGGCTACTCGCCGACCAGATCCCGCCGGCATGGAAGATCACGATCCGGCCCGACGGCACTCGCGAACGGGTTCAGCTGCTCCCCGATCAGTTACAGCGCGGCGATCTGATCGAGGTGGGGCCCGACGACGTGGTGCCCGCCGATGCCCGCGTGGTCGAACACGAGAAGCTGGAAGTCGACGAAGCGTCGCTGACCGGTGAGTCGCTGCCGGTGACCAAGCAGACCGACGCCACCCCGGGCGCGGAAGTGGCCGAACGGCGCTGCATGCTCTTCGCCGGCACCACCGTCGCGGCCGGGCGGGGCCTCGCGCTGGTGACCGCGGTGGGTCCTGACACCGAGGTGCGCCGGGCAGCCGACATGGTCGCCAGCCGCCATGGCGACATCGGGCTGGGCCATCAGCTCGGCCAGATCACCGACCGGATATGGCCGCTGAGCCTGATGACCGGCGGGTTGGTCAGCCTGCTCGGGGTGCTACGCGCCACCAGGCTGCAAGACGCGGTGGCCCAAGGTGTCTCGGTCGCCGTCGCAGCCGTCCCCGAAGGCATGCCGGTGGTGGCGACGCTGGCCCAGCATGCCTCGGCACAACGGCTGACCAAATCCGGTGTGCTGGTGCGGGTGCCGCGTTCCGTGGAGGCACTCGGCCGGGTCGACGTGATCTGTTTCGACAAGACCGGCACGCTCAGTGAGAACCGGTTGCAGGTCACCGAGGTGCGCGCCGCCGCCGGCCATGCCCCCGACGAGGTGCTGCGCTGCGCGATACAGGCGACACCGTCGGGCAGGGAAAGCCATGTCGACGCCACCGACGCCGCGATCATTGCAGCGGCCGAGCCGGTGATCGCCGACTGCCCGCCGGCTGCCGCCGATGTGCACCTGCCGTTCCGTTCCGGACGCCCGTTCGCGGCGTCGGTGACCGGGACCGAACTGAGCATCAAGGGTGCCCCCGAGGTGGTGCTCGCCGCCTGTGGCGACGTTGCGCCCGAGGTCTACGACCTGGTGGAGCAGTTGGCGCACGACGGCCTGCGGGTGCTCGCCGTGGCCCGGCGCGAGCTCAGCGCCGAGCAGGCACAGTCACTTTCGGCCTCCGCCGACCCCGAGGATCAACTGACCGCCATGGCCCGGCAGTGCGCCCACGGACTGGCGCTGGTCGGCTTCGTCGGTATCGCCGATACCCCGCGCGCCGGGTCGGCCGGCCTGCTGGCCGAGCTGCACCGCCGCGAGGTGCCGGTTCGGATGATCACCGGCGATCACCCGACCACCGGGCGCGCGATCGCCCGCAAGATGGGTCTGCCGGTGACCGAGGAGCAGGTCATCACCGGCACCGAATGGGAGAGCCTGTCGGGCAAGGAGCAGGAGCGCGCCGTCGCCGAGCGGGTGGTGTTCGCCCGGATGTCACCGGCGAACAAGGTGCAGGTGGTGCAGGCACTGGAACGCAGCGGCAAGGTGTCGGCGATGGTCGGCGACGGCGCCAACGACGCCGCCGCCATCCGCGCGGCCACCGTCGGCATCGGGATCGTCGCCCAGGGCAGCGACGCCGCCCACACCGCCGCGGACGTGGTGCTGCTCGACGGGCGTATCGAGACCCTGTTGGACGCCCTCAACGAGGGCAGCCAGCTGTGGCAGCGGGTGCAGGCCGCGGTGGCGGTGCTGCTGGGCGGCAACGCCAGCGGCGCGGTGTTCGCCATCATCGGCAGCGCCCTGACCGGTCAGGCGCCGCTGAACACCCGGCAGCTGCTGCTGGTGAACATCGTGACCGACGCGTTCCCCGCGACCGCGCTGGCGATGAGCCAACCCCGACGGCCGATGCCCTTCAGCGGGCGCGGACCCGACGAAAAGGCGCTGCTGCGCGCGGTGGCACTGCGTGGTACCACCACCGCCGGCGCCACACTCGCGGCGTGGTTCATGGCGCGATTCACCGGCTTCCCGCGCCGCGCCGCCACGGTGGCCCTGGTCGCGCTGGTGACCACCCAGTTGAGCCAGACCCTGCTGGAGTCACGCTCCCCGCTGGTGGCGGTCACCGCGGCCGGCTCGTTCGCGGCGATGGCGCTGCTGATCAGCACCCCGGGTGTCAGCCAATTCATGGGTTGCACGCCGCTCGGCCCGATCGGCTGGGCGCAGGCACTGAGCTCGACTGCGGTCGCCACAACCGCGGCGGCCATCGCGCCCCGCTTCCTGTCGCGTACCCCGGAGGCGGCCTGAGCCGGTCAGCGAGATCCGTTCTCGTCGACATAAACCGGCAGATCGTCGTCCCAGGGCTGACGGGCCACCATGTCGGCCACCTTGACATGGCCGCGCTCGAACACCCCGGTGGCGGCGTCCACCAGCCGGTAGGTCTGGGTCTGCCGGTGGATCGGCTGCGCGTCGAGGATCACCACGCGCACCTCCCCCGGTTCGAAGCCGCAGCGCTGCTGCAGCGCCTCGATCAGCTGCTCGTTGGTCATGTGGCCGTCGCCGAAGTTCCAGCCGACCGCTGTCGAGCAGATCCGCTCCCCGTCGGTGAGGGCGTAGTCGCTCTCATCCTGGCCGGCCATTGCCCGGTGCGCCAGGGTGAACAACGCCCGGCCGTGGGTGTTGAAGCCGCGGAACGCATATCCCATGTAGATGGGGATCTGGGCGGCCTCGGGGCTGCCGTAGAAGCGCTCCAGCTGGGCGGCGGGCATGCTGGCGATGGCCACGATCCCGCGGGCGATCTTCTCGTCGGCCGACGGCTTCAAACACCACAACGTGGTGTCCCAATTGCCGGCGTAGTACCGCATCCCGGGCAGGAATGACACCTTGCGCGGGAACAGGTTTCCCAGTACCACGGTGCCGGCACTGATCGCGAACAGCAGCGCCACCGCCCAGGCGTTGTTGACATCGCGCAACCCGAGATCGGCGTGCGCGACGAACAGCGACAGCACGCCGAAGATCATGAACACATTCCACTCCAGCGGCACCCCCATCGGGATCGCCGCCAGGATGCCCAGGTGGAAGCAGACCATGACGGAGGCCGCGATCGCGGTCGGCCATCCGCCGTGGGAGAAGAACAGCACCAGCGGAACGAGCATCTCGATCGCCGTGCTCACGTGCGCCAGCGCCTTCGACGGACCGCCGGGACGCAGGTCGTCGGGGAAGTTCTTGAAGAACCGGCGCTTGAGCGCCTTCGGCCGGATCAGCGGGTTGTTGCTCATCATCGTCGAGATCACGAACGGGAAGTGCCGGTTGAGTTTCGACGTCGCCGCGCCCAGCCAGATCACCATGAAGATGGCCTTGGCCGCGACGATCATGTCGACCCCGGTGAACAGGAACGCTGCAGCCAGCGGCGCGTAGACCTCACCGCGGGCGGCCAGGAAGATCACCTTGTCCCGCAGGCCGGTCAGCGCCAGGATCCCCAGGATCGTCAGGATCTGCCAGTGCGGCAGCACCCCGATTTCGGTGTCCAGCGCGGCGATGGGACCCGTCCCGTCGGACACCAAGGCGACCAGCAGCATCACCAGCAAGGCCGCGTACAACGCGGCGTCCAGCGGGGTGCGGCTGGTTCCGGCGGTCAGCGGAATGCGCCGCGGCCAGGGCGGCAGCCGGATGGTGCCCGGCCGCAACCAATACAGGATCGATCCCATCGGCGGGAAGAAGCGGTTGTTGAGCGGGCCGAAGCCGCAGCCCAGGCCGATCACCTCGAACAACATTGTGTAGAGCACGACCTTCTCGAAGACGATCGGTTCGCTCCACCATTCCCGCACTTGCGTGAAGCCATCGATACCGGCGGTGCTCAACGCGAACAGCCACGCACCCAGGATGTAGAGACCGATCTTGAGCACGTAGAACAGGTGCAGCGCCACCGGCGTGCCGAAACCCACCTCGGCCCAGTGCCGGGCCATCGGCCGGATCTTCTCGCTGCGCGTGCCCTTGCTCCATTCGGCGAAGTCGACAACGGGCAGTTCAGGTTTGAGAAATCCCATGACTCTCAGACTAGAACGTGTTCTAGGTCTGTGCGGCGAAACCGGGAGCTCACAGCGATCGGCTGATGATCTCCTTCATGATCTCGCTGGTACCGCCGTAGATCCGGTTCACCCGCGAGCCGGTGTACATGTTGGCGATCGGGTATTCGGCCATGTAACCGTAGCCGCCGAAGATCTGCAGGCACTTGTCGACGACCTGGTCGGATTTCTCCGCGGCGAACAGTTTGGCCATCGAGGCGGTCATCGGGTCGTTCTTGCCGTCGACGTATTGGCTGATCGCGTAGTCGACCAGGGTCTTGATCGCGAGCGTCTCCGTCTTGCATTCGGCCAGCACGAATTTCGTGTGCTGAAAATTGCCGATGGGCCGGCCGAACGCCTCGCGTTCCTTGGAGTACCGGATGGCCTCCAGCACGGCGGCCTCGGCCAGCGCCGCGCACAGCGTCCCGATGATCAGCCGCTCGCGGGCCAGCTGCTCCATCAGCTGGTAGAAGCCCAGCCCCTCCTTCTCCCCGAGCAGGTTGGCGACCGGCACCCGCATGTCGGTGAAGAACAGCTCCCGGGTGTCCTGGCCGTGCTGGCCGATCTTGGCCAGCACCCGGCCACGTTCGAAACCGGCCAGCCCGTCGGTCTCGGCGACGATCAGCGACACCCCGGCGGCCCCCTGGGACGGGTCGGTCTTGGCCACGATCACCACCAGGTCGCAGTGGGTTCCGTTGGAGATGAACGTCTTCGAGCCGTTGATGACGTAGTAGTCGCCGTCGCGCACCGCAGTGGTGCGCACCGCTTGCAGATCCGATCCGGTACCCGGTTCGGTCATCGCGATCGCCAGCACCGCCTCGCCGCTGATGACCTTGGGCAGCCAGCGTTTGCGTTGCTCGTCGTTGCCATAGGCATACAGGTAGTGCGCCACGATCGGCGAGTGCACCGAGAAGCCGAAGCACTGGTCGTGGGCGTAGACGAGTTCTTCCTGCACCACGCAGTGCAAGGCGTAGTCGCCGCCGGCGCCGCCGAACTCCTCGGGCAGATCCAGTCCCAGCAGCCCGGCGTCACCGGCCTTGTTCCAGAATTCGCGGTCCACCCCGTGCTGGGCGACCCAACGCTCCTGGTGCGGGGTGGCCTCCTTGCGCAGGAACGCCGCGGCGTGCTTGCGCAGTTCGCGGTGCTGGTCGGTCTCCCAGAGCGGGCGGTAATCGGGGAACAGTTGCGACATGTCCCGAATGCTAGCCCCGGCTCTGCGTCAGACCGCCTTGAGAACGCGCTGGGGGCTTCCCGAGTAGGCACTCAGCGGGCGGATCAACGCGTTGGACGCGGTCTGCTCGATGATGTGCGCGGTCCACCCGGTGATGCGGCTCATCACGAACAGCGGGGTGAACATCGGGATGTCGAAGCCCATCAGGTAGTAGGCCGGCCCGGTCGGGAAGTCCAGGTTGGGCTTGAGCCCGGTGGCGGCGAACATCTCGGCCTCCAGCACCTGGTAGATGTCCACCCAGCGCTGGCCGCCGCGGACCGCCGCGACACGTTCCAACGCGGCCTTCATGGTCGGTACCCGGGAGTCACCGTGCTTGTAGACGCGGTGACCGAATCCCATCACCTTGTCATTGCGGGACAGCTTGCCGTGCAGCCATTCTGCGGCCCGCTCCGGCTCGCCGATCTCGATCATGTCGTGCATGACCGCCTCGTTGGCGCCGCCGTGCAGCGAGCCCTTGAGCGCGCCAATGGCCGCGGTCACCGCGCTGTAGATGTCGGACTGGGTGGAGGTGACCACCCGCGCGGCGAAGGTGGACGCGTTGAAGCTGTGCTCGGCGTACAGCGTCATGGACTGCTCGAATGCTGACACGATCACCGGCTCGGGCACCTCACCGAAGCACATCCGCAGGAAGTTCTCGGCGTAGCCGAGGCGACTGTGCGGCGCTATCGGCGCCAGACCGCGCCGGCGGCGCAGGTCCGCGGCGACGATCGTCGGCAGCACCGCGAACATCCGCAGCGCCTTGACGAAGTTCGCTGACTCCGCCGGGTCATCCTCGGCGGGGTCCTCGGCACCCAGGTAGCTGATCGCGGTGCGCACCACATCCATCGGATGGCAGTTGTCGGGGAGCTTTTCCACCAGCGACAACAGCGACCGGTCCACCCGCCGGGCGGCCCGCTCCCGCTGGCAGAACAACGCCAGCTCGGCGTCGGTCGGCAGCTCACCGTGCCACAACAGATAGGCGACCTGCTCGAAGCTCACACGCGCGGCCAGGTCCTGCACCGGGTAGCCGCGGTAGGTCAGCGAGTTGGTCTCCGGCACCACCTTGGAGATGGCGGTGGTGTCGACGACCACCCCGGCGAGTCCTTTGTGAATCTCGGCAGTGGTCACCGGTGGCCTCCCTCTAACGTGAAGTTGAAGATGTCTTGAAAATCTCCGAGTCGAACTGGTTGTACTCGGCGTAGCGCAGCAGCTCGTAGAGCCGACTGCGGTGCTGCATCTGGTCCAGTAGCCCGGATTGCGTTCCGGCCGTGTCGATCTCCCGCAGGCCCACTTCGACGGCGAACATCGCCAGCCGCAGCGTGGTCACCGGGTAGATGACGGCGTTGTAGCCGAGGTCGGTCAGTTGGGCAGCGGTCAGCAGCTCCGATTTGCCGAACTCGGTCATGTTGGCCAGCAGCGGGACATCGACTGCGGCGCGGAACCGTTCGAAATCGGCCTGCCCGCTCAGGGCTTCGGTGAAGATCAGGTCCGCGCCGGCGTCGGCGTAGGCCTTCGCCCGGTCGATCGCAGCGCTCAGGCCTTCGATCCCGGCGGCATCGGTGCGCGCGCAGATGATGAAGTTCGGGTCCCGGCGGGCAGCGATTGCGGCACGCAACCGCTTGACCATGTCGGCGGTCGGCACCACGGCTTTGCCGTCGAGGTGCCCGCACCGCTTGGGGTTGACCTGGTCCTCGAGATGGCACCCGGCCAATCCGGAGTCTTCGAGCACCGTGACGGTGCGCGCGGCGTTCATCGGCTCGCCGAAGCCGGTGTCGGCGTCGATCAGCGTGGGCAGGTCGGTGGCGGCGGCGATCTGCGCGCCGCGCCCGGCCACCTCGGTCAACGTGGTCAGACCGATGTCCGGCAGTCCTAGGTCGGCGGAGAGCACCGCACCGGAGACGTAGACGCCGTCGAACCCGATCTCGGCGACCAGCTTGGCGACCAGAGGTGAGAAGGCGCCCGGGATCCGTTGCAGCTGACCCGATTGCAGACCGAACCGGAATGCCGCGCGCTTTTCCGAGGCGGTCACGGCTGCGCCGAGCAGCCCACTCACCGGAAGATCCCGTCGGGAGTCGCCGGCGCCTGATCCAACAGCGCCGGCTCGACCACGATGTTCAGTGCATGCAGCTCAGCACCGGACAGTTCCGCAATGCCTTCTGCGGCGGCGAGGAACCGCTCCTGTTCGCCGACGGTCACCACGCCCTCGGCGAGCTCGGTGAACTTGCCGATGTACTGCTTGCGCTCGAACGGCCGGGCACCCAGCGGGTGCGCGTCGGCGATCGCGAGCTCATCGGCGATGACTTCGCCGCTGCGCAGCGTGATCTCGGCGCGCGCCCCGAAGGCCTTCTCATTCGGGTCGGTCGAGTGGTAGCGCCGAGTCCACTCCGGGTCCTCGACGGTGGAGATCTTGCGCCACAACGCAATGGTGTCGGGCCGGTGGGCGCGTTCCGGCGCATAGGAACGTTCGTGGTGCCAGCTGCCATCCTGCAGCGCCACGGCGAAGATGTACATCACCGAGTGGTCCAGGGTCTCCCGCGAGGCGTCCGGGTCGAACTTCTGCGGATCACCCGAGCCGGTGCCGATCACGTAGTGGGTGTGGTGGCTGGTGTGCAACGTGATGGTGGCTACCTGGCTCAGGTCGCCGATTCGCTCCCGCAGCCGCTTGGCCAGGTCGATCAGCGCCTGGCTCTGGTACTCGGCGGAGTACTCCTTGGTGTAGGTGTCCAGGATGGCGCGCTTGGCCTCGCCGGGGCCGGGCAGCGGAACCTGGTAGGTGTGATCAGATCCGGACAGCAGCCAGGCGATCACGCCGTCCTCGCCCTCCCAGATCGGAGCCGGTGCGCCTTCACCGCGCATCGCCCGGTCGACGGCCTCGATGCCGACTTTGCCGGCCCAGGCGGGCGCGTAGGCCTTCCAGCTGGAGATCAGCCCCTTGCGGGACTGGCGGGTGGCCGTGGTCAGGTGCAGCGCCTGACCGATCGCCTGGTAGATCACCTCAGGGTCCAGCTTCAGCATGGTGCCGATTCCGGCGGCCACCGAGGGGCCCAGGTGGGCGACGTGGTCGATTTTGTGCTCGTGCAGACAGATCCCCTTGACCAGGTCGACCTGGATCTCATAGGCGGTGGCCAGGCCGCGGATCAGGTCGGCCCCGGACACCCCGAGTTGTTGGGCGACGGCCACCAGCGGCGGGATGTTGTCGCCGGGGTGCGAGTAGTCGGCCGCCAGGAAGGTGTCGTGGAAGTCCAGTTCCCGCACTGCGGTGCCGTTGGCCCAGGCGGCCCACTCGGCCGAGTAGCTGCCTTCGACGCCGAACACGGCAGCGCCCGGGGCCGACGGGTGGGCCTGGGCTTGCCGGCGGGCAACCGTCACCGGCCGGCGCAGCACCGCGGCCGCACTGACGGCAGCGTTGTCGATGATCCGGTTGATCACCATCGCCGCGGTGTCGTCGGGCACGGCCACCGGGTCCGCGGCCACCTGCGCGATCTTGGCGGCGAGATGCTCGGAGCGGGGAAAGTCTTCGGCGCTGCGGCGGGATTTGACGTCGTGTAGCTGCATAATCCACAGCCTACGCACGCTTTCTATCTGCCGAAACATACCGTGAATGTGTATTAATGCATCCTTACCCCACCCCTTTTGCAAACCTTGCGAATACCCGGCGGGCTAAGCTGCGGCACATGGCACCCTCGACCACCCGGACGTTCGCCGGGGCTCGGCTGCGACGCCTGCGCCAGGAGCGCGGCTTGACCCAGGTTGCGCTGGCGCGTGCGCTGAACCTGTCGACCAGCTACGTCAACCAGCTGGAGAACGACCAGCGGCCGATCACCGTTCCGGTGCTGCTGGCGCTCACCGACCGGTTCAGCCTGCCCGCCCAGTATTTCTCCGGCGACTCCGATGCCCGGCTGGTCGCCGACCTGCGTGACATGTTCACCGCCACCGCCGGCGAACACGCCGCCAGTGACAGCCAGATCGAGGAACTGGTCGCTCGGATGCCGGATATCGGCAACAGCCTGCTGACCATGCACCGCCAACTACGCGGCGCCACCGAGGAATTGGAGTCCTACCGGTCACAGATCTCCGGCGACTCGGCGCAATCGGTGGTCCGGCCCATGCCGTTCGAGGAGGTCCGCGACTTCTTCTACGACCGCAACAACTACATCGGTGAGCTCGACAACGCCGCCGAACGACTGTTCGTCGAGACCGGAATGCGCTTCGGCGGCTTGGACATTCAGCTGTCGACGCTGATGTCCGAACGATTCGACATCACCGTGGCGATCGTTGACGACCTGCCCGCGGGAACCAAGCGGGTCTTCGACCCGGCGACCCGGGTGCTGCGCATCGCGCATTGGCTGCTGGCCGGTCAGCGGGCCTTCCAGATCGCCACCCAACTGGCACTGCTCACCCAACAGGAGCTGATGTCGGACATCGTGGCCCAAGACCAGTCGCTGAGCCCGGAGTCCCGCGGGGTGGCCAAGATCGGGTTGGCCAACTACTTCGCCGGCGCGTTCCTGTTGCCGTATCGGCAGTTTCAGCGTTCCGCCACCGACCTGCGCTATGACATCGACCTGCTGGGCCGCCGCTTCGAGGTCGGTTTCGAGACGGTGTGCCATCGGCTGTCGACCCTGCAACAGCCCGGCCGGCGAGGGGTGCCGTTCATCTTCGTGCGTACCGACAAGGCGGGAAACATCTCGAAACGTCAGTCCGCGACCGCGTTTCACTTCAGCCGGGTCGGTGGCAGCTGTCCGCTGTGGGTGGTGCACGACGCGTTCAGCCAGCCCGGCCGGATCGTCACCCAGGTGGCGCAGATGCCCGACGGCCGCAAGTACTTCTGGATCGCCACCACCACGCCGCCCGAGGGGCGCGGCTATCTTGGGCAGCACAAGACTTTCGCCGTCGGTTTGGGGTGCGATCTGGCGCACGCCGACAAGCTGGTGTACTCCACCGGTGTCGCCCTCAATGACGACGCCACCGTGGTGCCCATCGGAGCGGGTTGCAAGATCTGCGAGCGCGAGGCCTGCCCGCAGCGCGCGTTCCCGTTTCTGGGCCGACAGGTCGTCGTCGACGAGAACGCCGGCAGCGGGCTGCCCTACTCGCCGGTCTCCTCGGACTTGGCCGGCTGGCGGTAGAAGAGCGCCAGCTGACCGATGGCGCCCGCCAGCCCGAGACCGACCGAGATCCACAGGCCGGGCCAGCCGTTTTGCCAACAGCGGCAGAAGATCTGGTGATCCAGGCTGAGATAGCCCGGCCCGATCATCGCCACCGTGACGGCGCCGGTGGCCAGCACCAGGTTGTACTCCCAGCCGTTGGTCAGCACGAAGAAGCCGTTCGACCGGTGCACGGTCCACACCGCGACTGCCATCAGCGCGACGAACCCCGCCGCGGCGATCGGGGTGAACAACCCGGCGGCCAGTCCCAGTCCGGCGGCGATTTCGGCCGTAGCGGCCGTCAGCGCCTGGAACCTGCCGTACTTCATCCCGATGCTCTCGAACCATCTCGCGGTGCCCGCGATGCGTCCCCCGCCGAAGAACTTGTTGAAACCGTGCGCCGCCATGGTCAGACCCAGAACCAGGCGCAGGATCAGCAATGCGACGTCAGTAGCAGTAGCCATGCGCCCCAACCTACAACGCCGCATCCAGCAGACGTAGATAGACATCGATATCGCTGACCGCCGACTCGGCCGCGTGCACGCTGATCGCCACGGTTTCCCCGATGCCGTGCACGCCGTGGGTAAGACCGATGGCCGGGGACAGCGCCGGAAACCCCGCCGTCAGCACCACCGGTGACATGCCGAAACGCAAGTCGGCGGCACCGCGGTGCACGCTGGACACCACGGTGTTGCCGGCCACCCGCACCGGCCGGATCTGCGCGTCGAACTGCTCCACGCCCCAGCGCAGCAGCGCCGCCGGCGTCTTGGCGAACGCCTTGTCGGCCGCGACCGAAGCCCGATGGCGGGCACGCAACCGGCCACCGGCCACGTCGCTGAGGATTCGCTCGGCGCGGACCCGCCGATCGTACTGCGGGTACAGTCCGACCGGAATGTTCGCGAAGTGGTTATTTGCTTGACGAACACCGGCCTTGGCCATCGGCACCTCGGCGCCCAGCGCATCGCACGGCTCGTCGAGATACTCCGCCAGTGCCGCCGACACCGCCGACAGCACCGCCACGGTGACGGTGGGCCCGCCCAGTTCGGAGCGGCGGCGCACCAGGGTGC
>NZ_QMEX01000109.1 GCF_003284925.1 Mycolicibacter senuensis
CGCGACATCCGGCGGCAGTGCGACGGGCGGGATCTCGAGCGCGGGACCCGGCGGCGGCCCGGACAGCGGAGCACCGGGCAGGCCGGGCATTCCCGGCAGCCCCGGGATGATCAGCGGCGCACCGGGAACGGCGGGCGCCGGCGCGACCGGGGTGGGCAGATGCCGGCTGTCCAGCTTCGGCCCGGCGGGCGGCACCCGCACCGGAACCTCGGCCGGCGGGGTCGCCGGTTTCTCGTCGGGCAGCTTGGTGTTCAGGGGTGGCGGCGGCACACCCTCGGCCGGTTTCGGTTGGCCGACGACCACCCAGTTGCCGGCCGGGTCCTGGACCAGATGGGCGGTGTCGCGGGTCGGGATCATGCCCAGTTCGCGAGCCGCCTCGGCCAGCGCCGGCGCCGACTCGGCGGTGAGCACGTCACGCTCGAGCGCCTCCTTCTGCTGCAGCAGCACCCGGTTGCGCTCCCGGATGTTGCCCAGCTGATAGGAGCGCTCGGCGGCATCGGTCGACAGCCACAGCGTGATGCCCAGCCCGACACCGAGCGAACCGATGATCAACACCACGAACGGGACTTTGGCCGCCAAGGTGCGCGGCCGCAGGTCGATCGATGCCAGCCGCGTGATCAGGCGTTCCCGCAGCGGTACGCGCACTACTTTGGGAGCCTTGGCCTTTCGCGCCTTTGCACGCGCCTTGGCCTGCTTGGTGTTCTTCGGCGGCACCGGCCGGGCATCGGTGCGTGAGAGCACCGCGTTCTGCGGCCCCGACCGCGGCCGCGATTCACGCCCCGGGGCGGGCGAGGTCCCGTGTTGCCGACGAGCGCGCCGTGACTGCGGCGCCTCACTCGAACGCCGCGGCCCGGTGCGGGTGGCACCCTCGGGGCCGCGGCGGCGATCGCCCTGCCTGGCCGCAGGTTTGCGGTTGGTCGCCATCAATCCCCCCTCGCTGTCGAAGCCGGCCCGGCCGCAACGCGCTGCACGGCCCGCAACCGGACCGATCCCGCTCTCGGGTTGCGCGCGACCTCATCCGGTTGGGCACGCTCGGCGCCCCGCGTCAACGCCGTGAATCTCGGTCTGTCACCGGGCAATTCGACTGGCAGATCGACCGGCGTGCGCGACGTGGTCACCGCGGCGAACAGCTGCTTGACGATCCGATCCTCCAGTGACTGATAGGACATCACCGCGATGCGCCCGCCCACCGCCAACGCGTCCAGGGCGGCCGGGAGGGCGCTGCGCAGCGACTCCAGTTCGCCGTTGACCGCGATGCGCAGTGCCTGGAACGTCCGCTTGGCCGGATGCCCCCCGGTGCGTCGGGAAGGCGCCGGAATCGCCTCGTAGAGCAGCGCTGTCAGCTCCCCTGTCGAGGTGAACGGTGTCTGCGACCGTCGGCGGACGATATGGGCGGCGATGCGCGACGCGAAGCGCTCCTCGCCGAAACGGCGCAGGATGTCGGTCAGCGCGGCCGCGTCGTAGGTGTTGACGATCTCCGCGGCCGTCAGCTCGGCCTCGGGGTCCATCCGCATGTCCAGCGGGGCGTCCTGGGCGTAGGAGAAGCCCCGCTCCGCCCGGTCGAGCTGCATCGACGAGACGCCGAGATCGAACAGCACCCCGTCGACCGAACTTGTTGGGGCCAAACCCACTTCGGTCAGCGCTGCGCCGATCGCGTCGTAGCGGGTCCGGACCGTGCGCAGCCGATCAGCGAACCGGTCCAACCGGGTACCGGCGATCTCAAGCGCGGTGGTGTCCCGGTCGAGGCCGATGACCCGCAGGCCGGGGAACTGGCTCAGGAACCGTTCGGTATGGCCGCCGGCCCCGAGGGTGGCGTCGACGAGAATGGCGCCACGGCCGTCGGGTGATTCCCGGGTCAGCGCCGGGGCCAGCAGTTCCACGCAACGCTCCAGCAGTACCGGCACATGCCCGAATTCGCCCTGCTCGGCCACCGCCACACCTCCCCTCCGATGTTGGCCTCGCCATGCCGGCGCTCGTCCGGGGATCGCCCCTGCCTCGAGGTCCCTGCCCGACGGCGCGAACCTGACGTTGGGGAAGTACGTCAGGGTCGGTTCGGACAGAGGCCACGAGGCACGGGCGCGCGCCTCAGATGATGTCGCTGAGGGCTTCATCGCTGGCCGCGGAGAAGTTCTCTTCATGGGTCTGCTGGTAGTCGCTCCACGCCTGCGCGTCCCAGATCTCGAGGTAGTCGACCGATCCGATGACCACGCAGTCCTTGGAGAGGTTGGCGTAGCGGCGGTGGTCGGGTGACAAGGTGATCCGGCCCTGCCCGTCGGGATGCTGTTCGTCGGTGGCGGCGGCCAGGTTGCGCAGGAATGCCCGCGCTTCGGGATTGCTGCGCGACGCCTTGGCCGCGCGGCGGGCGAGCTGCTCGAACTCGGCCCGCGGGTACACGGCCAGGCTGTAGTCCTGGCTCTTGGTGACCATCAAACCTCCTGCCAGCGCGTCGCGAAACTTCGCGGGCAGTGTCAGCCGCCCCTTGTCGTCGAGCTTGGGCGTATAGGTGCCGAGGAACACCGGCCACCTCCCGCCACGTCGACAACGTTAGCCCACAATACCCCACAATCCCCCACTCCGCACCATTTATTGGGCCGACTTCGCCCCCTTTCCCCACTGAACCGAGAGTTGATCGGCTCTACCGCGACAAAATCAGCAAGCCGGGGCAGGAATCCACCAGGTCACGCCGGCAGAATCCAGGTGGGGCAAAGTGGGGAACCGGGCGGTGCCGACCGCGCCCGAGCGCTGGGGTACGCACACGAAAAAGGGGCAGCCGATCGGCTGCCCCTGTCACATCACACGTGCCGCGCTACGGCTCGAAACGACGGCGGAACCGGTCTTCCATGCGACTGGCGAACGTACCGCTGCCGCCCTTGACCCGGCGCTGCTGGCTCCCGCCCGTCTTGGTTACGCCGTCGCCGACCACGGTCGTGTGGTTTCCGGTGATGGCGAACACCACGCCGCCGAACATCACCACGAAACCGACCACGCTCAAGATCAGGAAGCCGGGGTTGACGGTCGAATAGAACGGAATACCGGAGACCAGCATCACCAGCCCGGTCAGGAACATTGCCATGCCCTGCACCCGCCGCCGCGTAGTCGGAGTGCGCAGGGCACCACCCCGGACGCTGGACGCGAACTTGGGGTCCTCCGCGTAGAGGGCGCTCTCGATCTCGTCGAGCATTCGCTGTTCATGATCGGAGAGTGGCATCGTCCCTCCTTGCCGACGGCCGGTCACATCACTGCCCGCGGCTGGCTACGGACTGTGCGGGCAACTAACACTGATAATACGAGGTCGGCCTGTGGTGTACCACAGGCTTCGTCAGCCGATTGTAGCCGCGGTCCGGCGATGCCGATCCGTAACCGCCCGACGTCCGGGAACCGGAGCTCCGATAATGGGTGCGCGTGCCCAAACCATCGACCGGGAGAGGAACCGTTGGCGACCTTGCTCATCGACCTGTCGCCGCGCGACATGGCGGAACGGCTCAGCGAGGCACTGCGCGTATACGTCACCGCGATGGGCTACCCGCCCGGCACCGAGAACCAACGGGCCTCGATGTGGCTGGATCACACCCGCCGCCGTGGCTGGCGAGCGGTGGCCGCCCTGCACGACGGGGCTACCGGGGGCGGCGCCGAACTGCTGGGAATCGCTTATGGCTACTGCGGTGCCCCCGACCAGTGGTGGCAGCAGCAGGTGGTGGCGGGTCTGCACCGCCGCGGCATCCCCCGCGCCGACATCCAGCAGCTGACGACCAGCTACTTCGAGCTGACCGAGTTGCACGTGCTGCCGCGTTCACAGGGCAGCGGCTTGGGCGAGGCGCTGGCGCGGCGGCTGCTGACCGGACGGGCCGAGGCCAACGTGCTGCTCTCCACCCCGGAGATCAGCGGCGAAGGCAACCGCGCCTGGCGGCTCTACCGCCGGCTGGGCTTCACCGACGTCATCCGCGGGCACCACTTCGCCGGCGATCCGCGGCCGTTCGCCATCCTGGGCCGAGCGCTGCCGCTGGAGCAGCCAACCGCCGCGTCGTCGGCCGACCGGCCCGCCGGTCTGGCACGATGACGTCCGTGCATGTTCGGCGCTCGCTACCGACTTTCCGGCGGTTCACCGCATACCGTCGACTGCTGGCACTGGTAGGGCTGGCGCTGATCACGGCGCCCATGATGGTGGGGTGTGTGCGCGTCAAGGCCACCATCACCGTCTCCCCCAACGACCAGGTCTCCGGACAGATCATCGCGGCGGCCAAACCCCGCAACGACAACGACACCGGACCCAAGCTCAGCGCCGACGTGCCGTTCGCGCAGAAGATCGCGATCACCAGCTACAACCGCGACGGCTACGTCGGCTCGCAGGCGGTGTTCTCCGACCTGACCTTCGCCGAACTGCCGCAGCTGGCCGAGATGAACCGCGACGCGGCCGGGGTGAACCTGGCGCTGCGCCGCGCCGGGAACCTGGTGATCCTGGAGGGCCGGGTGGACCTCACCTCGCTGAGCGACCCGACGGCCGACGTCGAGTTGAGCGTGGCGTTCCCCGGTGAGGTGACCTCGACCAACGGCGAGCGACTCGGCGACGACACAGTGCAGTGGCGACTCAAGCCGGGCGTGGTCAGCACCATGAGCGCACAGGCTCATTACACCGACCCCAGCACCCGATCGTTCGCCCGTGCCGCCATGTGGCTGGTGTTGTCGACGTTCGCCGTGGCCGCAGCGGTGGCGCTGATCGCCTGGGGCGGCCGCGACCGCTCACCGCGCTTCAGCGCCCCGCACGACGACGCGGCCTGAGCGCCGAGCCGGCTCAGCGAACCGCCGGCGACCAGTAGTCGAGCATCTGGGCGAAGGTGGTGAACGCGGCGGCGGACACCCCGTAAGTCGCCTCGAGGTGGATGCTCAAGGGAAAGCCCAGGTCGGCGACACCATCGATGACCCGCTTGTACAGGTCGAGCATCAGCTTGCGGCGCTGCTCGGGCTCGCTGTCGGCGAGGGTCCTGACGAAGGCCTGCTCGGCCGCGACCGCAGCGTTGCCGGGATCCTGGATCAGCCAGTTGATCAGGCCGACCCGGTTCTCGAACGTCGGCACGAAGCCGAAGGACAGCAAGATCTCCGGGCGCGCGTCGCTGTGCTGGGCGAACTCGGTCAAGAACGACACGATCGCATCGGAGTACAGCAGCTGGGTCAGCCCGAACGTGGCACCCCGGTCGCACTTGAAATCGAACCGGCCGATCTCGTCGGCGCGGGTCGGGATCAGGATGGCGCCGCGGTTGGCAACATCGGCGCGAAAAGTCGCCAGCGCGTCGGTGGGCGGCACCCCGGAGCCCTCACCGTCGGCCATGGTGCGCGGCACGCCGACGAACACGACGCCCTCGATACCGGCCCCGGTCAGATCGTCGAGCCGCCCACGCAGCGCGGCTTCGTCGGAGAACGCGGTTACCTGGGTGCACAGCCCGGCCATGCCCGGCAACTGCGGGCCGATGGTCTTCCAGAAGTCCAGCACGTCGAGCTTGGGCTTCATCTCCACGGGCCGGTCGTCGTCCTCGGCGATCATCGCGGGCATCAGGATGTGCCGGATGCGGCCCTCGATACCGGACTCGGCGGCAAACCGCCGGACCTTGTCGGCATCCTCGCAGGCCTTCTCGTGGGCCTGCTCCGGCCCACGATCCAAGTTCGGCGGGACAAGCTCGAGTGCGACGGTGTTCAAGGTCACGGGTTGCTCCTGATCGAAGGCGGTTGCCATGGGGCGGGTCCGCGGGCCGGCTTCGCCGGCTCGCTTCGCCAGAAGCAGCAGCGGCATTGCGGCCGACACGGACGCAATGCCCCGAGCCTATCGAAGCGACCGGTGCCGGCGGGCAATCGGTGTGACCCCACCGCGACGTCGCCGCCGGTCTGAGGCTCCCCCCGGGCGTGGTGGCACACTCTACGCTGAACGCACGCCGGGGGTCCCGGGCCGGCCGAGTGAGGAAGGGGCGCCGAGCTGAGCTTCAAGGCAACAGCAGCAACCGCACCGTCGGCCGTCGAACTGGCCGGTGCGGTAACCGAGCAGCTGCGCTCCTACCTGCGCACCCGCCGCACCGACACCGCCTACATGGGCGAGGACTACCAGGGGCTGATCGCCGGCCTGGAAGAGTTTGTCCTCGGCGGCGGCAAGCGGCTCCGTCCGGCGTTCGCCTACTGGGGCTGGCGGGCCATCACCGGCCGGGACGCCGTCGACGACGAGCTGCTGCTGTTCTCGGCGCTGGAACTGCTGCATGCCTGCGCGCTGGTGCACGACGACGTGATCGATGCCTCGGCGACCCGGCGGGGCAGCCCCACCACCCACCACAAGTTCGCCGATCTGCACCGCGCCCGCGGGTGGCGGGGACCGGCCGATCAATTCGGGATCTCGGCCGCCATTCTGCTCGGCGACCTGGCGCTGGTGTGGGCCGATGACATCGTCGCCGGAGCCGGCCTGCCGGCGGATGCGCAACGCCGGGTGCGGCGGGTCTGGTCGGACATCCGCACCGAGGTGCTGGGCGGGCAGTACCTCGACATCGTCGCCGAGGCCAGCGGTGACGAGTCGATCGCGGCGGCGATGACGGTCAACACCTATAAGACCGCCTCCTACACGGTGGTGCGGCCGCTGCAACTGGGGGTTGCGGCCGCCGCCGACCGGCCCGACATCCAGACGCTGTTTCACGAGGTCGGCACCGATCTCGGGGTGGCCTTCCAGCTGCGCGACGATGTGTTGGGCGTGTTCGGCGACCCCGCCGTGACCGGCAAGCCGTCCGGGGACGACCTGCGCTCGGGCAAACGGACCGTGCTGGTGGCCGAGGCCGTCGAGTTGGCCGACAAGTCGGATACGGCGGCCGCTGAACGGTTGCGCGCATCGCTCGGCACCGCGTTGACCGACGCGCAGGTCCGCGAATTGTGCGGCCTGATCGAGGCGGTGGGCGCGCTCGCCGCCGTCGAGGACCGTATCGACAGCCTGACCCGCCGGGCCATGACGGCGCTGGCGGCCGCCCCGATCGACGAGGCCGCCAAGACCGGACTGACCGACCTGGCCCGACTGGTCGCCGACCGGTCCGCCTGAGGAGCCCCCAGCGCCATGTCCATCCCCAGCACATCGACGGTTCCGGCGGGCCCGACCCGGCCGCTGACCCGGCTGCGCGAGTTCGCCACCAGCGAGCAGGCCGCAGCGGCGTGGCTGGGGTGCGCGGGCGCGATGCTGATCACGGTGGGCGGCCTGGGCGCCGGCAGCACCCGGATCCAGGACCCGGTGCTGGAGTCGGTGCATCTGTCCTGGCTGCGGTTCGGTCACGGGCTGGTGTTGTCGTCGGTGCTGCTGTGGACCGGTGTCGCGGTGATGCTGTTGGCCTGGTTCGGCCTGGGCCGGCGGGTGATCGACGGCGCCGCAACCGAATACACGCTGATTGCCACCACCGGGTTCTGGCTGGCGCCGCTGCTGCTGTCGGTTCCGGTGTTCAGCCGCGACACCTACTCCTATCTGGCCCAGGGCGCACTGCTGCGAGACGGTTTGGATCCCTACCAGGTGGGTCCGGTCGAGAACCCCAACCCGCTGCTCGACGACGTCAGCCCGATCTGGGCGGCGACGACGGCACCTTACGGCCCGGCGTTCATCCTGGTCGCCAAACTCGTCACCATCCTGGTGGGCAACAACGTGGTGGTCGGCACCATGCTGTTGCGGTTGTGCATGCTGCCCGGTTTGGCGCTGTTGATCTGGGCCGCACCGCAAGTCGCCCGCCGGGTCGGCGGCAGCGCCCCGGCGGCTCTGTACCTGGCGGTGCTCAACCCGCTGGTGATCATCCACCTGATGGGCGGCGTCCACAACGAGATGCTGATGGTGGGCCTGATGGTCGCCGGGATCGCGCTGACGCTGCAGGGCCGGCCGCTGGCGGGCATCGGCCTGGTGGCCCTGGCCGCCGCGGTCAAGGCCACCGCGGTGATCGCGTTGCCGTTTCTGGTGTGGGTGTGGATGCGCCGGCTACAGCAACGACGCGGCTACCCGGCGGCGAAGGCGTTCGCGGCGGCGGCGACCATCTCCGCGGCGATCGTCGTCGCCGCCTTCGCGGCGCTGTCGGCGCTGGCCGGTGTGGGCCTGGGTTGGCTGACCGCGCTGCTGGCCGGCAACGTCAAGATCATCAACTGGCTCACCGTGCCGACCGCCGCGGCCAACCTCGTCCACGCCGTCGGCGGACTGGTCGCGCCGATCAATTTCTATGCCGCACTGCACATCACGCGGATCAGCGGGATCGTGGTGATCGCGGTGGTGCTCCCGGTGCTGTGGTGGCGGTCGCGCCACGACGACCGGGCGGCGGTGACGGGGATCGCCTGGGGCATGCTGGTCGTGGTGCTGTTCGTGCCGGCGGCGCTGCCCTGGTACTACACCTGGCCGCTGGCGGCGGCAGCCACCGTGGTCCGCTCACCGACGGCGATCGCGGCGATCGCGGCGGCCTCGACCTGGATCATGGTGATCTTCAAACCCGACGGCTCGCATGGCATGTACTCGTGGCTGCACGTGATCGGCGCGACCGGTTGCGCCGTGTTCGCCTGGTACCGACTGTCGAAAACCGCCCCGGAAGTCCCGTCACCGGCCGGCTGAGCTCAGTACGCCATGGCCTGCGCCCGGCGCATCACCTCACGGGCCTGATGGGCGTGCAGCGCGTCGATCGGGCGGACGTTGGCGACCGACTCGCGCGCACCGTCGCGGGTCAGCGACAGCGACGGGTCGTGGGTGAACAGCCAGCGCACGATGTCGGTCTGCTGGTAGCCGCCGTCGTGAAGCACCGCCAGCAAACCCGGCAGGCTCTTCACGACGTCCCCGGCCGCGGTGAAGAACACCTGCGGCACCACCAGCGCACCGCCGCGCCGCACCGCGAGCAGATGGTTGTCGCGCAGGTACTGATGCACTTTGGTGACCGGCACGCCGAGCATTTCGGCGACCGTCGGCAGGTCGAACATCGGTTCGTCGGGTTCCAGGATGTCTTCGGCGGCCGGGATGCTGCTCACCACACGAGTCTAGAACCGCCGGATCGGCGGCCCACCCGCATACCATGACCATGTGACCGCAGCGTGGGGCCCAGACGCACTCGAGGGCGCCCTGCTGGACGGCCGGTATCGCGTCGGCACCCGGATCGCCACCGGCGGCACCTCCACGGTGTATCGCGGTCTCGACGAACGATTGGACCGCCCGGTCGCGTGCAAGGTGATGGATCTGCGCTACGCCGGCGACCAGCAGTTCCTCACCCGATTTCAGCTCGAGGCGCGGGCGGTCGCCCGCCTCAAGGACCCGGCTCTGGTCGCCGTCTACGACCAGGGGTTCGGCACGCCGCACGACCCCGGCCAGCCGTTTCTGATCATGGAACTCGTCGAGGGCGGGACGCTGCGCGAACTGCTCAACGAACGCGGCCCGATGCCGCCGCATGCCGTCGTCGCGGTGTTGCGCCCGGTGCTGGGGGCGCTGGGTATCGCGCACCGCGCCGGCCTGGTGCACCGCGACGTCAAGCCGGAGAACATCCTGATCTCCGACGACGGCGAGGTGAAGGTGGTCGACTTCGGGCTGGTTCGCGCCCTCGCGGCGGCCGGGATCACCTCGACCAACGTGATTCTGGGCACCGCGGCCTACCTGTCACCCGAGCAGGTCCGCGACGGCAATGCCGGGCCGGCCAGCGACGTCTACGGAGCCGGCATCCTGACCTATGAGCTGCTGACCGGTCGCACACCGTTCGCCGGTGACTCCCCGCTGACCGTGGCCTACCAGCGGCTCGATCACGACGTTCCGCCGCCCAGCGCCGCCATCGAGGGGGTGCCCAGGGAATTCGACGAGTTGGTGGCACGCGCCACCGCACGCGAGCCGGCTGACCGCTACGCCGACGGCCTTGAGATGGCCAGGGACGTCGCGGCGATCGCCGAACGGTTGGGGCTGCCGGCGTTTCGGGTTCCGGCCCCGCGCCAGTCCGCCCAGCACAGCTCGGCGCCGAGGCAGCGGCCGACGCTGCACATGACGCGTGGCCCGCAGGATTGGACAGCCGACACCGACACCCAATGCCAGGTGGTGACGGGGCAATTCGCCGGAATCGAACTGAGTCAGTTCGTGCTGCAACGTCAGCACGCGCGCCGGATGGTGGTGATCTGGCTGACCGTGGTGTTCGCCCTCACCGGGCTGGTGGCTGCGGTGGGGTGGACGCTGGGCAACAACGTCGGCGCACTGCTGTAGGCCGATCCCTTCGCCGAGCAGACACCAAAGCGCCCTAAAACCGGGGCGTCAAGGGGCTTTCACGTCTGCTCGCGGTGAATGAAATCAGCCGCGCAGCATCTCGGCGACCAGGAAGGCCAACTCCAGGCTCTGCTGGGTGTTCAGCCGCGGGTCGCACGCGGTCTCGTAGCGCCCGCCCAAGTCCGCATCCGAAATGGCTTGCGCGCCACCGAGACACTCGGTGACGTCCTGGCCGGTGAACTCCAGGTGGATGCCGCCGGGGTGGGTGCCCAGCGCGTTATGCACCTCGAAGAACCCCTGTACCTCGTCGACGATCCGGTCGAAGTGCCGGGTCTTGTGACCGGTGGAAGCCTCATGGGTGTTGCCGTGCATCGGGTCGCACTGCCAGATCACCTGGTGACCGGTGGCCTGCACCTTCTCGATGATCCCCGGCAGCAGATCGCGCACCTTGGAGTTGCCCATCCGGCTGACCAGGGTGAGCCGGCCCGGCTCATTGTTGGGGTCGAGCCGTTCGACGTACTCGACGGCCAGCTCCGGGGAGGTGGTGGGCCCCAGCTTGATGCCGATCGGGTTGGCGATCACCTCGGCCAGGCCGACATGTGCGCCGTCGAGCTGGCGGGTCCGCTCACCGATCCACACGTAGTGCGCCGACAGGTCATAGAGCTTCGGTTCGCCCTCGATGTCGGCCATTCGCAGCATGGCGCGCTCGTAGTCGAGCACCAGTGCCTCGTGGCTGGCGTAGATCTCGGCGGTCTGCAGTTCCCGGTCGGCGACCCCGCAGGCGCTCATGAACCGCAGGCCGCGATCGATCTCCCTGGCCAGCGCCTCATAGCGCGCACCGGCCGGCGAGGTACGGACGAACTCCCGGTTCCAGTCGTGCACCAGTTCCAGCGACGCCAGCCCCGAGGAGGTCAGCGCCCGCACCAGGTTCATCGCCGCGCTGGCGTTGGCGTAGGCCCGCACCAATCGGGAGGGGTCGTGTTCACGCACGGCGGCGTCCGGGGCGAATCCGTTGACCATGTCACCGCGGTAGGACTTCAGCCCGAGTGCGTCGATGTCGGCCGAGCGGGGCTTGGCGTACTGGCCCGCGATGCGGGCCAACTTGACCACCGGCGTGGATGCCCCGTAGGTGAGCACCACCGCCATCTGCAGCAGGGTGCGGATGTTGCCCTTGATGTGCGGCTCGGTGTTGTCGGCGAAGGTCTCGGCGCAGTCGCCGCCCTGCAGCAGGAAGGCCTCCCCGCGGGCGACCTCGGCCAGCAGCCCCTTGAGCCGGACGATCTCGGACGCCACCGTGATCGGCGGGACACTCTCGAGCACCGTGCGCATTGCCTTGGCCTGGTCGGCGGGCCAACTCGGCTGCTGAACAGCCGGGCGGGCCAGCGCGGCATCAAGGCGCTCACGCAGGTCCGCGGGCAGCGGCGGCAGCGCCGGCAGCTGGTCGATCGGTACATCAACGGTCCAGTTCACCCGACCATGGTAGCCGGGGAACGACCCGCGCTGATCAGGCCTGTTCGGTGGCGCTGCCGACGGGCCAACTCCTCAACGGCCCGCTCCGCGCCCCGCATCGTCGTTGGCCGTGCCGACGGGCCAACTCCTCAACGGCCCGCTCCGCGCCCCGCATCGTCGTTGGCCGTGCCGACGGGCCAACTCCTCAACGGCCCGCTCCGCGCCCCGCATCGTCGTTGGCCGTGATCACCTGGAAGCGTCGCAACTGGTCGCGGGCGTCCACCAGCGCGTCATGGCTGCCTGCCGACCGCGGTGGCAGCCGCGGCCGGCCCCGGTCCTCCCAGAGTTGACGCAACTCGTGGGTGAAGTGCGGGATCGACGGCGGCAGGTCGGGCATCGTGCCCCACAGCTGGCACAACACCACGTGGTCGTAAGCCGCCACCCAGGCCCATAGCTCGATCGGCTCGCCGTCGTCGACTGCGAAGAACTCCTCGAGATCGTCGCGGATCCGGCGCCGTGATCGCCACGCCGGGGATGCCGGGGAGGGCAGCTTGGGCAGCACGTGGGTGCGGACCCACGGACCGGCCCGGCCCGGATCGAATTCGGTGGAGACCGCGTAATATTCCCGCCCGTCCTCGGCGACCACGCCGATCGAGATCAGCTCGATGGTGCGGCCGTCCTCGATGAACTCTGTGTCGTAGAAATATCTCACCTCCCGCTCATCTCCCGGGGCCGCCGGGGCGCTGTAGCCGATGGGCCGGAAGCGGCGTGGAAAAGGGCATTGTGGGCGCAGCCGCGTCGGCGACCGCGCGATTGGGCGCAGACCGCCCGGCCGGCG
>NZ_QMEX01000010.1 GCF_003284925.1 Mycolicibacter senuensis
CGGCGACATGGGTGCGTCCCACCTCACCGAGGTAGCCGCCGGCAACCACGGCGGCCGAGATTCCCACCAGGTCCCCGGGCCCGACCCGCCCATCGCCCACTGCCCGTCGCCACGGCTGGTCGCGTGAGGTCACCCAGGCGACGTCCTGGTTCGCCGGAGTGCCCCCAGCCCCGGCCATCGCCTGCATCATCGCCCCGGCCAGGGCCGCCTCACCAACCCCGGGCTGCAGTGCGTCCACCGTTGCGGCCAGCGCCGACTCCGCGACGGCGATGGCGCTGCGCAGCGCGGTCAGCTCGTCGGGCGTCTTGATCGCCCGGGCCGCCCGCATAGCCGGTTCACCGTCGACGAGTTCAGCTTTGGGGAAGGCCAGCGGCAGCAGCTGGGCGAACAGCGGTGAGATCGCGTCGGTTCCGACCCGACGCGCGCTGAGAGCGCCCTCGATATGCGCCAGCGCGGCAATGATATTCGTTGGATTGCAGGAGATCTCGTAGAGATTGTCGTGCGGGATGTCGTCGGGGACACCGTCGTCCCAGCTGCTCAGCAGGTGGATGGCGCCCGTTGCGCGCACCAGCACGCAGTTGGGCGAGAACGGCCGGGTGCCGGCCATCCAGCGCTGCGGCGCGCCGGTGACATAGCGGACATTGGCCTGGCGGCCCAGTACCAGCACGTCGAGGTCATGGGCGGCCATCTGGGCCAGCGCACGCTCCCGCCGCCCGCAGCGCAGCCCGGCGACGTCGGCCAGAACGTCAGTGCTCATAGGGCGCAAACGGGTAGTCGGTCAGCGAGATGAAGCCGTCCTCGGTGATCACCACGACCTCTTCGCCGCGGTAACCACCGGTGCCGTCCTCCCACACGATCGGCTCCAGCACCAGCACCATGCCCGGCTCGAAGACGAAATTGCGGTCGAACTCTGCACCCAGGTCGGTGCCGATCTTGGGCATCTCGGTATCGGTCACGCCGATGCCGTGGCCGAGGCAACCGTGCGGCAGCCACGGCCGCACGCCGGCGTTGGCGGCGGTGGCCGCCCGGGCCAGCTCGGCGGCATTGCAGCCCGCGCGGATCACTTCCTGCATGGCCGAGATGATCTCCCGCCACCTCCGGAACTGGGCACGCTGGCGTGACGTCGGTTCGGATCCGGCGATCCAGGTGCGCCCGAGTTCTGAGCAGTACCCGCCACAGCTGATCGAGACCTGGCTCCACAGCACGTCTCCGGCGGTCAGCTCACGCCCGGTGGCCAGCAGTGGCAGCGCCAGCTCACCGTGGGTGGTCCACACCCCGGCGGACCTGCTGGCCGGCATCACTTGCCAGATCGGTTCGAACATGCTGGCGTCCGCGCCCAATTCGAACGCCCGCCGCAGGAAGTGCGCGGACAGGTCGAGTTGGCGGGCGCCGGGCGCCAGCATCGCCTGCGCGGCGGCCATCGCCTGCTCGGTGATCCGGCAGGCGGAGCGGATGTAGGACAGCTCATCGGCGGTCTTGATCAACTTGGCGTCGGAGACCACCTGTATCGCATCGATCGGCCGTCGGCCGGGAAAGAGGTGCTGCTGAGCGCGACGCATGGCACCGGTGCACTCGTCGACGCCGATTGCGGAGCCAGCCGGAATGAGTTCGGCGATCTCCTTGGCGAACTGCGCTACCCCTTCATCGAATTCGAGGTACACCGGCCCGTGCAGGTGATCGGCCGGCAGCTCCGGGTTCTCCGAACCGCCTCGGTGGAACGGCAGGAACAGATGCGGGTGGGGGTCATCGGCGAGGACCACCGCTACCGGTCGGTCCACGTGGGACAGTCCGGCGTCGCCGAGCCGCCGGCTGGTTCCGGTCGCGTAGGTGACGGCGTCGTTGCCCAGCAGCACCAGGGCGTCGATTCCGCGTTCGGTCATCGCCGCACGCAACCGGGCGCCGGTCTCTCGGCGTAACCGGGCGCGGTCCGGGACATCTGCGATCTCAACGCTGCCGGCCGCGGCCGGCAGCGTTGCCGCAGCCGGCCCCATCAGACCCCCAGAAACTTCTTGATGTTGGTGCTCACCACTTTTGCAGCATCCTCGGGCCCCAACGCGTTGACCACGCTGGTCAGTGACTTCTCCGAGTAGCCGAAGGTGCTCTCGTTGTGCGGGTAGTCCGACGACCACATCACCTTGTCCACCCCGATCTCGTCGATGAGCCGCAGGCCCAGCGGATCGACCATGAACGACGCGCTCATGTTGGTGTTCCAGTAGTGCCGGATCGGATGCTCCAACTGGTGGTTGAACATGTGCTGATAAGAGGCGAGCAGATGTTCGGCGTCCTGCAACGCCGAGGGCACCCAGGCGATTCCCCCTTCGAACCAGCCGACCCGCAGGCCGGGGTTCTGGTCGAGGATCCCGCCGAAGATGTACTTGGAGAACATCTCCCGGAACGAGTCGACATTGATCATCATGCCGACGACGACACTGTTGACCTCACACGGGGTTTTCGGCGGGGTCTCGCCGATGTGGTGGGTCACCGGCAACCCGGCCGCCTCGATCTCATCCCACACCGGGCGCATCGTCGCGCTGGAGTAGTCGATGACATTGCCGTCGTCGTCCTTGCCTGGGTTCAGCGGCAACAGAAACGTCTTGAGGCCCAGCGATTTCAGCTCTTCCAGGTTGCGCCGGGTGCCGACCGGATCCCACCAGTTGATCAGGCCGACCCCGTAGAAGCGGCCGCCGGAGCGCTCCTGCAGCTCGGCCATGTGCTCGTTGTAGATGCGGAAGACACGCTCCCGCAGTTCCTTGTCGGGGAAGTGAAACAGCGCCAGCACCGCATTGGGGAACGCCAGCTCCTTGTCGACACCGTCGCTGGCCAGCTCCTGGATCCGGGCCTCGATATTGCTGCTGGCGGCGCCGGCCAGGTCGTCGTACTGCATCAGCACCGCCGAGAAGTCGCCCGGCAGGAAAGTCTGACCCTTGCGCCCGACCATGTAGGCGCCGTCCTCATACCAGATCCGGGGCGCCTTGTCGCGCAGGTCCTCGGGAAAGCGCTGATAGAAGATGTCGTCGGCTATCGAGATGTGGTTGTCGGCGGAGAACACCTCGGTCCCGGCCGGCAGGCCGACATCGCGTCCGGCCTGCCCGCGGCGGTCCTTGGGCGCCCCGTAGCCACCGGGGGGATAGAACGTGGCGTCTCGAGTAGTTGTGCTGGACATGTCAATCCACTCCAATCGGGCGGTTACCAGGTGACGGGGAGTTCGTAGACGCCGTAGGCGAGGCGGTCATTCTTGAACGGGATCTCATCGACGCTCACCGCGAGCCGCAGCGTCGGTATGCGGCGGAACAGCGTGCGGAAGGCGATCACCATCTCGGCGCGCGCCAGCTGCTGGCCCACGCACTGGTGCGGGCCGAACCCGAAGGCCATGTGCTGGCGGGCCGGCCGGGCCATGTCGAGCAGCTCGGGCTCGGGGAAGACGGCGGGGTCCCAGTTGGCCGGCGCCAGGTCGATGATGATGCCCTCTCCGGCGCGGATGGTCTCACCGCCGATCTCGATGTCCTCCAAGGCGACCCGGCGCTGGCCGGTGTGGATGATCGACAGGTAGCGCAGCAGCTCCTCGACCGCATTGGCGATCGCGGCGTCGTCGTCACCGCGGAACACCGCGGTGCGCTCGTCGATCTTGTCGGCCTCATGCAGCAGGGCCACGATGCCCAGGCCGATCATGTTGGCCGTGGTCTCATGGCCGGCGATCAGCATTCCGGTACCGAGCTGGGTGGCCTCGCGTATCGATAGCTCCCCGTCTTTCACGCGCTTGCCCAGGGCGGAGACCATGTCGTCGGCCGGCTCGGCCATCCTGGTCTCCAGCAGCCGGACCAGGTACTTCGACAGTTCGGTGGCGCCCTCAGCGAGGTCGTCGGAGGTGGCGTTGCGGTCCACCCCCATGGTGGCGTGCTGCTGGAAGAATTCGTGGTCCTCGTAGGGAACACCGAGCAGTTCGCTGATCACCAGGGAGGGAATCGGCAGCGCGAATCCCTCGATCAGGTCGGCCGGTTGCGGGCCGGCCAGGATGGCGTCCAGGTGTTCGTCGGTGATCCGTTGCGCCACCGGGGTCAGCGCGTCGACGCGTTTCATGGTCAGGGCCGGGGACAGGATCCGCCGGTAGCGGATGTGTTCGGCGCCATCGGTGGTGAACACCGACTTGGGCCGGTGGTCGACGCTGGCGCGCATCATCTCGTTCCAATGCGGAAAGCCCGGCTGGTGGTCGTCGACGCTGACCCGGGGATCGGAGAACAGCGTGCGCACCGCCTCGTAGCCGGTGATCAGCCACGGCGTGCTGCCGTCCCAGATCCGCACCCGGCTCAGCGGGGCCTGCGCAGCCAGCGCCATAGTCTCCGGCGGCGGGGCGAACGGGCACCGGCCGTCCCGACTCATCGGGTACTCCGGCGTTTCGGTGGCCGCCATGGTGGTTGCGTCGGTCACGCTCTACTCCTCAACGATCTTGATTGCTCGGGACGGACACACTGCGACCGCCTGACGAACGGCGTCGGCCAATTCGTCGGGCGGGTTCTCATCGAGCAGGACGACGACGCCGTCCTCATCACGCTGGTCGAACACCCGGGGTGCCAGTGCGGCGCACTGCCCCGAGGACGCGCAGATGTTCTGGTCGGCGGTGACTTTCATGGCGAACCTCCCTGCACTCCGGTGACCGGCGCCAACCACAACCCCACGATCGCGTCGATGAGGCCGGACCCGGCCTCCGCCCAGCTGATGGACGCCGACGAACCCGACGCCAGCGCACGTTCATGGTCGGCGCAGGTGTGCATCAACAGGTTTCGGGCCATCACGTTGCGGCCCTGGCGGACCGGCACCGGAAGGTCCGGCAGGCAACGGTTGATGCCGTCGATGACCTGCACCAGCGACGGCGAACTGAGCGCGTCCTTCACGACGATGTCGTGGTAGGCCGGATCGGCCATCACCTGTGCGGCGAACCGCGCGTACCAGGTCGGGTTACCCAGCGCGGCAAGGTGGTCGGTGAGCGGCCGAACCAGGCAGGACACCCAGTCGCGCAGTTCGGTGGAATCGGCGGCAGCGGCGACCAGCTGTTCGCGCAACCGCTCGACGGGGGCCCGGTGCCGGCGTTCGATCTCGCGCACCAGGTCGGTCTTGGTGCCGAAGTGGTAGCCGACGGCGGCGTTGTTGCCCTGTCCGGCGGCCTCGCTGACCTGCCGGTTGGAGACGGCGAACACCCCGTGGTCGGCGAACAGCCGTTCCGCGGCGGTCAGGATCGCTTCCCGGGTGGAGTTCGCCCGCTCAGCCCGCACTGCCCTATCAGCGGTGGTCACGGCCGCCAGTCAACCCCGATCCGCCAATTAAGTCAAGTGATTGATTTAACGGGATTGATCGCTGCGGCGGCGAATGGCCTTGCCGGCGACGGTCCCGCCGTCGACCGGTAGCACCACCCCGGTGACATACCGGGATCGTTCGCCGGCGAGGTACAGCGCGGCCTCGGCAACATCGCTGGCGCTGCCCTCGCGCTTGAGCGGCCGGTCGGCGCGCATCGTCTCGCGGATCGCCGCTTCATAGCGCACGATGGCCTCCTCATCCAGATTCGCCGCGGCCGACGACGCCACAAACGGTGTCGGAATGTTGCCGGGGGCGATGGCATTGACCCGGATCTCATAGTGGGCCAACTCGATTGCCGCGGATTTGGTGAACTGGATGACCGCGGCCTTGGAGGCGCGATACGTCATCACCCCACCACCGGCTTGAATGCCGCCGATCGAGGTCAGGTTGATGATCGCCCCGCCGCCGGATTTGGACATCTGCCGCGCGGCGTCGCGGGTGCCGGCCATCACGCCGAGCACGTTGACCGCCATGATGCGGTGAAAGTCGGCCAGGTCGTCATCGAGGAAGCGGTTGTGCATGGTGCCCGATACGCCGGCGTTGTTGACCATGACGTCCAGCCCGCCGAACTTCGCAACGGTGGCCTCGACCAACGCGCCGACTTGGGCCGGGTCGGCGACATCGGCGACCCGGAACGTCGCATCAGCGCCGAGTTCGCGGGCCAGCGCCTCGCCGTGCTCGGGATCCAAATCGGCGATGACCACCCGGGCGCCCTCGGTGAGAAACCGTTCGGCGATGCCACGGCCGAGACCCGATGCTCCCCCGGTGATGATCGCCGTCTTGCCCGCCAGCTCGTTGACCATCTACAGCCCTTCGTCTCGGAGAACACCGCAGCGGTTCGACTCAACCCGCTTCGCCCCGATCAGTCAAGCGACTGCTTTAATTGGCGAATGCTGCTGCGGGTTGCGAAGGTCTGCGGCTCGTAGTTCTCGACCCGTCGGCGATTCGCCCAACCCAGCGCGGTGAATCTGCCGTTCACGTTATCGGCGGCTCCAGTCGCGATGTCGGCCTGCCCACGATTGAAGTTGTGGTCGTCTTCGGCGGCCGCAGTTGCTGGTGCGGCGGCTACAAGTTGTGCCCGCTCGGTGTGAAAAGCACGTTAACGGTTTCTGTGCCGCTGGGGTCAATGTCGGCCTGGCGGTACAGGGTTCCGACCGTTGTTCGCGCGTGGTCCATTCATCGCTGTACATCTGCCACTGCTCAACCGGTGCGCAGCGTTCGAAGACTCCGGAGTCAGACCACAGCTCGGTTGATGGCGGTGGCTCCCTTACTAGAGGCTGTCCGCTCAGCGGCGAAGGACAGCCATTAGCGGGTCGCACCAGGGTGTAGTCCCTGCGTGCGTGCATCGCGGTCACGTAGGTGTCGATGTCGGCTAGCGGGGCCTTGAAAGCCAGTGTGATGTGGTTGTCGGTCTCCATCGGCGCGTTGGTCTGGTGTGCGGTGGCTTCCAACGGGATCAGAGATGCTGGAAGGTGTGCCCATTAGCGGCACCGTTGATCTTCTGCACGGCGTCGTCGATGGGAATGTCTTGAGTGGACACTTTCGCGACGTTGTTGAACCCGCAGGCGGTCGGCACATGAGCAATGAGAAGCGCGACTGTGAGGGTGATCAGCCGTGTGGGTGGCATTAGCGCACCGCGCTTTCAGCGTTGACCGGCGGGTAATTGGTGGGGACAAGAAGGGTTTGAGTGTCGACTTGGGCGTAGCTGGCTGCGATCACCGCGGCACCGAGCGGCGCGGCGATGGCCAACACTCGCATCAGCGCGCCCCGACGGGCTGAAATGCGCACGCCCCGCGAGGACGATCGGGTCAGGGGCGGGGCTCCAAAGTTTCACTTTTCAGTGGCGTGGGTGGGCCCGGCGTTCCATCGACTGCGCGCGTTGCAGCGGTCGGCGCTGGCCGAGGTAATAGGCGGTCAGGTACACCAGAGCGAAGCCGCCAGCCGTGATGACCGACGCTACACCGAACTGTACGAACTGTCTGCGCGCTACCGGACAACGCCCGCTCGCGTCCCCGTATCCGGTGCCGGCAGCCAGCAATGCAAGCAGCGCGGCCACCGTTATCGCGACCCAAACCTCCCCTTTCCCGACCGCGAAGCCATATACGTTCCCGGCGGCGATTGCCGCTATCACCACGAGCATCCACCACATTGTTGCCGGCGTGAGGAGCCCGCTGTACGAATCCGGCGTCGGATCGGTTTCCGGCTCCGTGGAAACGTTCTCAGCGTGAGGCACGACTTCAGCGTCGGGGCGCTGCGCGCCGACCGTCAGTGAGTAAATCTTTCCGCCGATCTTGATATAGGGAGTGGCCACATAGGCCATCACCACCATCGCCGCCAAGGGCAGAATGCCCAGCGTGGCAGCGCCATCCCACGTCGGATACGTCGACATGGCGCCAGCCACTCCTGCTGCGCATGCACAGCTCCAGTAGAGACGCCGCTGCATACTTCTGCTGATGTTGAGGAACGAGAGCATGAATCCGGCAACGAAACACAGGGCCACTACCCAGAAAAGCAAATCGCTCATCATTGACCACCTAGGCCCAACGTCACGAGCTTCTCCCCACCAATACCGCCTGCGACCGCCCCTAGAAGTCCGACAATCAAAGTCCCCTCCGGCCCCACCAACGAGCCCCACGCCGCACCGGCCGCGAATCCTCCAGCGATTCCACCGAGGCTGCGTCCACCAAGTCTGGCAATTTCCTCGCCTTTCGGAGCCCCGTGCTCGATGTTGTCGAAAGTCAATAGAGCGTCGAGTCCGATGCCGGCGTAACCAAGCCGTCGACCGAACATCTCGAGGGCTTGAGCGTCCGCTTTCGACCACACCTGAGCGCTCCCCCAATGCCTGCCGTTCGGCAGAGCCGCACCATGGGACTGCGCGCCGCCGCCCAACGCGCCGCCCCAGCCGGCTGCCCCGGCTCCCGCCTCCCGGATCACCTGCCCGGGTGTCTTTCCGCTTTGCACTTCGTCGAGCGCACGCTGGATCCCGGGCGGAGATACGCCCGCCGCTTCCAGTTGACCGGCGAAACCGCGAAGAACCGTTTCCCGGCCCTGGACCTCAAGCCTGTCGACCATCTGGGTAGCTTGATCCGGCGTTAGTGGTGGGCGGTCTGAAAAGGCTTGCCCGGATTCCAAAAAATCTTGAAGCTGACGTCTGGCTTGGGCTCGGCTACGTGCGTCGCCTCCGAGAACAGGATCGATTGGCAAGTCACCGACGATTTGAGAGTTTCGCAAGTCGTCAAGACGTTCCTGCGCTAACTGCCGCGCCGTCGGGTCCGCGTCGGGATCATTGACGATCGCCAGATCGCGTTGCTCCGCTGGATCAGCAGGATCGGCACCGGCACGCGGCTGCCCGCCATTCCCGCCGTCGGCGCCCTCATCGCCGAAGCTGAACTCGTGCAACCCCGCGCTGGCTGTGGTGAGGTTGCGGGAGATGGCGTCCTCCTCGCCGACGAGCTTGTCGACCTTAGACATGAGGAAGCTCCGGTGGTCCTCAGCTGCCTGTTCGCGTTGTTGGAGTTCCGCGGCGGAGCTGTACCAGGTGATCCTGTCGGTCACCGACCAGTCTTCACCGACGGTGAAGTTGTCGTTCTCGATGTCGTCCACGGTGTCGAGCACCGAACTCTTGTTGCCGCCCTGAGCGTCAGCGCCACGCTCGGCGATCCCCGCGAGGGTGTCGGTGACATCGACGGGCGTGCGGATCTTCACCAGGTCGAGGTAGGCGCGGTCCTGGAATGCTTCGGCACCCGAACCGGTCCAGTCGGTCCCGCCGGGCCGCAGGGAGGATTGGTGCACCTCGGTGAACGCGGACTCCCAGGTGCGCCCGAGGTTTCGCCAGGCGGCGGCGTTGGTCCGCAGGTGGTCCCAGGTGGCAGCGCGGACCTCGGACAAAGTGGGTAGACCAGACATCGAGGGCTACCGGCCTATCCCGAACCCGCCGGCTGCGCCGCCATCGATGCCCGACCCGCGCGGGGCGAGCGGAGTGAAGCCGGGCGGCAGGTCGCCGGCACTGCCGTCGCCGACCGATCCGGCGGGCAGGTGCGAGCCCACCGCGGTGAGTCGCTGCGCGGCGTGGCCTTCCTGGTTCTCGTAGATGCTCGCCGCTTTGGTGAGCTCGGCCCCGTTCGCGGCCATCCGGGATTTGCAGGCGGTGGCGATGGTGTTCATCCCCGCATTTACCGCACTCGTCGCTGCGCCGGTGGACTGCCAGCCGGAGATGGTCACGGTGGACAGAGCCGGTGCGACCGTCGCCGCGAGGGCTTCACAACGCTGCGCCGCGGTGCGCAGACCTTCGGGTGTGACCTTGAGGGTGGGCGAGGTCATGGAGGAACTGTATTTGAAGGAGGCGACGCGGGCCACGTGACCGTCGTCCACGCGCGTGCGGTGCAGGTCGCGGGTCAGGCTTAATCGCATCGGACTCAGAGCTGTACGGTCCGGTCCGATAGAAGTACTCGCCGACGCAGCGTTCGACCGGTTCGCCGCGAAGTCCCCGGGTGTCGTGTGCCGCGGTGTGAAGATCTCTCCGCCGCGGCGAAGGCACCGACGGCCAATACCGTCCTTGACCCATGAGTTGCGGATGTCGTGATGGTGGCCGTCCCGCGTCGACATCTGCTGTGACAGTGCTCGGTTTCGAGGTCGCCTACCCGGATGGATCAAGGGCCTGTGCGCGACCAGGCCGTGTTCCGCCCGTTCTTGCGCATGGCGGTCGTCAGAATCTTCGCTCCGCCTGCGCTTTGAGCGCCTCCGGTATCACGGCACCTTCGGCTTGATCTCCTCGATCACCCACTGGGCATAGTCGAGGTATTCGTCGACGCCGCGCACGGCCGGCAGCGGCACAGCACTGACCGTCACACCCTGTTCGCCCAGCCAGCTCAACCGGTCGATGATCTGCTGTCCGCTCATGCCCGAGCGGGCGTTCGGGTCGTCACGGCGGACATGGCCTTCGCCGACTCGGGTGGTTGCCATCCCGTGCACCACCTCGAAGGCGCGCCCGTCATACTCCGGCTGGGATTTGATGAAGTCCACCCGTTCGCCGATCTTCTCCGGCGGGGTCAGGAAGCTCCACCATCCCGAGGCGAACTTCGCCGCCCGGCGCAACGCCGCATCCGCGTCACCGCCGATCCAGACCGGAAGATGGGGCCGCTGCACCGGCTTCGGCTCGAACGCCACCTCGTCAAAGGACACGTAGCGGCCCGCGAACCGCGGCGCCTCGTTGGTCCACAGCTCGATGATCGCCGACAGATACTCGTCGGCGATCCGTCCGCGTTCGCCGAAAGGCACACCGAGCACGTCGAACTCGCGTTGGAGCCAGCCCACGCCGAAGGTGACCATCATGCGGCCGCCACTGAGCCAGTCTGCGGTGGCGAGCGCCTTGGCGAGCACGATCGGCTGGTGCAGCGGTAGCACGGTGACGCACGAGTTCAGCATGATCCGGTTGGTCGCACCGGCGAGATAGGCCTGAGCGGTCGTCGACTGGAAATAGTGCGGCCCGGACAGCTCCACGTGCTCGCTGGGGATCACGAAGTGCTCCGGGACGGCGATCATGTCGTAGCCCCACTCGTCGGCGCACTTGGCCATCCGGGTTTGGTCGGCCCCGGTGACGTCGGCCTCCCACGGTTGCATCATGGCTTTGAGCCGCAGCATGTGGGGCAGGTTGAATACCAGCTTCATATCGCCGCTGACTCTACAACAGTAGAGACATTGCGGACTAGACTCGCAGAACCATGCGACGCAAGCCCAACCCAGATCAGCGCCGGCGCGAACTCTGCGATACCGCCATCCGGCTACTCGCCGACGACGGGGTCAAGGGGGTCAGCCATCTCAAGGTCGACCGCAAAGCCGGTGTCCCCGATGGAACCACGTCGTTCTACTTCCGCACCCGGTCGGCGCTGCTGCAGGCGGTGGCGGTCCGGGTGTCCGAGCTGGACCTCAAGGACCTGAGCGCAGCGGCGAACGAACCGTCCGGGTTGGCGGCCCTGGTGATGCGTTCGGCCACCGGAACGAGACTGGTCCGGACCAAGGCCCGCCAGGAACTGGCGTTGCAGGCGATCCGAGACCCGTTGCTCGACGAGGCGCTCCGCAGCTATCGCGATCGGTTCCTGGCACTGATCACCGATGCGGTGCTGCGATTACATCCCGCCGGGCATACGCCGGATCGGAGCTTGGCCGACCGGCAGGCCTACGTGGTGATGATGTTCATCGGCGGCGTGCTGCAGGGGTTCGCGGCCGGGGAACGCAGGATTGGCAGCACCGCCGAGCTGGAAGCCTTGATTTCGGGCATCATCGTCGGGCTCGCCTCTTCCGCTGCTCTACGTTCATAGAGTAGCGTGGCGTGGGACATCGGAAGGATTCAGAAGATGACTGCGGTGCAAGATGATTCGGGTGTGCTGGCCGGCGAAGAACGGATGTTCATCGACGGTGAGCTGGTCACCACCGGCAACGGTGCCACCTTCGAAGTCGTACACCCCGCCACCGAGCAGGTGGCCGGAACGGCCGCCGACGGCACCGTCGAGGACATGGAACGCGCGGTCGGCGCGGCCCGGCGCGCGTTTGACGCAGGCGACTGGGCCCACGATGTGGATTTCCGGCACCACTGCCTGATGCAGCTGCACGCCGCGCTGGAGGCCGAGAAGGAGCGGCTGCGCCGGATCCTGATCACCGAGGTGGGCTGCCCGGTCACCGTCACCGGCAGCCAGATCGAGAGTCCGATCGCCGAGGTGAAGCACTGGGCCGATCACGGCCGGAGGTTCGAATACCTGGTGGACACCGGACTGCACGACACCCCGCTGGGCCCGGCGCGCCGCAAACTGCACTACGAGCCGATCGGAGTGGTCGGTGCCATCACCCCGTGGAATGTGCCGCTGTACCTCAACATCGCCGAGACCATCCCCGCGTTGATGGCCGGCAACACCGTGGTGCTCAAACCGGCGCAGCTCACGCCGTGGTCAGGCAGCGAGCTGGGCCGGATCGTGGCCGAACACACCGATATTCCGGCCGGGGTGTTCAACGTCGTCACCTCGAACGCCAACGAGGTCGGCGCGGCGTTGTCGGCGGACCCTCGGGTCGACATGATCACCTTCACCGGTTCCACCGCTACCGGCCGGGCCATCCTGGCGGCCGCGGCACCCACCGTGAAGAAGACGCTGCTGGAGCTCGGCGGCAAATCGGCGCACATCGTGCTCGACGATGCGGACTTCAATTCGGCGCTGCCGATGGCCGCGATGATGGCCTGCGTGATGTCGGGGCAGAGCTGCGTGCTGCCATCGCGGATCCTGTTGCCCCGCAGCCGCTACGACGAGGGACTGGCGGTGCTGAAGGCGTCGATGGAGAACTTCCCGATGGGTGACCCGTGGACCCCGGGCAATATGCAGGGTCCACAGATCAGCGAAACGCAACGGCGCAAGGTGCTGAGCCTGATCGCCTCCGGTCTCAACGCGGGCGCGCGGCTGGTCACCGGCGGCGGCGTCCCGGAGCACCTGCCCACCGGCTACTACGTGCAGCCGACCCTGCTGGCCGACGTCGACCCCGACAGCCAGGTCGCGCAGGAGGAGATCTTCGGTCCGGTACTGACCGTCACCCCCTACGACACCGACGACGAGGCGGTCGCGATAGCCAACAACTCGATCTACGGCCTGTCCGGTGAGGTCAGCAGCGCCGATCTGGACCGGGCGATGGCGGTGGCGATCCGGATGCGTACCGGCAACGTCAGCATCAACGGCAAGAGCCACTTCGGCATCGACAGCCCGTTCGGCGGCACCCGCCAAAGCGGCCTGGGATATCGCAACGGCCCCCAGGGATTCACCGAGTACCTGCACATCAAGACCATCGGAATGCCGGAATGACGCCGGCCGTCCCGGCCGACGACCGGCTGGAGATCTCCGCGCTGCTGTACCGCTACGCCCGCGCGGTCGATACCAAGGACTGGGCGCTGTACCGGTCGGTGTTCACCGACGACGCCGTCATCGATTACTCGTCGGCCGGGGCCATCTGCGGTAGCCGTGATGAGGTGGCCGATTGGTTGGCCGCCGGCTTCACCGCGATCCCGATGTCGATGCACTACATCACCAACATCGAGATCCTGAACCACACCGGCGATTCCGCGCGGGTACGGGCGATGTTCTACAACCCGATGCAGCTACCGGGAATGGCCGAGCTCAGCTACTGCGGCGGCTACTACCACCATGACCTCGTTCGCGCCGCCGACGGCTGGCGCAGCCAGGGCCTGCGCGAGGAGAACCTCTGGTTCACCAATCCGCCGTCAAGACAGGAAGTCCAGCAGTAGTCCGTTGACCTGCTCGGCCTGCTCGATCTGCGGGCAGTGCCCGGCGGCCTCGACGACGGCCGCCCGGCCGGCAGGGATCTGATCGGCGATCTGCGACGCCCAGCCGGATGGCAGCAGCTTGTCGCAGCCGCCCTCGACCACCAGCGTCGGCACCGAGATGCGTTCGTAGGCACGGTTGCTCGACGCCGGCGGCGGGGGCGCGGCGCCCGGCCGGCGGAACCTGGCCGCCGCGATGGCCTCCCAGGCCCCGGGCGCAGTGCTCGATTCATAGCGCCGCCGCACGTAGTCCTCGTCGGCCGGATAGGCCGGGTCGTGGAACAACGCCTCGACGATCCGGCGCATCGCTGGCATCGTCGCGTCATAGTCGTAGAGCGCGGCCATGTGTTCGTTCTGCTGGATCTCGCCGCCGCCGCAGATGGCGACCAGCCGGCGTACCGGCAGCAGCGGTGCGTCCGACGTGGTGTCGACGAGCAGCATGATCGCGCCCATCGAATTGCCCACGAAATCCGCCGTCTCGACACCCAGCTGGGCGCAGAACCGCGCGACGTGGCGGATCCGCATCCCGCGACCGTCGTTGAAGTCGATGACCTTGGCCGAGTCACCGAACCCGAGCAGGTCCGGCGCCAGCACCCGATGGCGGTCGGCCAGCGCGGGAATGGTGCGTTCCCAGCCGATCTCGGCCCCCGCACCGAACTCCCCGCCGTGCAGCAGCACCACCGCCGGGGCGGCCGGATCCCCGGCTTCGAGATAGGAAGTGCTCAGGCCGTCCACGACGACGGTCTTACGCTCGATCGGCAACGTCGGCTCCTCAGTCCGGGATCAGCGGGCCGACCGGCCGGGTCGTGGTGGCGTGCACCAGCAGTTCGGCCAGTTCGGCGGGTCGGCTCAGAAACGGCGAGTGCGAGGCGTCAATGGTCAGCGGCTCGACCCCGAGCCGCCGGCAGACCAGGTCGGCGAGCCAGCGCGGATAAGCGCGGTCCTGCTCACAGCGAATGAAGCTGCGCGGAATATCGGCCGCCCAGAAGTTCGGCACCGACACCGGGGCGACCGTGGTATCGCCGAACCGTTCCGGGCCCAGCCGTTCGAACGCCCATCGCAGCGTGGCGTCGTCGCAGTCGTGGTAGAAGTATTGCCGCGCGCCATCGATGTCGGCGAACGTCATCGCCCCGTCGTCGGCGAAGTGCAGGTAAGACAGCATGTCACCGGCCGCGGTATCGAAGAACTCGGCTCCGTCGCTGCCCATCGTCATCGCATCGGTGTAGCTGCGTCCCTCCCGAGGCAGCGCCGCAGCGAGAAAGATAATGTGGCGCACCAGATCCGGTGCGCTGTCGGCGCCCAGCGTCGCATCGAAGCCGCCGCCGGAGTGGCCGACCAGGACGTCGCCGGGTTGTAGTACCTCTGCGACGGCCTCGCGCCGGTTGGCCAGCGTCGATTCCTCGCCGAGCCGGGCGCCGTGTCCGGGCAGGTCGATGGCGATCGCGCTGTGACCGGTGCGCTCCAGCTCCGCCATGGTGCGCTCCCAGCACCAGGCGGCGTGAAATCCGCCGTGGACGAAGACGAATCGCATGGGGTTTCCTCCGCCGGTCTATTTGATCGCGATCGGGTTCACCGGTGATCCGACGCCACCGGTCACCCGCAGCGGTGGAGCCACCAGTTGGAACTCATAGACGCCGTCCGCGGCGCAGTCGGCGGCCAGCGCGCCGAGATCCCAGTACTCCCCGAGCATCATCCCCATGTCACGCAAGCACAGCATGTGCATCGGCAAGAACGTGCCCTCGACCCCGGAGACCGGGTTCTCCACCATCAGGTTGTCGGCGGCCACCGCGGCGATGTCATGCTCGTGCAGCCAGGTGGCGCACCGCCAGTCCAGTCCTGCGCCCGGCTCGGCGCCGTCACCGGTCTCGGAAAACCTTTGCCACCAACCCGTTCGGACCAGCACGATGTCTCCGGGCTCGATCGTGACCTGCTGGACTCGTGCTACGTCGTCGAGTTCGTCCGGTGTGATCGGGGTGCCGAGCGGCAGGAATGTCTCCGCACCGCGGTGGGCGACCACGTCGAGCAGCACCCCGCGGGAGGTGATGCCCTTGCCGTCGACCTTGTCGATGCCGCAGTGGTAGGCGCCCAGGCTGGTCACCGAGCCTGCCGGGAAACCGTTGTAGAGCTGGTCGTCGTAGTAGACGTGGGACAGCGCATCCCACTGGGTGGCGGCCTGCAGTGGCATGACGACCATGTCGTCGTTGAATCGGAAGGGATTGTCGGTGAAGAACTCACTCACCTGCTGTGCCACGATGTTGCGGTGCCATTCCGGGCCGTATTGCGCCAGCGTGCTCACGTCGCCCCCATCCACGGTCATCACGTGAATCGGGTTGTGCCGGAATTGGAAAGCACCCTGCGGACCCGAGGATCCGAAGTCGACACCGAGCGGGAAGACCTTGCCGTGCCGCACCAGGGCCGCAGCCGCAGCGACTTTGTCCGGTGTGATGAGGTTCAGCGTGCCCAGTTCGTCGTCGTCACCCCAGCGCCCCCAGTTGCGCACCGCCTTGCCGACCCGGCGGAACTCGGTCAGGCCGGCCATGCACACGATCCGTGCGGAAGCGTTGCGGCGGTACGACTGCCGATGTTGCCACCGTCGACCCAGAGCACCTGACCGGTGATGTAACCGGCGGCCGGGCTGTTGAGGAACACCAGCGGTGCGGCCTGTTCGGCCGGGCTGGCCACCCGTCCGAGCGGTTTGGAAATGTCATCGAGGTAGCGCTGCCCGTAGCTGCTGCGCAGCTGATCCAGGATCGGGGTCTCGGTGACACCGGGGGCGGTGCAGTTGATTCGGATACCGCGACCACCCAGCCGTCCCGCGTTGATCATGCCGTAGAGGATGACCGCCTCCTTCGACAGCCGGTAGCCGCCGTCGGCTAGCGCCTCGGGATTCGCCCGGCACCACTGCAATCCGGCGGACATGTCGCCGGTGTGCAGCAGGCCGGCAGTGGTCTGGGCGTTCTCCAGGTAGGCCGCGGCGGCCAACGAGGAGACATTGGCGATCGCCGAGCCGGCCGACATCGCCGGCAGCAACGCCTCGGTGAAGTGGCGCATACCCAGGAAGTTGATCATGACGACCCGCTCCGGATCGCCGATGCCCGACGACACCCCGGCGACGTTGAACAGCGCGTCGACCCGACCGGCCGTTCGGATCGCCGCCGCCGCCTGATCGATCGACGCCGGATCACTCAGATCCAATCGGTGGAATTCGCTGACCGCCGCGGCGGGCTCGGCCAGGTCCAGACCGATCACGTCAGCTCCGAGCTCACCGAGCTGGGCGACCAGCTCCGCGCCGATACCCGACGCGCAGCCGGTGACCACGGTCCGTCGACCGTCGTAGCGCCAAAGCCCGGCCGGTGCGGTCATTTCTGCCCGCGGTCCCGCTCTTCTCGCCCTGCTCGCTCTTGCTTGGCCAACTGCGCAGCCTGCACCCGGCCCTCGTTCATCTCGGCCATCGCCTCGGGGATCTCGGTCGCGGTGAACTTACCACCGCGGCCGGTCGGCAGCCCGCCGAACGAGTAGGACTCGTCGAACTTCGGCGCGGTCGACTCTGTGCGGCGAGCCTCCAGCTTCTCCAGCACCGGCGCGAGCCGCTTGGCCTTGTCGGCGACCGCCTTCTCGTCGCGTTCGATGAACTCGGGCAGCACTTCTTTGCCCATCAGCTCGATGGCCTCCATCGTCGCCTCGTGGCTACGTGGGTTGAGCAGCAGGATGAGCTCGTCGACACCGCTCTCCTCGTAGCCGCGCAGGAACTCCCGCGTGGTCGCCGGGCTGCCGATCGCGCCGCGGCCCGGCCCGTAAGCCAGCGTCGGGTCCTTCTCGACCTCTTCGAGATAGCGCTCCCACACCCGGGTGCGGCCCGGGGTGTGCTCGCCGGTCATGTAGTAGTGCATGATCCCGAACGAGAAGAACCCGCCCCCCACGCCGAGCCGCTGCAACGCCTGTTCGTCGGTGGGGGCCACCATCATCGACAGGTCACCGCCGATGGCCAGGATGTTGGGGTTGACTTGTGGGGTGATCGGGACGCCGTTCTCCTCGAGCTCCTTGTAGTAGCCGTTGACACGTTCGGCCAGCGGTCCCGGGCCGGTGTAGGCGAAACTCAGTGCGCCGATGCATTTCTGGGCGGCCATCTGCACCGAGGCGGGCCGTGTGCAGGCCACCCAGACCGGCGGGTGCGGCTTCTGCATCGGCTTGGGGATGACGTTGCGGGCCGGCATCTGCACATGCTGGCCCTCGAAGCCGGTGAACGGCTCCTCGGTCATGCAGCGGATCGAGACCTCCAGCGCCTCTTCCCACTGGGCGCGTTTGTCGGCCGGATCGATGCCGAATCCGCCGAGTTCGGCGATCGACGATCCCTCACCGGTGCCGAACTCGACCCGGCCGCCCGACAGCAGATCCAAGGTGGCGATCCGCTCGGCCACCCGGGCGGGGTGGTTCACCACCGGGGGCAGGTGCATGATCCCGAACCCGAGCCTGATGTTCTCGGTGCGCTGGCTGGCGGCGGCCAGGAACATCTCCGGCGCGGTCGCGTGGCAGTACTCCTCCAGGAAGTGATGCTCGGTGAGCCACACCGTCGAGAATCCGGCCTTGTCGGCGGCCTCCACCTCGTCGAGACCATCAGAGAAGAGGATGTGCTCGTCGTCGTCGGACCACGGCCGGGGCAGTGCGAATTCGTAGAACAGTGAGATCTTCACGGGTTACCTCCTTGGGGTTTGGTTGCAGTCCGGGCGCCGAGAGGCCGGCGAGTCGCGTGAATATGCCGGGCGGCGACGTAGCCGAAGGTCATCGCCGGTCCGATGGTGGCTCCGGCACCGGCGTAGCTGCGTCCCATCACCGGAGCCGAGCTGTTACCGACCGCATACAGGCCGTCGATCACCGAGTCGTCGGCGCGCAGCACCCGGGCGTGCTCGTCGGTACGCAAGCCGCCCGAGGTGCCCAGGTCGCCCAGGATGATCTGGAACGCGTAGTAGGGCGGCTTGCCGAGCGGATACAAATTGGGGTTGGGCAGGGTCGGGTCACCGTAGTAGTTGTCGTAGGCGCTGTCGCCGCGATTGAAGTCGTCGTCGTGGCCGGATCTCGCCAGCTCGTTGAACCGGTGCGCGGTGCGCTCCAGCCGGTCGGGCGGGACGCCGATCGCGGTGGCCAACTCGGCGAATGACTTGGCGGCCTTGACCACTCCCGAGTCCAGCCAGGCCTGCGGGATTTTGCGCCCGGTGGGCACCGGGGCACCCGGAATCTTGGGGATCGGCAGGTGCCCGGCGACGACGTAGCGGTGGAAGGACCGCTGGTCGGTGATCAGCCAGCACGGGATGTGGGTGACGCCGGATTGCTGACCGGCGATCATGGCGTGCGCGAAGTCCATGTAGGGTGCGGCCTCGTTGATGAAGCGTTCCCCGTCGCCGTTGACGATGAACTGCGACGGCATCATGCGTTCGTTGAGCATGAACTGCAGCCGGCCGTCCGGCCAGCAGATGGCCGGGAACCACCAGGCCTCATCCAGCAGTTCGGTGGCCGCCCCGACGCGTTCCCCGGCGCGAATGCCGTCACCGGTGGCCAGCGGGTTGCCGAAGCTCCAGTCGTGTTCGAGCACCGGCTGGTGCTCCTTGCGCCACGCCATGTCGTGGTCGAAGCCGCCGCTTGCCAGGATGACGCCGTGGCGCGCGGTGATGCGCTGCGGCTGACCGTCGCGCTCGACCACGGCTCCGGTGACCGCGCCGGAGCCGTCGGTGACCAGCTCGGTCATCGGGGTGTCGAGCCAGAGCGGGATGTCGCGTTCGAGCATCGCCAGCCGCAGCCGGGCCGCCAGTGACTGGCCGATCGCCGCCATGCGGTCCCCGAAGACCCGGGCGCGGAACATCCGCCACAGCAGCTTGAGCAGCACCGCCTTGCCGCGCCAGGACTGCCGCACTTGGTAGAACAGCCGCAGATCCTTGGGCCCGAACCAGATTCCCTTGGGCGCCAATGCCAACGGCGCCAGCAGATTCTGCTCCTGATCACCCAGCTTGCGCAGGTCGATCTCCGGCACGTTGATGGTGCTGCCCAGTGCCGATCCGCCCGGCAGCTCCGGATAGTAGTCGGCATAGCCGGGCTTCCAGACGAACTCGAGCCAGCCGCTGGTCTGTTCCAGGAATGCCATCATTTTCGGTGCGGCGTCCACGTATTGCCGCAGCCGCGCCTCGGTGACCAGACCGCCGGTGATCGCGCGCAGGTAGGCAACGACGCCGTCGGGGTCGGGGGCGTAACCCTCCCGGCGCTGCGCCGGTGCGCCGGGCACCCAGATGCCGCCGCCGGACAACGCGGTGGATCCACCGAAGTGCGGCGACTTCTCCACGACCAGGGTCTGCAGGCCGCACGCGTCGGCGGCCAGCGCGGCGGTCATTCCGCCACCGCCGGAGCCGATGACCAGCACGTCGACGATGTGGTCGTTCTCGGTCACGGGCTCACCTCCGCCGGTTGCGCGGTGCGAACGGCGAATCCGGCGATCAACTCTGGGGCCGGCCGATAGTAGTGATTGGCCGTGCGGTAGGGCCCCTGCGCCGCCAACGCACCGAAAGCCGCTGCCCAGGTGCGGATCTCGTGTGCGGATCCCCCACCCGCCTCGCTGATGTACGGATTCGACCAGTCGGCCAGGTCGTCGAGCCGGCCACTGTCGAGCACGGACAGGAACCGTTGATCGAACTCCGGGTTCAGCGGCGCGAGGTCGCTGGTTCCCGCGGCGAAGTCGCGGGCCGCCGCCATGACCGTGTCCTGGCGGGCCTTCCGCTGCTCGGCACTCATCGGGGTGCCGTGCAGGATCCGGTCGCGGGTGACCGGTGGCGCGGTCGCCAGGGTGGGAATCGGCGGATCGTGCGACAGTCCGCCCGATCCCAGGATCAGCACCCGAAGATCCAGGGTGCCCAGGTAGGCACCGACCGCGGCGCCCAGGGTGCGGGCGCGGTGTATCGGCCCCAGCGGGGCGGCGACGGCGTTGATGAAGATCGGGATCACCGGGCATGCGGATGCGTCGCCGAGCAGTCGCTCCAGCGGTTGCACCATTGCGTGGTCGACAGCCATGTGAGCCGAAACTGCGACATCCACACCGTGTTCCAGCACCGCGGCCGCGGTTTCACGGGCGAGGTCGGCGGCGACGTTCAACGGGCCGGCGTAGGTGCCGTAGTCGCCGACACCGTGCGCGGCGGTGCCGATGCAGAACGGCGGCATCAGCTGCAGGAAGAACCCGTTGTAGTGGTCCGGTGCGAACACCACCGTCAGCTGCGGGTCGAAGTCGGCGACGAACGCGGCCGCGTCGTCGACGGCGGCCTCGATGTCGGCCATCAACTCAGGGGGTGGTCCCGGCAGATTCAGCAGCGGGCTGTGGGACATGCAGCACAGGGCTAGTGCCATCGGCGGTATCACCCCCTACGGTCAGCGTCAGGACGTCGGCGAGCCGGGCGCTCATCTCGGCGGCGCGCTGAGCAATGCAGGCCGCGGCGATGCAGCGGTCCGGGCGCAGGAACAACACCGACTCGGTGTGGCGGTCGAACCAGGCTTTCAGCTCTCCGGTGCGGTCGCCGACGATGGTGACGGCCGGGTCGTCGACCTGGCCTGTCGGCGTCCAGTGCAGCTGCGTCAGCGGCCGGACGGCGATGAAGCTCGCTCCCAACGCATTCCACCGCGCGAAGGCGTCCTCCCCGAGCAGGGCACGCGGATTGTTGTTCCAGGCCAGCACCGCGAACCCGGCCCCGATGACCTCGTCGAGGAGCAGATCCGTTCCGGTGCGGGTGTCCACGCGGGGCTGAATGAACAGCGTTCCGGTCGGCGAGTCGGGACGATGCGGCTGGTCGTGGACGACGGCACCGTGGTCGTAGCGCGGCATCGGCTTGAATCGCATCTCCAGCACATAGCGCTTGAGCGTCGGTACCGCCGAGGCGGCCCGGATCACCCGGTCGCGCACCGCGGCGACCCGGCGGTTGGTCGGCGAGATCACCCGGCCCACCATCGTGGAGAGGTCGATCATGGCGCGGGCGTGCTTGCGCCGTTCGGTGTCGTAGCTGTCCAGCAGGCTCGACTGCGCCTGCCCTTGCACCACCGCGGCCAGTTTCCAGCCCAGGTTCATCGCGTCGCGGATGCCGCTGTTGTAGCCCTGCCCCTGCCAGACCGGCATCAGGTGTGCCGCATCGCCGGCCAACAGCAGCCGGCCGCGGCGGAATGCGCCGGCGATCCGGGAGTGGTGGGTGTAGACCCGGTGCCGGATCACGTCGACATCGTGCGGATGCGGTAGGAACGGTGCCAGCATCGCCGCGACGAACTCGGGGTCTTCGGCCTGCTCGTCGGTTTCGTCGGCGTGGATCATGAACTCGAAGCGCCGGATGCCGTGGGCGATCGAGATGGAGGCGTAGGGCCGCGCGGGGTCGGCGCCGACCTCGCTGTTGGGGTGGCCCAGCGGATCGTTGGCGAGGTCGATGACCAGCCATCGGGTCGAGGATGTGGTGCCGTCGAAGGACACCCCCATCAGGCGGCGGGTGGCGCTGCGCCCACCGTCGCAGCCAACGACGTAACGAGCCCGGACGGTTGCCGGGAACTGCTCGTCGGAACCGCCGAGACTCACCGTGACGGCCTCGTCGGTCTCGGTGCACGCGGTCATCGGCCGGCCCCAGGCCACCTCGACGTGGTCGAAGCGCTCCAAGCCGCGCAGCAGTTCGGCGTCGACCAGTGGTTGGACGAAGCCGTTGCGCTTGGGCCATCCGAAACACGCGTCGGCAGGGGCCATCTCGGCGAGCAGTCGCCGGTTACCGTCGAAGAATCGCAGGATCTGGTTGGGCACGGTGTGCGGCAGAATGGCATCCACCAGGCCGATCGCCTGGAACGTGCGCAGCGATTCGTCGTCGAGCCCGACCCCCCGGGGATAGTCGATGAGTGTGGCGCGGTCCTCGACCACCAGGGTCCGGACCCCTTGCAGGCCGAGGATGTTCGCCAGCGTCAAGCCCACGGGCCCGGCGCCGACGATCACCACGTCGACGTCGACGGCTGCACTCTTTTCAGCGGTCACGCTAACGCCCCAGCAGGAATTCCAGGTGCAGGCGGTTGAAGGTCGCGGGGTCTTCGTACTGCGGCCAGTGGCCGCAGCCCGGCATCAGCTCGAACCGGGCGCCCGGGATCATCGAGGCGATCCGCTTGCCCTCCTCGACGTCGGCCGTCGGGTCGTCACTGGTCCAGACCACCAGCGTCGGCGCGGTGATCTTGCCGTAGTCCCCCGGACCCAGCAGATTGCGGGCGCGGATCTCGGGATCCTGCAGCGCCATGATGTCGCGCATCGCGTCGATGAATCCGGGCAGCCGGTAGATCCGCTGCCGGCTGGCCACGATGTCGTCGTAGCCCTTGGACTTGTCGGCCATCAGCCACTTGATGCGGGCCTGCACCGTCTCCCAGTCCGGGTTCTCCACCGCCGCCATCGACAGGGTGATGATTCGCTTCATCACCTCGGGATCGGCCTGGGAACCACCCGCGGTGTTGAGCACCAGGCGCTGCACCCGGTCCGGGTGGTCGATGGCGGCGCGCGCCGCCACCCAGCCGCCGAGTGATTCACCGCTGATGCTGGCCTGCTGCGCACCGATCGCGTCCAGCACATCCATCAGGTGCGCCACGTAGTGGGCAATCTCCAACGGATGACCGGGTTTGCCGGTGTAGCCGTGACCGAGCATGTCCACCGACCAGGTCCAGAAGTGCTCCGCGTGCGCGGCCAGATTGCGGACATATGCCTCGGCGTGCCCGCCGGAGCCGTGCAGCAGCACCAGGACCGGCTTGGTCGGGTCGCCCGCCCGGAGGTAGCGGGTGCGCACCCCACTCGCATCGAGATACCCCTGCTCGAACGCAACGCCCTGAAGATCACTCCAGATGCTCTCGAACTCCGGCACCGGCCACCTCTCCCTGCGCTGTCACGGAAATGCAGTTCTCATTTTCCGGTATTTAAACGTGCTTTTATCGCACATGGATGTACGTTATATTGAAGAGCATCACTCTCAAATGAGTGGATGTCAAGGAGGCCGAGCTGATGACCAGGCTGAAGCCCGACGGTGCCGCCGACGCCGCTCCGGGGTCGCAGACCCTGGCCCGCGGACTGGCCGCGTTGCAGGCGGTAGCTACCGCACCCGACGGGCTGACCATCCAGCAGGTCGCCGACCAGATCGGCGTCCACCGGACCATCGCCTACCGGCTGCTGAACACCCTGACGAGTCACCGATTGGTGGCCAAGGGCGAAGACGGCCGGTTCCGCTCGGCAGCGGCGCTGGCCGTCCTCGGCGCCTCGTTCGACAACAATGTCCGCCAGCTGAGCCTGCCGACGCTGCGCGCGCTCGCCGACGAACTCGGCACCACCGTGTCGCTACTGGTGGCCGAGGGCGACCAGCAGGTGGCCGTCGCCGTGATCGTGCCCACCCAGGTCGGCTATCAGTTGGCGTTCCACGAGGGCAGTCGCCACCCGCTGAGCCTCGGCGCCGCCGGAATCGCGCTGTCGGCCGCCATGCCGCGGCGCCCGGACGAACGCGACATCGTCCAGCAGACCCGTGAGCGCGGCTGGGTGGTCACCCACGGCGAGATCGAACCCGGAACATTCGGTCTGGCGGTTCCGGTCCGTCGCCGGCCTCCCTCGCCGCCCACCTGCATCAACCTGATCTCCCACCGCGAGGACGTCGTGTTGCGCGGTCGGGATGCCGTGCTCGCGGCGGCCGACAAACTGTCTGAGATCCTCAGCTGAATCCGCTGCGCCCGAAAGGAAGACGTCATTGACAGTCGGTGATTGGGACGACGAGTTCGACGTGGTGGTACTGGGTACCGGCGGGGCCGGGCTCACCGCCGCGCTCACCGCAGCGGTCAACGGCGCCTCGGTCGCCGTCTACGAGAAGTCCGCGACCGTGGGAGGCACCACCGCCGTCTCCGGTGGCATCGCCTGGATTCCCGCGCACACCCGGGCCCCCGGTTTGACCGTCGAGGCCGCCCTGGACTACCTGCGGGCGCAGTCGTTCGGCGCGATGGACGACGAGCTGGTCTCGACGTTCGTACGCACCGGCCAGGAGATGGTCGACTTCGTCGAGAAGCACAGCGAGGTGCGCTTCGAGATCGCGTCCGGCTTCCCGGACTATAAGCCGGAGCTGCCCGGCGGACGCCCGTCCGGTGGCCGCTCACTGAGCCCATTGCCCTACGACATCTCCCGGCTGGGTGGCTGGCAGGACCGGATCACCGCGTTCCCTGCCGACTACAGCAATGTCGGATTCGACGCCGAGACCCGCGCCCGGCTGCACGCCGACATCGGCGACCCCGCTGGCAATCTGTGCGTCGCCGGCACCGCGCTGATCGCCGGGCTGCTCAAGGGTGTGCTGGAGGCCGGGGTGACGCCGGCGACGGGCTGTCGTGGCGTCGAGCTCATCGGTGATGGCGGCGATAGCCGTATCGCCGGCGTCCGGGTGAACGCCAACGGGACGTCGCGGCGGGTGCGCGCCCGCCGCGGCGTCATCCTGGCCAACGGCGGATTCGAATGGGACACCGCCCTGGTCGAGGCCTTCCTGCGGGGGCCGATGCGAGGCGCGGTGTCACCGCCGAACAACACCGGTGACGCGTTGCGCATGGCCATGGCACACGGCGCCGACCTGGCCAACATGGGCGAGGCGTGGTGGGTTCCGATCGTCCGGATCCCCGGCGACACCATAGACGGCCAACAGCGCAGCCGCAGTGTGCGACTGGAGCGCACCCGGCCGCGCAGCATCATCGTCAACCGGTCCGGACGGCGGTTCGTCAACGAGGCATGTGACTACAACTCGATGGCCGGCGCCTTTCACTACCTGGAGCCGCGCGGCGGCTACGTCAACGATCCGGCGTGGATCGTCTTCGACGCCGAGCACCTGCGCCGGTACGGGTTCCTCGGCGTCGCCCCCGGCGGTGCGGCGCCGGAGTGGTTTTGCGAGTCGCCCGACCTGGCGGCGCTGGCCGCCCGGACCGGCATCGAGCCGGAGGGTCTGGCCCAGACCGTGGCGGCCTGGAACCGCGGCGTGGCCGCCGGCGCCGATCCCGAGTTCGGGCGCGGCGCCAGCGCCTACGACGGGTACTGGGGCGACGATCAGGCGGATACCCCGGCCGGTCGCACCCTTGGGCCGCTCGACACCGCGCCCTACTACGCCGTACCGCTGTCGGTGGGAGCGATGGGCACCAAGGGCGGTCCGCGCACCGACGCCGACGGTCGCGTGCTGCACGTCACCGGGCGGCCGATCCGCGGCCTGTTCGCCGCGGGCAACGCGATGGCCGGGGTGACCGGCCGGGCCTACGGCGGCGCCGGCGGCACCATCGGACCGGCGATGGTGTTCGGCTTCCGTGCCGGACGCGCGGCGGCCACCGGCGATTCGTGCGTCTGACGAGCAGCACAATCGCCCGCCGCCGCCTAACCGGAAATGCTATTCTTCTCCGCAAAGAATTTGAGTCTTTGGCAGGTGAGCGCACCCGGAGGAGCCCGTGACAACCAGGAAGTTCTCGGCGTCGCCCCTGGTTCTGGGCCTGGCGTTCACCGGCGCGCTTGCCACCGCCGCCCCGGCTCCCGCCGACGACTCGGCACCCCACCGGGTGCGCTACTTGGTCAGTGCGACCGAAACCGCCCAGGCGAACATCTACTACCGCGAGGTTCAGCCGCCCAACTTCGGCGAATACAGCCACAACCCGTACCAATACAGCCCGCGTGCCGACGTCACGATCGGGCCGAACCAGCCCTGGATCTTCGAGACCACCCTGGCCGACCCGCAGAACTGGGCGATGGTGGTGGTGTCGCTGCCGGGGATGCATCCCCAGCTGGCCTCTCCCGGGTTCGTCTGCGAACTGCGCATCGACGACGTCGTCGTCGCCACCGACGCCGGCACCAAGGGGGCGCTCTGCTCGCTCCGCACCTGGTGAGAGACCCGGTGCTACCGTTTCGGAGCGGGCTTGCGAGAGTGCTTGGCCATGTGGGGGACCCTGCCGGAGCTGGGTGGACAACGGACAGGAGGGCATATGCCGTCGCGTGATCCGGCGAAACCGGGTGGTCGTGGAAAGCACGCCGCCAAGCGCACCTCGAAGGATGCGCTGACGCTTGCAGAAGCCGAGGCGAAGGCCGCCGAGGCTGCAGCGGAGTTGGCCCGCGCCCGTGCCGAGCTGCTCAAAGCGCAACAGGGCTCCGAATCGGAACCCAGCCAAGCGGTCGACCTGGAAACCGCACCGGACGTCGAGCCGGCGGGCATCGAAGCCGATGATCTGGCGCCGGGTGTCGACGAAGGTGCCGTCGATGAACGGGCTGAACAACCGCGCGGGTTCATCGGCATCCGCAGACAACTGGGGTGGGTGGCGGCGACGCTGGCCGTACTGGCAATCGGCGGCTTCCTCGCCGTTGATGTGCTGATGCTGTCCCACCATCGCGACGTTGCCCAGCGCCAGCATCAAATGGGCGAGTACGCCGCGGCCGCCCGTCAGGGCGTGGTCACGCTGATGTCACTGAACTACGAGACAGTCGACGACGACGTCAAGGCGATTCTGGACAACTCCACCGGTGAGTTCAAGAAGGATTTCGAAGCCCACGCCGGCGACTTCGCCAAGGTGGCCCGCGAGTCCAAAACCGTCACCTCGGTTGACACGGTGGTCTCCGGCGTGGAATCGATGTCGGACAACGAGGCGGTGGTGCTGGTCGCGGCCACCACGAAGGTCACCAATACCGCCGGAGCCAAAGAGGAACCCCGCAGTTGGCGCCTGACCGTGCACCTGGCCCGCGAGGGCGACCAGGTCAAGATGTCGAAGGTGGACTTCGCGGCATGAGCGAATCCGACAGTGATGACCTGACACCCGAAGCGGTCGAGGACGATTCCGTGACTGCCGACGCCGACGTCGCGCCCGCCGATCCAGCGGCAGCGGAGTCACCTGCCGATCAATCCCAAGCCGGCCCGACGGTCTCAACGTCGCGCTGGATCGCTGCCACCCTGGGCTTGCTGCTGTTGGCGTCAGCGGGGCTGGCCGGCTGGCTGTACTTCGGTGTGCTCCGGGCAGATCAGCAACTCGGACCCGCGGCCGAGCAGGCCGTGATGGCCGCCGCCGCCGACGGTGCGGTCGCCGTACTGACGTACGCACCGAAGACGATGGAGCAGGATTTCGCCGCGGCCGAGAGCCACCTCACCGGTGACTTCCTCTCGCACTACACCGATTTCACCCAGAAGGTCGTCACCCCGGCGGTCAAAGAGAAGGAGGTGCAGACGATCGCGGCAGTGGTTCGCAAGGGCATCGTGTCGTTGCGTCCCGGCTCCGCCGAGGTGCTGATCTATCTCAACCAGACCACGATCAGCAAGACCAACCCCGACGGCTCCTACTCGATGAGCAGCGTCAAGGTCGGCTTGGAGAAGCACGGCGGCCGGTGGCTGATCTCCTCGTTCGATCCGGTGTAGGCCAACCCGCTTGCGGGGGCGCTACATCCGCACCAGCGCGAACGTCCAGGTGTTCACCCCGCCCGGACCATTCATACAGCCCACCTCGAAATGTGATTCGACGACGCCGGCCAGTGTGTTGGCATCCCAGGTGTAGGTGTCGCGGGTCGGCATCGACGGGCCGAACGGGCAGGTCAGACCGTTGGGGTAATCCGAGGTGAACGAGTACTGACCGTCCACCAGTCTGGCGGTGCCGCCGTAGTATCCGCGACCGAAGAAATGCGGTCGGTCGATCGCGCTCACCTCAACACAGCCGGCCGGCAGGTCGTCGAACTTGCCCATCGTCTCGCACGGGTAGGCCGCCCACACCCACGTCGCATCGGTCCACCGGTTGCTCAGCACCTCGTAGTTGCCGTAGCGCATATCGGCCGCGGCCGTCGGTGCCACAGCGGTGGCGCCCGCTGCAACCATCAGCGCGCCGAGCGCTGCACCAACAGTGGTTCGCATCATGGGTCGGACTCCCTCGACTTGCCAGGATTGTTGTGTCGCTAGAGGTCTCCGCGACGCCACCGGGCCTCGCCGTCGGCAACGCAGGCCAAAAAGAGTCCGTCGGGCGCCTGCGCCACCTCGCCGACGTACTCGTCGCACCTGCTGTTCTCCTCCTTGATGCCGTGCATCTCCGGGGAACGGAACCAGCGCGGCTCGTACCGGCGGGGCGATCCGCAGTACACCAGCCTGCCCGGCAGGGTCGACGGCCCTGCGACAGCGGACCCGAAGACGAAGTAGGTGGTGTTGGAGCACGGCGCACCCAGCACGACATTCGGCGCGATTCCCGGTGTGCACGCCGGGACGTCGCACATCGGCACGTAGGGGTCGGCCACCGACGGCGCCGCCGAGGTCACCGCGGCCACCGCCCCGGCGGCCACAGCAGCCGCGGCGAACGCCATCATCACACGGGTGTTCCGCATCGTGTCTCCTACCGCCTAAAGCCGCCGCACGCTCAGCGGCATGGTGATCACCGTGGGCTGGTTGCGTCCACAGGCCCCCGAGACGCCGATCGTTCTGTCGTAGCCGACCAGCAGGTCGATGTTGCGTTTGTCGTACTGGCCGTTGGAGTCGCTGCCCTGGAACTGGTAGCGCTGCCGCCCCGGCGAGGTGGTGCCGTCCGGGCAGGTCTGCCAGTTCTCATGGAAGCGGTCGACGATCCACCGCGAGGTGCGAAATTCCAGCGGCGCGGTCCAGCCCTGGTCGCTGCTGACCTGGCCGGTACAGACGTGCGCGTTCTCGCAACTGGAGCTGAACGTCCACACCGACGAGACGGTGACTTCGTCCATGAACACTTCGTTGGTCTTGGCCCAGTCTCCGCTCGAAGTGACCCGGTAGGGGCCGTTGAGCTCGAAGCCCAGGGCGGCATGCGCCGGCGGCGCCGGGGCCATCCCGGCAACAAGCCCGAACGCCGCTGTCGCGGCGGCTAATTCGCGTACCTGCATGTTATGTCCTCCTTCGGCTAGGACGGCATCAGGTCGGTCCACGTCTTGGGGCCCGAACCGGGCACCAGGTTGGTCTGCTGCTCGTAGCGCCCGTCGGGGGTCATGTACTTGCCGGTGTTCGGGTCATAGGGCAACACCGCCACCGGTGGCCGCTGCTCAGCACTCCCGTCGTGCCCGGCGAACGGCGGCGGCGGCGCCGGAACCTCGGGCCGGGGGGAATCCGGTGATGTCCCCGACGGGGTGGCCCACGGCGGCAACGGGGTGCCCCCGGTCGGGGCGAAGATCCGGTCGTTGAAATCGGCCCGGTCGTCGATCGGGATGCCCTGCTTGAGCAGGTTCGGGTCGATGGGGCCGGGTCCGGTGAGGTGCTGACGCATCGCGATGGGCACGAACCCCTTCGGGTCGTCGCACAGTTCGACCGTGGGCGCGCGCTTACCCGGGTGCTCGATACACGGGAAGTTGCGGGCGCCGCGCACCGACACCGGGGAATCCTGCGGGAGTTTGCAGTACAACCCATCGGGGGTGTCGATCGTGGTGGTGTCGGCCGGGGAGCGCCAGGAGGAGGCCGGCAGAAACCCCACGGTGCACGGGTTGGGGTCACCGAAGGTGAGGGTGAAGTCGCCCTGCGGCAGACCGGTCGGGTTGTTCTTGGGCAGACCGAACGACTGCTGGGCCGCAATGTATCCGGGCAACAGCACCATCAACTGTTCCAGCGATGGGTTGTAGACCATCAACACCTGCCCCAGAGTGTTCAGGTTCGCCAGCAGAATCGGCAGCGTGGGCTTGAGATCCTGCATCAGACCGGACACCTCCTCGGCGAATCCGGGACCGCGCTGCAAGATCGCGCGCAACTGCGGGTCGTTGACGGCGACCTGTTCGGAGATCCCGGCCACGCTGCGCGCCCAGGTCCGGATCGCGTCGGTGCTTTTCTCCTGGGAGTCCAGCAGTGGCGCACCGTCATCGACCAGCTTGCGCACCTTGTCGGCGACCCGGTTGGCGTCACCGCTGATCGTGGTCGCCGAATCCAGCAGTGATTGGAAGTCGTAACCCGCGCCGTCGAAGGCTTGGAAGGTCTCGTCGAGCAAGTCGCTGAGCCGGTCCTTGGGGATGCTGTCGACCAGGGCACTGACCTGATCGAGCATCGGACCGACTTGTTGGGGCACTTGCGTGTCGGACGCCGCGATCACCGAGCCGTTCTGCAGGTACGGACCGCCGTCGCTGCGCGGCAGCAGATCGACATACTGCTCGCCGATCGCCGAAACGCTACGCACCGCGGCGGTCAGATCCGCCGGGATCTTCGGTGATCGACTCAGCGACAACGTGGCGCGCACGCCGCCCGGCGTCAGCTCGACGTTGGTGACCGTGCCGATCTGCACCCCGTTGTAGGTGACGTTGGAGAATCGGTAGAGCCCGCCGGTCTCCGGCAGGTCCAGCTTGACCGTGACCCGGCCGATCCCGAGCAGGGTCGGCACCTGCATGTAGCCGAAGATCATGGCTGAAACGCCGATCACCGATGCTATGAGGAACAGGGCCAGCTGAATGCGTACGAAGCGTGTCAGCATCTATCCACCGCCTCCCGACCCGAGAGTTCCCGGCGGTAAGCCCTGGCTCGAAGCCTGCAGAATCGGTTCTTGCAGCGGGTCGTAGGAATAGTTCAGATACCACGGGTCACCGGGCGCCGGAACGAGTTTCGCATCTTCGTCACCCCACTGGGTGCCGGCGAACAGCGCCCGCTTGAGTCGCGGTTTGGTGAGGTCGAAGACGGCGAACAGATTCAGGAAGTCACCCCGCACGGCGCGCTCGATCGCATTGGGCCCGTACGGGAAAGCCGAGGCGTAGGCGACCGCCGAGTTGAGCTCCGGGCCGATGTTGGCCAGCGACCGCAACGCCGGTTCGATGTGGATGAGGTCGGAGACCAGTTCGCGCCCAGAATCATTGACCAGCCCGGCCGACAGATCGCCGAACTGGCCGAGTTTGGTCAACGCGGTGACGAACTTGGGCCGCTCCTTGATCAAGACGTCGATGGCCGGAGGAATCTTGTCCAACGCACGGTGGATGGTGTCGCGCTGCCCGGCGAATGCCGTGGCCGTCCGGTTCATCTCACCGATCGCCTCGACGATGTTGTTCCGCTGCCGATCCAGCGCACCGGTGAAGTTGTCCAGCCGGACGATCAGATCGCGGATGTCGGCCTCCCGGCCCGCCATGGAGGTGCTGAAGTTGTGGATGATGTCACCGATCTGGCCGAGCCCTCCCCCGTTGACGATTACCGCCAGCGACGACAGGGTCTGCTCGGTGGAGGGGTACGTCGACGAGTCGCTCAGCGGTATGGTCGCGCCGGGTGCCAGCCGCCCCGTCGGCTGCTGCCCGATCGGCGGATTGAGCGCCAGATGCATCGAACCGAGCAGGCTGGTCTGCCCGACGGTCGCCACCGCATTGGCCGGGACCTCGACGCCGGGGTTGACCGCGATGTCGACATTGGCGTGCCAGTCGGTGACGGTCATCTTGCCGACGCTGCCGACCACCACATCGGAGAGCATCACCGGCGAATTAGATTCCAATGTCCCGACATTGGCCAGCCGGACGGTGAAATGCTGCGCTCCGGAACCGCGTCCTTGAACACCCGGCAGCGCCACCGAGTTCAGACCGCCGAAGGCGCAGCCGGTCGTGGTGGCGGCGACCACGAGGGCGAGCGCCGCGCTGCGCCGCAGTGAGCGTAGACCGATCATGGCGAGGGTGTCCCTTCCGCCGGCAACGGACCGGGCAATCCAGGCGGCGGGCCCGGAGGCGGCGGGCCGGGCAACAGCATCCCGTCGAAGGTGGTCGGACTGGGCAGCGGCACACCGGGATTCAGTGGCGGTGTCGCCGCGGCCGGCAATCCGTCGGGCGCAAGGGAACCGCGCGGTTGCAGCGGATCCGTCCAGCCCGGCGGCGGCGGGACGTCGCCGTGCAGCCCGGTGTAGGCCGAGATCGACGGTTCCTGTTCCGGCAGGCTTCCCGGGTGCTCGGCGTGCGGCATCAACGCCGGGTCGGTATAGATCAACTTCTCCGGGCTGGCCGCCTTGGTCAGATACGGAGACATCGGCAACGGCATCCCGTTGAAATTCAGCAACCGCATGGCCGGCCCGAGGTACCCCTCGCACAATTTGCCGGTCTCCGTCGACGTCACGTTGCCGATCGCACCGGTCATCGTGCAGATCGCCTGAACCGGATTGCTGAAGTTCGCGAACGCGAACGAGCCCACCGGGGTCCCGCTGGTCACGTTGTACATATTGAGTGTGTTGGCGATCGCATTCGGGGTGATGTGCAGGATATTGCGGATCGCATTCTTCGAATCCACCAGCGTCTGGCTGACAGCGGCCACACCCCGCAGCGCCTCGGCAGTTTCGGCGCGGCTCCCCGCCACGAAATCCCGCACCGTGTCGATCGCGCCCGCGAAGTCGGTGAGAGCGGCATCCAAGTTGGATCGGCTGTCGTTGACCACACTGGTCAACGTGGCGAGCCGCGACTCGAACACCACGATCTGCTGATCGCTGTCACGCAGCGCCGTCACGAACGTCTGCAGGCCCGTAATGATGTCGACGATGTTTCCGCTGCCCTCGGCGAAGATCCGGGCCATACCGGAGAGTTGAGCCAAGGTCTCGCGCAGTTTGGCGCCGTTGCCGTCCATCGCATTGGCCGCACTGTCGATGAAGCGCGACGCCGACGTTCCCGAAACACCGCTGCGCGGACCCAGTTCCGCGGCAAGCCGGTTCAACTGGGTCTTGACCTCATCCCACTCGACCGGGACCGCGGTGTGCTCACGCGGGATCACCGCGCCGTCAGGCAGGGTCGGCCCGTCGCCTCGATGGTAGGCGGGGGTGAGCTGGACGAACCGCGCCGCCACCAGGTTGGGTGCGACGATGACGGCTTTGGCGTCGGCCGGGATCGGCACCTTGCGGTCGACGCGCAGGGTGAGCTTGGCCTGGGTGCCCTGCGGTTCGATGCTGTCGATGGTGCCGACCTTCACCCCGGCGACCCGGACCTCATCACCGGGATAGATGGCGGTTGCGGTGGAGAAGTACGCAGTGATCTTGGTCGGCTTCAGCACGGTGTGACGGATCAGGATGCCCGCGCCCGCCAGCACCAGCAGCGCCGCCACGGCCGCCGCCGCGATCTGCAGTGATCTACGAGTCTTCATCGCGGCGGCAGGTCTCCTGGTTGCGGAATCCCGTTGATCGGGAACGGCAGTTCGGCACGCGGACCGGCATTGTCCGGCGGTTGCCCCGCGTCGACGCCGCGGCGGAAGCCGAAGATGTAGTCGAAGAACGGCTGGAACAGCTGCGGCAGGAACAGGTTCGGAACATAGGCGCTGTAGTAGGACCCGTTGGACACCGTCTCGCCTTGGGTGAGTTCGTATTTGGCCAGGCCCGGCAGCGCCTTGGCGAGGTTGTCCCGGTTCTTCTCCAGGATCTTGTTCAGCTCGATGATCTTCGCCAGCGTCGGTTTGAGCTGTTCGTTGTTCTGGGCGACGAGTTCAGACAGCTGCCGCGACACCGCCGACGTGCTGACCAGTAGGTTGACGATCGCCTGCCGACGGGTGTTGAGCACATCGACGAGGCTGTCGGCGTCCAGGATCAGCGAGTTGATCTGCTGGCTGCGTTCGGAGAGCACGCCGGTGAGCTCGGCGGCCGATTTCAGCAGGTCGGCGAGGCCCTCGTTGCGGCTGTGGACCGCTCGGGACAGCCTGCTCAGGCCGTCGAACGTCGGCCCCAGCTGCGGCGCGATCTGGTCGATGGTGTCCGACAGGGTGTCCAACGACCGGTTCAGTGATTCGGTGTCGGTGCCGGCGGTATTGGACGTCAGTTCGCCGACCGCGTCGACCAGCGAGTACGGCGAGGACGTGCGGGTGAGCGGGATGACATCCAGCGGGCGCATCTTGTCGCTGCCGGCGGGCTCCACCGTCAGCACCCGCTCGCCGAGCAACGACCCGGTGCGGATGTGCGCGGTGGTCTGCGAGCCCAGCGGGTACTTGCCGGCCAGCGTGAACGTCACCAGAGCGTCGCCGTTGTCGAGTGCGACATCGGTGACCGAGCCGACCTTGATCCCCGACAGCGTGACGTCGGCACCGGTGCTCAGGCCACCGGCTTCGGCGAACCGGGCCTGGTAACGCACGCTGGTGGCCCACTGGATCAACTGCTCGGGCTGCAACCCGATCGCGACGATGAAGGCCACGACCACGATGCCGATCAGGCCCATCCTGCTCAATTGGCTGCCACGGTATTTCAGCATCGGTGGCTCCCCCGCTGTGCCGGCGCAGCGGCGGGCAGCACGCCGCTCAGTCGGTGTCGCTGCATCGGCCCTCCTCCGCTTTGATCCAGGGGAACACCGCCGTCCGGCCCTGGGTGTCGCTGACCCGGACCTGCACCGCGCAGATGTAGTACTGGATGAATCCGCCGTAGGCGCCGAGCCGGATGGCCTTGCGGTAGTTCTCCGGCGCCTTCTGTAGCGACATGTCCAGACCGGCCAGGTCGGCGTTGATCGCGGTGGTCAACCGATCGACCTGGGTGATCGTGTTGGTCAGTGGATCGCGGGCGTTGCCGAGCAGATCGGCCAGCGATGCGGTGCCGCGGTCCAGAGCCGTCACCGCGGTCCCGATCGGGTCGCGGTCGGCTGCCAAGCCGGCGACCAGCTTGCTCAGTCGATCGATCGCCCCGGAAAACCGCTTGTCGCCGTTGGACAAGGTGGCCAGCGTGGCGCGCAGTTGGTCGATCAGGGACTCGATCACCTGGTTGTTGTCCGCCAGGGAGTTCGAGAACGACGATGTCCGAGACATCAGTGAGTCGATGGTGCCGCCCTGGCCCTGCATGATCTGGATCAGCGATGCGGTGAGCGAGTTGACGTCCTGTGGGTTCAGTCCGCGGATCACCGGCTTGAGGCCGTTGAGCAGTAGGTCCAGATCCAGTGCGGGCGCGGTGCGCTCCAGCGGGATCTCCGAGCCGGCCGGCAACAGCCGGGTCGAGCCGGGCCCGTCCGTCAGTTCCAGGTAGCGGTCGCCGACCAGATTCAAGTAGCGCACCGAGGCCTGAGTGCCGGTGGTGAGCGAAATGTTGCGGTCAGCCTGGAATTTCACCAGCACCGTGCCGTCCGGGCGCAGCGCGACGCGACCGACGGTGCCGACCCGAACGCCGGCGACCCGCACGCTGTCCCCGGCTTTCAGCCGGGAGGCGTCGGAGAAGACCGCCTGGTAGCCCGCCGTCGGGCCGGTCCGGACCTCGGCGAAGATCGCGAACAGAAAGATCGTGGCCAGCACCATCACCGCGGCGTAGATCCCGAATTTGAGCAGTGGCCCCATGTCGCGTCTCATCCGGGCATCCCCACCTGGGCGCTGTTGCGGGGCGGTCCGCCGATCGGCCCGAACAGCGCCTGCTTGAGGCCGTCGGAGTTCAGCAGGATGCCTTGGTTGCCGTATTCGTACGGGTTGGCTCCGACGTCGGCGATCAACGCGGGCACCCGGTATTCGGGCGGTACGTCGGGCAGACCCAGTTCCGTGCAGTAGGAGCGGTCGGAGCGGGCCGCCACCTTCGGTAGGTGGTCGGGGTAGCGGTAGCGTTCCTTGGCCAGGGTGAAGCTGGCGGTGATGATGATGCCGGGGACGTTGAAGGGCGGGGATTTGGCGAACGGCACCAAACCGCCGATCGAACAGCCGAGTTCGTCGTTGTATTTGTCCAGCAGTTGAGCGGTCGGCTCCAGCACCCGCGTCAGGTCGGTCAGCCCCTGCCGGTTCTCGCCCAGTACCTCGTTGCCGGTATCGGCCAGGCCGATGGCGCTCAGCAGGAAGGTGTCCAGGCTGTTGCGTTCGGCCACGATGCTTTCACTCATGGTGCTGGTGGCGTTGAGCGCAGCGGTGAGATCGGGCGCCGCATCGGCGTAAGACCGGAACACCGGTGGCATCGTGGCGACCTCGTGTTCGAGGGTGTCCAGGCTGGGCTCAAGCTCTGCCAGTAGCTTGTCGAAGTCGGTCAGCGCCTGACCCAGCTTCTGCCCGCGCCCGTTGAACGCCGTCGAGACGGCGCTGAGCGTTTCGTTCAGCTTCTTCGGGTCGATCTTGTCCAACACCCGCACCAGCTGTTGGAACACCGTGTTGATCTCGACGGTGACGTGCTCACCGGCCAGCACCTGACCGGCGTGCAATCTGGTCGCCTCCGGGTCCGGGGGCGCCACCAGCTCGACGGATTTGGCCCCGAACACCGTCGTGGAGGCGATTCGGGCGGTGACGTTCGCCGGGATCAGCCGCAGCTGGTCGGGTTGCATCTCCAGTCGCAGCACCGCGGTGCCATCCGCCAGCGGCTCGATGGACCCGACCTTGCCCACCTGGACGCCGCGCAGCTTGACCTTGGCGTCGGGGTACATCACCAGACCGGCGCGCTGGGACAGCACCGTGACCGGCACCGTGCGGGTGAAGCTGCCGCGGAACAGCGCGATCGGCAGCGCGACGAGCGCCGCGATCGTCAGGACCGTCAGCAGCCCGATCATCGGCCGCACATAGGCCGGCGACTCTCGCCGCCGGCCGGTGGGCCGATGCCGCCCTGCCGCATCCCCCCGTTGGGTCTGCTCGCCGTCTTCCCGGTCCAGCGGTGGATCGGCGGTCGCCCCCAGCACCATTACCGCACCGCCGCCCGGTTATTGACGGTCACGTCAATGTGGATGGGAAGCGCCGGCGTGCCGCTAAACGCCATCGCCGCCCCCTTCCACGATGGTGACCGCCGCCACCGCTGTTGGCCCTCCGATGTTGTGCGCCAAGCCGATCCGGGCACCATCGACCTGATTGACCGCTGTCCCGCGCAACTGCTCGAAGAGTTCTACGCACTGTGCCACACCGGTCGCCCCCGGTGGGTGGCCTTTGGACTTCAAACCACCGCTGGGATTGACCGGCAACGCGCCACCGACACTGGTCACCTCGGCTTCGAGCAACTTGTGGGCTTCGAACCGTTCGGCGAAGCCGAGGTCTTCGTAGCTGATCATCTCCACACCGGTGAAATAGTCGTGCACCTCGGCGACATCGATGTCCGACGGCGTCAGCCCTGCCATGGCGAAGGCCTGCTTGGCGGCGCGCAATGTCGCCGGAAACGTCGTCATGTCGCGTTTGTGCTGATGCATCACCGCGTCCAGACCCAGCCCCACCCCGCGGATCCACACCGGCCGATCGGTGAAGCGATCCACCACGTCCTCGGCGGCCAGCACCAGGGCGGCGGCGCCGTCGCTCTGCGGGGCGCAGTCGTACACCCCGAACGGGGAAGCCACCATGGGCGCTTCGAGGGCCTGCTGCATGGTGATCTCGAAACGCAGCCGCGCGCGCGGGTTGCTGGCCCCGTGCCGGTGGTTCTTCACCGCCACCATCGCCAGGTGCTCGCGGGTAGCGGGCGACTCGTGCAGGTAGCGCCGTACGTGCAGGGCGAAACCGGCCGGCGCGACCAACCCGAGCGGGTAGTCCCACGCCATGTCGCGCGCGGTCTCCTCCCAGGCCCAGAGCATGTCCTTGGTGGCGGTCTCCCGCAGCTTGTCGGCACCGATCACCAGCGCCACGTCGACCGCCCCGGACGCGACCCCGAACAACGCGTTGCGGACCGCGTCATTGCCGGTGGCGCAGGAGTTCTCCACCCGCGTGACCGGTAGGTCGGGCAGTCCCAAGGTGTCGGCCAGGATCCCGGACGGAAAGCCGTCGGTGGTGCCCAGCGCCCCGAACCAGGCCGCCTGCACATCGGTTTTGGCCAGGCCCTTGTCCACGCTGGCGGCACACTCGGCGAAGGCCATCGGCAGCAGGTCCTTGATGCCCAGCGCGAAGTGCTCCCGGAACGGCGTCATCCCGGCGCCGACGATGGCTACCCGTTTCATGCCACCGCCTCGGGTTGTTCCGACGGGTCGAAGGGCTCGAAGGCGTACCCGTAGTCGGGCACCCCGGAGCGCACCGCGATCCGGCGCAGCACCAGCCGGCCCCGGTCACCGATCCAGGCGCTGCCGGCCGGCGCTCCCGTCACCTTCACCAGCGCGCGGACCGCCACGTCATCGAGCTCGACGATGACCAGCGAGTAGGGGGTGGTCAGCCCGGGCACCGGGATCTGTACGGTCACCTCGGTATAGACCGTGCCGACGCGGGGCAGCTCCACCAGCTCGTAGTTGGTGCTCAACGTCGAGTCCTCGCCGACGCGGTAACGCGGCGGGAAGTCGAGTTCGTCGCTGCCCGGGTGTTTGCCCGCCTCCCAGCGGACCTTGGCTTCGAAGGCACGCTCGTAGGCGGCCAGCGAGATCGGCAGGTCCGCGCCGGGAGTGTGCACCCGCTCGGGGACCGGCCGGGCCGCCGGTTCGTGCCGGTGCACCGGCGCCTCGCCTTCGACCACGGTGATCCCGGACAGGTTGGCCTGCTCGGCCGCCAGCAGCGGACCCACCGTCTGCGTCTCGGCCAACACCGCCAGCGCGAACAGCCCCGAGCTGGCACCGGTGGTCGGTAGCGGAGCGGGTTTACCGGTGCAGAGTTCGACTGCGCGGTCATGTTCCACCCCGGCGAGCATCACCGGCGTCTCCGCCCAGGCGGCCACCAGCGACGCCACCACGCCCCGCTCGTAGAGCAGCCGCGGGTCGCCGTAGTCGTGCACCACCCCGTCGTTGCGGGTGCGCACCGGCAGACTGCGGGCGATACGGGCTGCGGTCCGGATACGCAGGCCGTTCTCCGCGGTGAGCACCGCCGCGGCGCCGGCCGGGTCCAGGTCCACCCCGATGATCAGGGTGCGCGGCCGGGCCGAGCTGAGCGCGTCCAGGGCGGCCGGGGCGCCGCCGAGACGCTCGACCACCTCGAGTTCGGGATCGAGGCCCAGGCCGGCCAGCAACACCGCGGCGTTGCTGCTGTCGGTCAGCGGAAAGTCACGACTGACCACCACCAGGCGCTCCACCGCGCCACCGCCGGTCAACGCCGCACGGCCGGCCTCGACAGCCAGCGTGATGGCATCCTCGTCGTCACCGATCAGCCGGCGCTGGGGGGTTCCCCAGCACGGCAGATAGGTACCGATCGAAGCTACGTGCGGCATCGCGTGGCCTAGGTGACCGCGCCGGCGGTCTTGAGTTCGATGATGCGGTCCCAGTCCAACCCGAGTTCTTCCAGGATCTCGTCGGTCTGCTCGGCGAACCCGGGCGCCGGGCCGGCCGCCGGGGCGGCCACGTCGAACTGCACCGGGTTGGCGACCAACTCGAGTTCGCCTGCCTGCACGATGTATTCGTTGGCACGGATCTGCGCGTCCTGGGCGGCTTGCAAGGTGTCCTGGACCGGCGCCCACGGTCCGGCCAGCGTGGCGAAGCGCTCACTCCACTCGGGCAGCGTCCGCTTGGACATCGCCTCGCGCAGGATTTCCACCGCCGCCGGGGTGTGCTCGGCGAACGACTGCGCGGTGGCGAACCGGGGATCGTCGATGTAGTCGTCGAGTTCCATGTGTCGGCATACATCCGCCCAGAACTTGGTGGGCTGCATCATGACGAACGAGATGTAGCGCTCGTCGGCGGTCGCGTAGACCCCGACCAGCGGGTTGATCGGCGAGCCGTGAACCCCGGGCGGCTGTTGGACCAGCCGCTCGCCCAGATGACTGGTCAAGGCGACGGTGTGGCCCATGGCCCACAGGCCGCTGCCCAGCAGGGACACGTCCACCACCGACGGCTCACCGGTGCGCTCGCGCTTGAACAGTGCCGCCGCGATACCACCGGCCAGATTGGTGCCCGAGATGGTGTCACCGTAGGCCGGTCCGGGCGGCGCGATCATGCCCTCGATACCGGGCGGGGTGATGGTCGCGGCGGTGCCGGCGCGACACCAGAAGGCGGTCATGTCGTAGCCGCCCTTCTCCGATTCGATGCCGCGGGGACCCAGCGCGCTGCCCCGGGCGTAGACGATCTTCGGGTTGACCGCGCGGATGTCGTCGACGTCCATGGCGAACTTGCGGCGGTGACCGGGAAGGAAACTAGTGAGGAAAACGTCGGCGCGCTTTGCCAATTCGAGCAGCACCTCGCGGCCCTCGGGCGTCGACACGTCCAGCCCGATGCTGCGCTTGCCGCGGTTGGCGTGCTCGATGTTGGGGTTGGGGTCGCCCTCCACCCGCAGCATGCCGGTCTGCCGCAGCCCGCGCTGCGGGTCACCGGTCACCGCATGCTCGACCTTGATCACCTCGGCGCCCCACTCCGCCAGTACCGCACCGGCCGACGGGACGAACCCGTACATCGCGACCTCCAGGACGCGGACCCCCTCCAGTGGCCTCATTCGGCGGCTCCCACGGGTGCGGCGAAGGTCTTGGACTCCATGAACTCTTCGAGCCCGGCGACGCCCATCTCGCGGCCGATGCCGGACTGCTTGTACCCGCCGAACGGCGCGTCCGGGCTGAAGTAGTTGCCGCCGTTGATCGAGAACGTTCCGGTGCGGATCCGGCGCGCCACGGCCACCGCCCGGTCCTGGCTGCCGAAGACCGCGCCGGACAGCCCATAGATCGAGTTGTTGGCGATGCGTACCGCGTCGTCGTCATCGTCGTAGCCGATGACCGCCAGCACCGGCCCGAAGACCTCTTCCTGAGCGATCTCGCTGTCCGGATCGACTCCTGTCAGCAGCGTTGGGGTGTAGAAGAAGCCGGGATCGACCTTCTCGCCCCCGGTCACCAGGGTGGCGCCCGCGGCCACCGCGCGCTGCACCATGCCGTCGACCTTGTCGCGCTGCTTGGCGCTGATCAGCGGACCCATATACGTCTTGGGGTCGGTCGGGTCGCCGTAGCGCACATGCGAGAAGTTGGTCTTGATCAGCTCGACGATCTCGTCGTGATGACTGTTGGGCACCAGCAACCGCGACGTCAGTGCGCAGCCCTGGCCGGCGTGGGTGACCATCGAGAACGAGGCGAAGACCGCGGCCATGTTGAAGTCGGCGTCGTCGAGCACGATCGCCGCCGACTTGCCGCCCAACTCCAGGAAGACCCGTTTGAGGGTCGCGCTGGCCGCGGCCATGATCGCCCGCCCGGTCGGGGTGGCACCGGTGAAGGTGACCATGTCGACGCCCGCGTCGGTGGTCAGTGCCGCGCCGACCGCAGGGTCCGACGAACTGAGCACGTTGACCACCCCGGCCGGGATGTCGGTGTGGTTGGCGATCAGCTCGCCGAGCGCCAGCGTGATCAGCGGGGTGTCCGGAGCGGCCTTGAGCACCACGGTGCACCCGGCGGCCAGCGCGGGGGCCAGCTTCGCCAAGGCCAGCTGGTTGGGGTAGTTGTAGGCGATGATCGCGGCGACCACGCCGGCGGCCTCTTTCTCAACCCAGCGGTGGTGCAGCATGCCGCGACTCTCGATGTTGCCGAGGTCCTCGGTCATCGGATAGTCCTTGAGCAGATCGGCGTAGTAGCGCACGATCGCGATCGGCTGGTCCAGCTGCGCGCCCTGGGTCAGCGCCGGGGTGGCGCCGACCTCGGCGATGGTCAACGCGGCGAATTCGTCGCGGTGCTCGATCAGTGCCCGGTGCAGCTGATCCAGGCAGCGCACCCGCAGCGCGACGTCGGTGGCCCAGTCGCCGGTGTCGAACGCCCGCCGCGCCGCCTCGACCGCCGCTCCGGCCTGCTCGACACTGGCCTCGGGGGCGTAGCCCAGGACTTGCCCGGTGGCGGGGTTCAGCGAGGGGTAGGTCCGGTCCGCACCCACCAGCTTGCCGTCGACCAGCAGGTGCCTGGCAGCGACGTGCTCGGCGGCCTGTGCACCGCCGGGACCATCGGTTTCATTCGGCGGTCCCAGCTTCGGCTCTCCTCCGTCGAGCCTCGCTGAACCGCCAGCGATGGTCGCTGCCGTTTCCTGCGAACCCATGCAAGCCTCCCGCCGGGTAACTACATTCTCATGTGCGGCGAATCATACATCTCAAGAGGGAGAACTCAAGCCGGAAATGCGAGCCGTCCGTACCGCAGAACTGCACCACGGCAAGCCCGCGATACGGCATCATCCCTGTTGAGAGGGGTTTTGCCGGAACCTTGCCAGAAACAGTTGTACGAGAGTACGATTCTCACGACTTGAAAAGGAGATTCTTTGTGGCCGAGACCGACCTCGTGAGAACGGCTGTCGTGACCGGGGGCGCCTCGGGCATCGGCGCGGCGGTGGTGAACCGCTTACGCGCTGCCGGCCACCGGGTGGCGATCATCGATCTCAAGCCGGGCGATCAGGAGCTGGCTTTCGCCGCCGACGTCACCGATCGCGGCCAGATCGACACCGCGCTGACGCAGATCCGCGAACAACTCGGGCCGGTCGGCATCCTGGTCAACGCCGCCGGGCTGGACGGCTTCAAGAAGTTCCACCACATCAGCTTCGAGGATTGGCAGCAGGTCATCGACGTCAACCTCAACGGCGTCTTCCACACCATCCAGGCGGTGCTGCCCGACATGGTGGCGGCCGGCTGGGGACGCATCGTCAACATCTCCTCGTCGAGCACCCACTCCGGAGTTCCCTATATGGCGCACTACGTTGCCGCCAAATCCGCGGTGAACGGCCTCACCAAGACGCTGGCCCTGGAATATGGACCCAGCGGGATCACCGTCAACGCCGTGCCGCCCGGCTTCATCGACACCCCGATGCTGCGCAATGCCGCCAGCCACGGATTCCTCGGCAACATCGATGACAACATCGCCCGAACCCCGGTGCGCCGCATGGGCAAGCCCGAAGACATCGCGGCAGCGTGCGCCTTCCTGGCATCCGAGGAGGCTGGCTACATCACCGGGCAGATCCTCGGCGTCAACGGCGGGCGCAACACCTGACACTGCCGATACCGACGGTGCATCAACGAAAGGAACAGCTGTGGGACGCGTTGCCGGAAAGGTCGCATTCATCACGGGGGCCGCTCGCGGGCAGGGGCGCAGCCACGCGCTGCGACTGGCCGAGGAAGGCGCCGACATCATCGCCGTCGACCTGTGCCAGGACATCGAGACCATCGGCTACCCGATGGCCCGGCCGGAGGACCTCGAAGAGACCGCCAAGCTGGTCGAGAAGACCGGGCGCGGCATCGTCACCGCGCAGGCCGACGTGCGCGACGCGGCGGCGCTGAAGACCGCGCTGGAGGCCGGGCTGGCCGAATTCGGCAAGCTCGACATCGTCGTCGCCCAGGCCGGTGTGGCCGGCATGAAGGGCAACCCGCCGCTGCAGGCCTGGATCGACGTCATCAACACCAACCTGGTCGGCACCATCAACGGCATCCAGGTCGCGCTGCCCCACCTGGGCGAGGGCGCCTCGATCATCGCCACCTCGTCGGCCGCCGCGCTGATGGACGCTCACCAGAAGGCCAACCCCGGCAACGACCCGGGCGGCATGGCCTATATGACCTCCAAACGCCTGATGGCGCAGTACGTGCACGACCTGGCCACCGAGTTGGCGGTACGCGGCATTCGCGCCAACGTCATCCACCCGACCAACTGCAACACCGACATGCTGCAGAGCGAGCCGATGTACCGCTCCTTCCGGCCGGATCTGGACCACCCGACGCGCGCCGACGCCGAGCCGGTCTTCTACGTGCAGCAGGCGATGAAGGTGCCGTTCATCGAACCCGAAGACATCTCCAACGCGGTGCTCTGGCTCGCGTCCGAGGAGGCCCGGTACGTCACCGGCATGCAGTTGCGGGTGGATGCCGGTGGATATCTCAAGTGGTACGACTACCACGTCTGAGGCGTGACTGACGCAGATTCGCCCGTGTTCGATAGGAGCAGCATGAAAGTTTGGGTTGACCCGGAGCGCTGTCAGGGCCACGGCCTGTGCAAGATGATCGCGCCGGATTCCTTCGACCTCGACGACATCGACGGTCACTCCACTGCCGTCAGCGAAGACGTCGTCGCCGGACAACAGGAAGTGGTGATCGAAGCCATGCGATCGTGCCCGGAACGCGCGATCTTCGTCGACGGAAAGGACTCCACCGGCCAGGTCGCAACCGGTGCGGGGCAGCCAGATTGGACTGCGCAGTGAACGAGCAGAAGAAGCAGCGCTACTACTACTTCGACCGCCATGCGCCGGAATACCGTGATCGGTTCCTCGACATCACCGACGAGATGCAGGCCAAGTGTCCGATGGCCTGGACCGACACCTACGACGGCCACTGGGTGGCGGCCGGCGCCGCGGAGGTATTCGAACTGGCCCGGTGCCCACATGTCTCCAACGACCACGACATCAACAACGAGCGTCGGGGCTACAAGGGCATCTCCATCCCGCCGGCGAAGCGGGCACAGGCCCGCGGCGGCGTGCTCGAAATGGACGGCGAGGAACAGCAGTTCTACCGCGAGCTGCTCAACCCGTACATGTCGCCGGCGGCCATCAAGCGATGGATTCCGTTCATCGACGAGGTCACCCGCGCCGCGATCAACGAGAAGATCGAGGAAGGCCAGATCGACTTCGTCGATGACCTGGCCAATGTGGTGCCGGCCGTCTTCACGCTGGCGATCCTCGGTATCCCGCTGAAGAACTGGACGATCTACTGCGAACCGGTCCATGCGGCGGTGTACACCCCCGAGCACGACCCGGACTCGGTGCGCGTGGCCGAGATGCACCGGCAGATGGGCTTGGACCTGGCTACCAACTACTTTGAGGTCAAGCAGAATCCACGGCCGGGAATCGTCCACGCGCTCACCCAGGCGGTGCGGAACGGTGAACCGATTCCCGACATCGACGGCCTGTCGATGGTCGGCGTGGTGATCGGGGGCGGATTCGACACCACCACGGCGCTGACCGCCCACAGCCTGGAGTGGCTGGGCGAGCACCCGGAGGAACGGGAGCGCCTCAGTCGCGAGCGGGAGAAGCTGTTCAACCACGCCACCGAGGAGTTCCTGCGCTACTTCACGCCGGCCCCCGGCGACGGGCGCACCTTCTCCGACGATGTCGAGGTGGCCGGAGTGCAGGTCAAGGAGGGCGAACGGCTGTGGCTGTCCTGGGCGATGGCCAACCGTGACCCGTCGGTGTTCGAGGACCCCAACCGCCTCATCATGGACCGGAAGGGCAACCGGCACTTCAGTTTCGGTCTTGGTGTGCACCGCTGCATCGGCTCACACGTCGCCCGTGCCGTGTTCAAGTCGATGATGCTCGCGGTGCTCGACCGGATGCCGGACTACCGCTGCGATCCGGCCGGCGCGGTGCACTACGACACCATCGGCGTCATCCAGGGCATGCGCCACCTGCCGGCCACCTTCACGCCCGGCAAGCGCATCGGCCCGGGACTCGACGAGACGCTGGAGAAGCTGCAGCGGATCTGCGACGAGCAGGAATGTGCCCGCCCGATCACCGAGCGCAAAGAAGCTGTCGTTATCGACTGAGTCCCCTTCGCACGAGCAGTCGCCAAAGCCCCCGATTCCCAACGATTTCGGGGGCTTTTGCGACTGCTCGCCGGGGAGAACTAACCGCGCGGCAGCCCCAGCACCTGCTGGGCGATGAGGTTGCGGTGGATCTCCGAGGTACCGCCGGCGATGGTGCCCGAGAAGCTGCGGGCATGACGCTCGAACCAGCTGGCGAAATAGCTGTCGAGGTTCATCGGCGCATACGGCCCTGAATTCGCCGGATGGACCAGGCCCGCCGCCCCGACCGCGTCCAACGCATGGCCGGAGGCGAACATCTCGGCTTCGGAGCCGAGCAGCTTGAGCACCGACAGCGCGGGCACATCCTCCTCGCCGCGCGAGGCCCGCGCCAGCGCCCGCGACCCCAGCAGGCGCAACGCCTGGTAATCCATGATGGCCGTGGCGAATTGGTCGCGCTGCAACGCATCGGTGGGGCGAAAGTCGGCGATCACGTTGTCGAGCCGATCGGCGAAGCCCAGCCACATCATGGTGCGTTCGTGCCCGAGAGATCCGTTGGCCACCCGCCAGCCACCGTTGAGCGGGCCGACCAGATTGTCGGCCGGCACCCGCACATCGGTGAAGAACACCTCGTTGAAGTCTTTGTCGTCGATACCGCAGATCGTGGGGAACGGGCGACAGACCACGCCGGGCGTGTCGGTGGGGATCAACAAAACGCTGATGCCCTTGTGTTTGGGAGCATCGGGGTCGGTGCGCACGAACGTCAGCAGCACATCGGCGTCGTGTGCCCCCGAGGTCCACACCTTCTGTCCGTTGACGATGAAGTCCTCACCGTCACGGTCGGCCCTCGTCCGCAACGACGCCAGGTCCGAGCCGGCGCTCGGCTCGCTCATGCCCAGCGACGCGGTGATCTCGGCACGCAGAATCGGCACCGCCCAGCGCTGCTTCTGCTCGTCACTTCCGAAGGAAAGCAAGGAGGCCGCAATGATGTTGACGCCCTGCGGATTGAAGCTGTGATAGATCCGGCGCCGGCAGAGCTCCTCCAAATGGACGAACTGCTGCAGCAGCGTGGCGTTGCGACCGCCGAATTCCGGTGGGTTTCCGGGCAGCAGCCAGCCGTTGTCGAACAGCAACCGCTGCCAGCGGCGCGCCCAGTCGGGCATGTGGGACACCGACCGAGGCCGCTCCGCGGTGTCCGCCTCGTCGGGCAGATTCGTGTCGAGGAAGGCCGCGAATTCGGCGCGGAACTCCTCGATCTCGGGGTCAAATGTGAGTTGCAAGGTATTCCTCGGCGATGGTCGCGCGATGCTGTGCGGCACCGCCCAGCATCAGCTCACCGGCTTTGGCTCGCTTGAGCGCGAACTGCAGGTCGTTCTCCCAGGTGAACCCCATCGCGCCGAACAACTGCAGCCCGTGCCGGAATACCACCGACTGGCATTCTCCGGCGGCCGCCTTCGCCATCGCCGAGGCCATCCGGCGCCGCGGGTCGTCCGCCGCGATCGTGAGCGCCGCGAAATACGCCAGCGCACGGGCCCGCTCGATCGCGACATGCATGTCGGCCGCCTTGTGCTGGACGGCCTGGAACGAGCCGATCGGCACGCCGAACTGCTGACGGCCGCGTACGTGCTCGAGCGCCAGGTCGAGGATGCGCTGACAGGCGCCGACCATGGTCATCGCCATCCCGGTCAGCGCGACATGGCGCGCCCGGTCGATGTCGACCCGCATCCGGGCACTGTCGGGCACCTCGACCCCGGCGAAGGACACATCGGCCACGTGCAGCGTCGGGTCGAACACCGCGGACTTCCGCGTGGTCACCGCGGCGGCGTCCACCACGAACACCCCCGCGTCGGCGACCACCGCCAGCCGATCGGCCCGGTCACCGTCCAGTACGTGCAGTGCGGTTCCGTCCAACACCCAGCCGGCGGCATTGCGGTGGGCGCTCACGCCGCCGAGAACCGCCGCCCCGGTGGAGCCGTCCGGTCGATGGTGCTCGCCGACCAACGGCGCGAACTGGGTCATGGTGGCCAGAAACGGCGTGGGATCGGTGGCGCGGCCGAGTTCTTCGAGAACGATCGCGAGCTCTACCGCGGTTTCCGGCTCGTGCAACTCGGTCCAGCCCAGATCGACATAGACCTTCCACAACGAGTCGACGGCACTGTCGTCTCCACCCTCGGCGACACCGCGCACCAACGACGGCGAGCACTGCTTGCCCACCACGTCGCGCACCGTGCCCTGCCACAGTCGCTGATCCTCGTCAAACTCCAACAGCATTGCAGTCACCTCCTCCACAACCCGATCGAGAATAACATTCTCGTTAGTGAATGTAATGATCTCGTCGCGAGATACCGCGCTATCACAACGTATCGCGCGGTTACCGTAGCCGTGGCGGCGCCCGCCTGCACCGGCTCCGCGACAAGACTGCGAGAATCCAGTTCTTGCAAGCAAAGAATACAGCTATACAATGGTCGGCATCGGGACTCGGGTTCCCGGTGACTCTGCACGGCGCGCCCCGCGGCGGGCGCGGACTCGGGCGATACGGCGAAGGGCGGCGTTGATGATCGAAAACCCGGACGGCAGCCGCACCCCCGTCATCGACGCCAGCGTGCACATCTTCGCCGCATCCAACAAGGACCTGCGCGGTCACCTGCGCGAGCCGTACCGCAGCCGGGGATTCCCGGACTACGAGATGGACTGGTACGGAGCGCCGGGCGGCGAGTACGCTCCCGGCACCCAGGGGCCCGACGGCCAATACCCAGGCTCGGATCCCGAGGTGGTCGCCCAGCACCTGTTCGCCGATCGCGGGGTCGATGTGGCGGTGCTGCACCCGATGAGCCGCGGCGTCATGCCGGATCGGCAGCTGGGGTCGGCGCTGGCCGCGGCGCACAACGAGATCCTGGTGTCGCGCTGGTTGGACCACAGCGTGCACGGCGAGCGCTTCCGCGGCACCATCCGGGTCAACCCCGACGACATCGCCGGGGCACTACGCGAGATCGACCGGTGGAAGGACCATCCCCGGGTGGTGCAGATCGGCGTTCCGCTGCAATCGCGGGAACTCTTCGGCAAACCCCAGTTCTGGCCGTTGTGGGAGGCCGCCATCGACGCGGGCCTGCCGGTGGCCGCACACATCGAGGTCGGCTCCGGCGTCGCCGCCTCACCCACACCGTCCGGGGTGCCCCGCGTCTACGAGCACTACGTCAGCTTCATGGCGTGCAACTACCTGTACCACCTGATGAACATGATCGCCGAGGGCGTCTTCGAGCGGATGCCGTCGCTGAAGTTCGTCTGGGCCGACGGCGCCGCGGATCTGCTGACGCCGTTCATCTGGCGGATGGACACCTTCGGCAGGCCACACCTGGAGCAGACGCCGTGGGCGCCGAAGATCCCCAGCGACTACCTGCCCGACCACGTGTTCTTCGTGCAGGGCGCCATGGACGGTCCCGGGGACACCGACTTCGCCGGCGAGTGGTTCGGCTTCACCGGCAAGGACGACATGGTGATGTACGGGTCGAGCTATCCGCACTGGCAGCGCAACGAAGTGAGCGTGCCGAGCACGTTCAGCGCCGAGCAACGCGACAAGCTGTGCTGGCGCAACGCCAGTCGGCTCTACGGCATCGACGTACCGGCCCCCGCGGGCGCACACTAGAGAACAGTTGGGATCAAGGGAGATCACCATGACCGTGACAGCCACAGAGCGCAAACCGGCGGCGGAGCGCATCGCGGTGCGGTGTGTGGACTCCGATGTCCACCCGGTGCCGCGGCGCGGCGAACTGACCCAGTACATCCCGGAACCGTGGCGCAGCAAGTACTTTCTGACCCGGCGCATCGGTGAGCAGATCTACTACGACGCACCGGACTACGCGCACGCGTTCGCCATGCGCGTCGATGCGTTCCCGGCCGACGGCGAATTCCCGGGTAGTGACCCGGAGTTGGCGTTCAAGCAACTCATCATGGAGGCGGGATCGGACTTCGCGATCCTGGAGCCTGCCGCCTACCCGGCCCGCTTTCCCGAAGCCCAGCATGCGATGTCGTGTGCACTCAACGACTGGCAGGCCAATCATTGGCTGGACAGTCATAACAACTGGCACCAGCGGTGGCGCGGCTCGATCTGCATCGCCATCGAGGACCCGGCGGGGTCCGTCGCCGAGATCGAGAAGTGGGCCGGGCACCCCTACATGGCCCAGATCCTGATCAAGGCCGAGCCGCGGCCGTCATGGGGCGACCCCAAGTACGACCCGATCTGGGCGGCGGCCACCAAACACGACATCACCGTGAGCTGCCACCTGTCGCGTAGCCACCATGAAGAGCTGCCGATGCCGCCGGTGGGCATGCCCAGCTACAACCACGATTTCATGGTCACCTACTCGCTGCTGGCGGCCAACCAGGTGATGAGCCTGGTGTTCGACGGCGTCTTCGACCGCCACCCGAACCTGCGCATCGTGCTGGTCGAACACGCCTTCACCTGGATCCTGCCGCTGATGTGGCGGATGGACGCCATCTATGAAGCACGCAAGTCGTGGCTGGACATCAAACGCAAGCCCAGCGAGTACGTCAAGGACCACATCAAGTTCACCACCCAGCCGCTGGACTACCCCGAGGACAAGACCGAGTTGACCCGGGCGTTCGAGTGGATGGAGTGCGAGAAGATCCTGCTGTACTCCTCGGACTACCCGCACTGGACCTTCGATGATCCGCGCTGGCTGGTCAAGCATCTACCGAAGGCGGCTCGCGAAGCGGTGATGTTCAAAAACGGCCTCAAGACCTACCACCTTCCGGACACGGTCCCGGCCCTCGAGGGTCAGGTGCGGGTGTTCTGAATGAGCGAAGAGAAACAGCGGCCCCGGCTGGCCCAGGGCCGCGAGCACATCGTTGCCACCGTCGACGAAATCCCGCCCGGCACGCGTAAACTCGTACCGATCGGCCATCACGGAGTCGGCGTCTACAACATCAACGGGACGTTCTACGCGATCGCGAACTTCTGTCCGCACCAGGGCGGCCCGTTGTGTTCCGGGCGACTGCGCGGCCGCACCGTCGTCGACGAGAGCGCGCCGGGTGACGCCGCCATGGTCCGCGACCTCGAATACATCTACTGCCCTTGGCATCAATGGGGTTTCGAACTCGCCACCGGCACCACCGCGGTCAAACCCGAGTGGAGCATCCGCACCTACCCGGTGCGGGTGGTGGGCAACGACGTCCTGGTCCAGGCCTAACACACAGGAGCAATCGGTGGCCTCTGTCGAAATCAACGGCGGAAACGTCGTCTACGAGATCCTCGGCGACACCGGCGATCTGATCGTACTGACCCCCGGCGGCCGGTTCTCCAAGGAGATTCCCGGCCTACGCCCGCTGGCCGATGCGCTCGTTGCCGGCGGCTACCGGGTGCTGTTGTGGGACCGCCCCAACTGCGGGGCCTCCGATGTGCAGTTCTACGGCCAGTCCGAATCGCATATGCGAGCCGAGACGCTGCACGGCCTGCTCACCGCCCTGGACACCGGGCCTGTCATCCTGGCCGGTGGCTCGGGTGGTGCGCGGGACTCGATGCTGACCACCATGCTCTACCCCGAATTGGTCACCAAGCTGGTGCTGTGGAACATCGTCGGCGGCATCTACGGCACCTTCGTACTGGGCTCCTACTACGTGGTACCCAGCATCCTGGCGGTGCGCGGCGGCGGCACCCAGGCGCTGCCGGCCATGCGCGAATGGCAGGAACGCATCGAGGAGAATCCGGCCAACAAGCAGCGACTGCTCGACCTGGAGAGCGACGCGTTCCTCAAGGTGATGCTGCGCTGGCTCAACGCGTTCGTGTCCAAGCCGGGCCAGACGATTCCCGGAGTCGACGACGAGATGTTCGACCGCATAACGGTTCCCACACTGATCATCCGGGGCGGCGAGAACGATTGGGACCACCCGAAGCGCACCTCACTGGAGGTGAATTGCTTGATTAAGGGATCCGAGCTGATCGACCCGCCATGGCCGGAGGACGCCTGGGAGCGGGCCGCCGAAGAACGAGCCGCGGGAAAAGTAAGTCACTTCAACATGTTCGACACCTGGGTGCTGGCCGCCCCGGCGATCCTGGAATTTTTGGGGCGCTGATGGCCTCAACGGATGTGGATGTGAACCTCGCAGTTCAGCGACGCCTCCAGCGCGGTGTGGATACGGCTCTCGCCGACCCGCGCCACGTCGGCATCGGCCAGCGTCACATGGACGACGTCGAGGCCGTCTGCTCCCGGGGTGCGGCCGATCTCGCCGGTCAGTCCCAGGCCCGCGAGCACCCCGAGCGCGTCGTCATCGGTACCCCGGCTCACATAGGTCACCACGCCGGGCACTGGTTCGGTACCGAACGCTTTGGCGCACAATCGCATTCCGATATCGATGATGTCGGCGTCGGTGCCGGCGATCAACAATCGAACGTGGCGCCGCCCCGCCGGCATCGCCGCAACGTCAGTCTCGACCAGGCCGGCACCGGCCGGCACCACCAGATCGCGCAACGTCGCCATCCCGGCCCTCAACTGCTGTTGTGTCAGTTGTCCGGCCGGGTCGACGTCGATGCGCACTACCGCGGTTCTCACGACCGCGAGCCTAACCAAACGAGGTGGCAATGACGACAACTGCGGCAAGCCCGGACATCACCGTCGCCGCCTGGCCGGGCAGCGAGCCGCGACTGCTGCGCAACGGCGTCGAGGACGGCGCGGCCTACGCCGCCGCCGGCGGCTACCGGACGCTGGCTGATGCCGACGCATTCCTCGACGAGGTGGACCGCAGCGGGTTGCTCGGGCGCGGTGGCGCCGGGTTCCCGCTGGGGGTCAAGTTGCGCTCGGTGCGCGCCGCCGCCGCCCGCCGCGGCCTCGACGCCGTCGTCGTCGCCAACGGCGAAGAGGGGGAACCGGCCTCGATCAAGGACCGCTGGCTGCTGCGTAATCGCCCGCACCTGGTACTCGACGGCTTGCGGCTGGCGGCCGCAGCCGTGGCGGCCACCCGCACCTACGTCTACGTCTCCGACCCGGCAGCGGCCCGCAGCATCGAGGCCGCGCTGGCCGAGATCAGCACCGAAACCATTGCCGGGCCGCCGGTCAGCGTGTTCACCGTCGACGCCGGCTATGTGGCCGGCGAGGAGACCGCAGCGGTGCGTGCCATCAACGGCGGTCCGGCCAAGCCGACCGACAAACCGCCGCGGCCCTACCAGCGGGGGGTCGCCCAGCGCCCGACCCTGGTCTCCAACGTCGAGACGTTGGCGAATCTGCCGTTCCTGCAGCGCCACGGCGCAGCGGCGTTCCGCTCAGCAGGCACCACGTCATCGCCGGGAACCTTCCTGGCAACGGTGACCGGTGGCGGCCTGGCCCCGGTGCTCTACGAACTGCCGCATGGTGTCGAGATCCGCGAATTGCTCGAGTTCCACGGGATTCCGCTCGACCAGGTGCGCGGGCTACTGATGGGCGGTTACTTCGCCGGCCTGCTCAACCGCGACGGATTGGCTGCCACCCTGGACCACGAGACCCTGCGCGCCGGTGGCAGCGGCCTGGGCTGCGGGGCGGTCGCCGTTCTCACCGACGATTGCCCGGTGGCGGTCGCCGCCTCGGTGCTGGCCTATTTCGGGCGGGAGAACGCCGGACAGTGCGGGTCGTGTTTCAACGGCACCGTGGCGATGGCAGCAGTGGCCGAAGCGCTGCGGGACGGGGTCGCGACCGCGCAGGACGTCGAGCGACTGCAGCGGTGGGCCGGGGTGCTGCCCGGGCGCGGCGCCTGCGGGACGCTGGACGGTGCCACCACGGTGGCGGCCAGCCTGCTCACCCGGTTCCCGGAATTGGTGGCCGAGCACCTTGCCGACAGCTGCGACACCTGCCGCGGCGGCGCCTACCGGGCCGAACGTCCCTACGCGATCGAGGAGGTGACGGCATGAAGATCCGACTGGATCGCACGATGTGCGACGGGTTCGGCTACTGCGCCAAACACGCGCCGAAGTACTTCTCGCTGGACGACTGGGGCTATGCGTCGCTGACCGGCGACGGCACCGTGGACGAGGCGGATGAGCGTGACGTCATGCGTGCCCTGCTGGACTGCCCGGTGCACGCCATCATCGAGATCACCGAGGACGACGACCAGTGAGCGCACCGGGACGACCGCTGCCGACGCTCACCTTGGACAACGAGTTCTTCTGGACCGCGGGCGCCGACGGAGTGCTGCGGATGCAGCAATGCCGGGACTGCGCCGGCCTCGTCCATCCGCCGCAACCGGTCTGCCGCCACTGCCGTAGCCAGAACCTGGCAGTGCGCGACCTGTCCGGGCGGGCCACCCTGGCCGGCTTCACCGTCAATCACCGGTTCAGCCTGCCCGGTATGCCGGCACCGTACGTGGTGGCACAGGTGGCGATCAACGAGGATCCCCGAGTTCGCCTGACCACCAACATCATCGATTGCGATCCAGACGGCCTCGAGCTCGGCCAGCAGGTGGAGGTCGCCTTCGAAAATATCGACGACGTGTGGCTGCCGCTGTTCCGGCCGGTGCCGGCCGGAGCAGACGGCCCGGCAGGTGCAGCGCCCAAGCCGCTGCCCGAGGACGAGATCGCACCCGAGGACTTCGCGCGGCATGTGCGCCCGATGGTGACCACCGAGAAGTTCGAGGACAAGGTGGCGCTCACCGGCATCGGCATGTCGACGCTGGGACGCCGGCAGCTGGTGCCGCCGCTGTCGTTGACGGTGGCGGCCTGTAATGCGGCGATCGCCGACGCCGGGCTGAGCATCGACGACATCGACGGCCTGTCGACGTATCCGGGCGGCGGTCTACCGGGCCCGTTCGGCGAGGGCGGGGTGACCGCGCTCGAGGCGGCGCTCGGCGTCCGGCCGACCTGGCACAACGGCGGCATGGAGACGTTCGGTCCGGGCGGATCAGTGATCGCCGCCATGCTGGCGGTCGCCACCGGGCTGGCGCGGCACGTGCTGTGCTTCCGGACGCTGTGGGAAGCCACCTACAACGAACTGATGAAGCAGGGCAAGGTCGCCCCGCTGGGCGGCGCTCGCACCGCGAGCTGGCAGATGCCGTTCGGGGCGATCTCGGCGGCGCACACGCTGGCACAGAACGCCCAGCGGCACTTCCACCGCTACGGCACCACCCGCGAGACGCTGGGCTGGATCGCGTTGAACCAGCGCGCCAATGCCGCCCTGAACCCGACGGCGATCTACCGCGACCCGCTGACCATGGACGATTATCTGTCCGCCCGGATGATCACCACGCCGTTCGGGCTATATGACTGCGACGTCCCGTGCGACGGCGCCGTCGCGGTGATCGTGTCCGCGGCCGACGCGGCCCGTGATCTGGCCAAGCCGCCGGTACTGGTGGAGGCGGTCGGCACTCAGATCCTCGAGCCGATCGACTGGGACCAGAGCACGCTGACCCATGAGCCGCAGGTGCTGGGGCAGGCCGCGCACCTGTGGTCGCGGACCACCCTGCGCCCGTCCGATGTCGACGTCGCGGAGCTCTACGACGGGTTCAGCTTCAACTGCCTGTCGTGGATCGAGGCACTGGGCTTCTGCGGCATCGGCGAGGCCAAGAGCTTCCTGGACGGCGGGGCCAACATCGCCCGCGACGGGGTGCTTCCGCTGAACACCCACGGCGGGCAGCTCTCCCACGGCCGCACCCACGGGATGGGGCTGATCCACGAAGCGGTCACCCAGTTGCGGGGCGAGGCCGGTGCACGCCAGGTGAGCGGCGCCCGCGTGGCGGTGACCAGCAGTGGCGGGCTGACTCCCAGCGGGGTGATGTTGCTGCGGGCCGACTCGTGAGGGCCGCCCGATGAGCCACCCCATTCGGCCGCGCACGGTCAATGCCGACGGGATACCGATGTCGGCGCTGCTGGCCGAAGTTGCCGATCCGCGTGCCGTGGTCGTCGCCCTGCACGGCGGCGGCACCACTTCGCTGTACTTCGACTGCCCGGGACAACCCGAATTGTCGCTGTTGAGAACCGGTGCGGCACTGGGTTACACGGTGATCGCACTGGACCGGCCGGGCTATGGCACCTCGGCGCTGTACCCGGAGGCGGTGACCGACCCACAACAGCGTGTCCGGTTGGCCTACCTGGCCGTCGATGCCGTCCTCGGCGACCGGCCGCGAGGCGCCGGGCTGTTCATCCTGGGTCACTCCAACGGCTGCGAGCTGGCGATGCGGATGGCGGTCGACGCGCGCCGCGCCGAGTTACTCGGGCTCGAACTGGCCGGCACCGGACTGCATTACCGGGGCGCCGCACGGCAGGCCTTGAGTTCGGCTGGACCGGGGCAGCGTCCGGTCGGTCTGCGTGAGTTGCTCTGGGAGCCGGCAACGCTGTATCCCGAAGCGGTACTGCGCGGGACCACCAGCTCATCGCCGGGGTCACCGTATGAAGCCGCCATGGTGGCCGATTGGCCGCGGCACGATTTTCCCTCGCTGGCCGCTCAGATCCGGGTGCCGGTGCGCTTCACCTTCGCCGAACACGAGAAGATCTGGCAATCAGATGCGGCTGCACAGCGCGACATTCGCGCCCTCTTCACCGCCACAGCCGGCTTCACCACCAATCACCAACCCGAGGCCGGCCACAATCTCAGCCTCGGCTTCAGTGCGGGCGACTACCACCGTTCGGTGTTGTCATTCGTCGACGAGTGCGTGGCGACCGCCGCGCGGAATTCGGAGGTCAGTTGATGCGGGTCGGTTTCATCGGACTGGGCAGCCAAGGCGCGCCGATGGCGCGACGCATCATCGAGGGCGGCTACTCGACGACGCTGTGGGCACGCCGGGCCGCCACGCTGGAGGCCTTCGCCGACACCGAGGCGCGCGTCGCGGACTCGCCGGCCGACCTCGGTCATGCCAGCGACCTGGTCTGCCTGTGTGTGGTTGGCGATGCCGATGTCGAGCAGGTGGTGCAGGGCGAGAACGGCGTGCTGGCCGGGATGCAGCGCGGCGGCGTCATCGCGATTCACAGCACCGTGCACCCGGACACCTGTCGCCGGTTGGCCGAACACTGCGCCCGGCAGGGCGTCTCGCTGATCGACGCACCGGTCAGTGGCGGCGGCCCGGCCGCCGAGGCCGGGACGCTGCTGGTGATGGCCGGCGGCGACGAGGAGGTGGTGCAGCGGTGCCGGCCGGTATTCGACACCTACGCCGACCCCGTCGTGCATCTGGGTGGACTCGGATCGGGCCAGGTGACCAAGCTGCTCAACAACCTGCTGTTCACCGCCAATCTGGGCACCGCCGCGACCGCGCTGGCACTGGGCGAGCAACTGGGGGTGTCGCGGGAGCGGCTGGCCGAGGTGGTCAGTCGTGGCAGTTCGAACAGCTTTGCGCTCAACAGCATCCGGGGATCCGGCGGAACCCTGGATCGGCTGGCGGCAATGGCCGGGACGCTGTTGCAGAAGGACGTGCGCCTGGTGGCCGATCTGGCACAGCAGGCGGCGGCGACACCGGGCGCGGTGCTCGACGCCGCCGACGCCGCGCTGGCGCTGATGGATCATCCGCGATGACAACGCCGGACTTTCCGAATCCCCTTCCGCGGTAGACCCGTTTATCTTACAGTTGGGCATACGGTCTAACGCCCGGTCACCACGTTTTTCAGCCGGTTCTCGCCGCTGAGGAGGATTCAATGACCAAGCCGAAACTCGTCTTCGACCCGTTTTCGGAGGAGTATTTCAACGATCCGTTCGAAATCTATCGGCGTATGCGCGAAGAAACCCCGCTCTATTACGACGAGCAGGAGGATTTCTACGCGCTCACCCGGCACGAGGATGTGGCGGCGGCACTCAAGGATTTCGAGACCTACTCCTCAGCCCGCGGCTGCGACCTGGCGATGGTGCGCTCGGATGAACCCCCACAGAAGTCGATCATCTTCATGGACCCGCCGGATCACCGGCACATGCGCAGCCTGCTCAACAAGGCGTTCACGCCCCGGGCGATCCAGGCGCAGCGGGCGACCATCATCGAGCAGGTCGAGCGGTTCCTCGGCGCCGCGAACCCGGATAACTTCGATGTGGTGCAGGATTTCTCCGGCCCGTTCCCGGTCGAGGTGATCACCCGAATGGTCGGGGTGCCCGATGAGTTCCGGCAGCAGGTGCGGCATTGGATGAATATCTCGCTGCACCACGAACCCGGGCAGATCGAAATCAGCGAAGTCAACATGCAGGCCAACATCGATACCGCGATGTACTACTACGGGTTGGTGCAGGAACGGCGGACCAACCCGCAGGACGACATGCTCAGCAGGCTGATCGCCGCCGAGATCCCCGGCGACGACGGTCAGCCGCGCCGGCTCGACGATATTGAAATCACCGGTTTCGCTGCGCTATTGGGCGGCGCCGGCGCCGAGACGGTCACCAAGCTGGTCGGCAACGCCGCGGTGATCTTCGCCCGAAACCCGGACCAGTGGCGCAAACTGCTCGACGACCGCAGCAAGGTGCCGGCTGCCGTGGAGGAGCTGCTGCGCTACGAGGGGCCGGTGCAGTACAACGTGCGCTACACCCTCAAGGAGGCGCACGTCAGCGGCGGCACCATCCCGGCGGGCAAGCCGGTGTTCTTGCTCAACGCCGCGGCGAACCGCGACCCGGATGCCTTCACCGACGCCGACACCTTCGACATCGACCGGGATCAGACCGAGGCACAGCACCTGGGCCTCGGCTATGGGATCCACAGCTGTCTGGGAGCGGCGCTGGCCCGGATGGAGAGCACCATCGCGCTGGAGCGATTGTTGGATTTCATGCCCCGCTACGAGGTGCAGTGGGATGGCCTGCAACGGGTTCACATGCAGAACGTCGCCGGCTGGCAGAACGTCCCGGTCCGGGTCCTCCGGTAGGTGCCGGCGCCAATGACAAACCGGAAAGTCGTCGTCGACTACGGGCTGTGTGAAGCCAACGCGATCTGCATGGGCATCAACCCGGACGTGTTCCACCTCGATGACGACGACACCCTGCACATCCTGCAGCCCGACATCACCCCGGAGACCGAGAATGATGTGCTCGAGGCGGTCCGCCGGTGCCCACGGCAGGCGCTGTCGATCGTCGAGGACGGCGACTAGCGCGCCGGGAACCCGGAGAGGATGACGGCGTTGCAGTCGGCGGCGGCCTGCCGCAGTTTCGCCGCCTGCTGGTAGCCCTCGGAGTGGTACCAGGCTCGGGCGGCGTCCACCGACTCGAATTCCAGTACAACGGTTTGATTCCCGTGCCAGTCGCCTTCGACCACCTCGGCCTTGGTGTCGACCGCCAGGATCTTCGCGCCGCCCGCTGCCATCGTCGGCTGGGCGGCCTTACCGTAGGCGATCATGCCCTCCGGGTCGTTGATGGCCTCGGTCAGAATGACATAGCCCTTGGGCCCGTTGGACATTAGCTCTCCTCTTGTGAATCGGTGACATCGTCGATGGCGTGTTCCGGGCATTGCTTGATAGCGTCACGAACCGCGTCCTCGAGGTGCGCCGGCACCTCATCGACGGTGACCTCGGAGTAGCCGTCGTCGTTGATGGCGAAGACCTCGGGGCAGATCGTGGTGCAGATGCCATGGCCGGCACAGCGATCCGGGTCGACCCACGCCTTCATCGCGTTCCCTCCCCGGCCGGGGTGAACTCCAGATTCAGGTCGATCAGACCACGCAGGATGTAGGTCGGAAGGTAGCTGAAACGTCGTGCGTCGGGCGGGCCGTGCCGCTCTTCGGAGATGCTGATCTCGGTCGTTCGATCCAGCAGCCGCTCGAGCGCGATGCGGGTCTCGGCCCGGGCCAGCGGCGCCCCGGGGCAGCTGTGAATTCCCCGCCCGAACGTGATGTGCTGGCGCGCATTGCTGCGGGCGGGATCGAAGGTGTCCGGGTCGCTGAAGCGGCGTGGGTCGCGGTTGGCGCCGGCAGCCAGCACCATCAGCGTCGTGCCGGCCGGGACTGCGACCCCGCCGACCTCGGTGTCGACTCGGGAAAGCCGGAAGTCACCCTTGACCGGGGTCTCAAAGCGCAGCACCTCCTCGATGAAGTTGGGAATCAGTGCCCGGTCGTCACGCAGCCGCTGCTGGATCGCGGGAGTCTCCCCGAGGATCTTCAACGCGGACCCGAGCAGTCGCACCGTCGTCTCCTGGCCGGCCGAGTAGACGTTGGCGGCCACCCGCGCCACGTCCATCGGGTCCGGGATCGAGCCGTCCGGGAACGTCGCCTCGGCCATCCCGGTGAGCACGTCGCCGCGCGGATTACGGCGACGGTCGGCGATGTAGTCGGCGAAGGTGGCGTAGAGGAACTCCAGCGGACTGTGCGCCAGCGCCTTGGCATCGGTACTGCCGATGCCGCCGCCCACATTGCGCCCCATGTTGTTGACGAACTCGTCGCGGTCTTCATCGGGGACGCCCAGCAGGTCCGCGATGACCAGCAGGGTGAACGGGGCGGCGAAGCCGTTGATGAACTCTCCGGCGCCGGGGGCGAGAAATCCGTCGAGCACCTGGTCGGCCAACTCCCACATCGCGTCCTCGTTCTCCTTGAGGCGCTTGGGGGTCAGCAGGCGCATCAGCAACGCCCGGTGGTTGGTGTGCGTCGGCGGGTCCAGCGTCGGAAGCTGGTCGCTGAACGGCAGTTCGTCGCGGTGCTTGTCGATCAGCCCCGCCACGGTCTCGCCGCCCAGGTCGCCGTCGAGTGGCACCGGGAAGCCGGGGAACGGACCCGTCACCGCGATGCACGACGAGAACACGTCGGCGTTGCCGGCCACGGCGCACGCCTCGTCCCACCCGGTCACCATCATCACGCCGTGGTGGGGCTCCCGGGTGACCGGCGAGCGCTCCCGCAGGGCGTGCAGATAGGGGTAGGGGTCGCCGACGACCGCCTGGTCGGTAAAGAAGTCGATGTTATCCGGATTCATCACGAGCCCCGCTCCACTCCCTCGATCTCGCATCCGAGAATGCCATTCTCGAATACGATCGACACACTTTCACACCCGCGGGTGCCCGTCAACGCAAGCCCCCGCTCAGCTGTTCGACCGCGCGGCGTCCATCAGCGCATTCGCCTGGCGCTCACCGTGCTTGTGCTGGCTGAGCGCACGAATCGAGACATCATGCCCCTCGGCGGCCTTCCGCAGCCCGCCCACCGTGGCCTGGTCGCGCGGGATGTGGGCGAACGGGTCGAACGAGTACCAGCGCATGGCGTTGAGGTGGGTCATCTTGTTGATGTCGTCGTCGGGGACGTTGTTGGCGCTGAGCACATCCCAGAGCTCTTCGGGCGCCCCTGGCCACATCGAGTCGCTGTGCGGGTAGTCGGCCTCCCACGCGATGTTGTCGATGCCGATATCGTGCCGGAGCTTCACACCGACCGGATCGGAGATGAAGCACGTCAAGAAGTGCTCCCGGAACACCTCGGAGGGCAGCTTGCCGCCGAAGTCCTGCCCGGTCCAGACCGAGTGCATCTCGTAGGTGCGGTCCACCCGCTCCAAGAAGTACGGGATCCAGCCGGTGCCGCCCTCGGAGAGCGCGATCTTGAGGTCGGGATAGTCCTTCACCGGCTTGGACCACAACAGGTCCGCGGCCGCCTGCACGATGTTCATCGGCTGCAGCGTGATCATCACGTCCATCGGCGCGTCCGGCGCAGTGATGGCCAGCTTGCCCGACGACCCGATGTGGACATTGAGCACGGTGTCGGTGTCACACAGCGCTTTCCACAGCGGGTCCCAGTAGGGATCGTGAAAACTCGGGTAGCCCATGGCCGCCGGGTTCTCACTGAACGTCAGGGCGTGCACACCCTTCTTGGACACCCGTCGCACCTCGGCGGCGCACTTCTCGGCGTCCCAGATCACCGGTAGCCCCATCGGTATGAAGCGCCCCGGGTACGCCCCGCACCACTCGTCGATGTGCCAGTCGTTGTAGGCCTGCACCAGTGCCACCGAGAAGTCGGGGTCGTCGGTGGCGAACAGCCGCCCGGCGAAACCGGGAAACGACGGAAAGCAGATCGAGCCGAGGATGCCGCCGGCGTTCATGTCTTTGATGCGCTCGTCGACGTTGTAGCAACCGGGCCGGATCTCGTCGAGCCCCTGGGGCTCCAGACCGTATTCCTCCTTGGGCCGTCCCGCGACCGCGTTGAGGGCGACATTGGGGATCACCACATCGCGGAACTGCCAGGTATCGGAGCCGTCCGCGTTGTGCACCAGCCGCGGCGCGTCATCGAGGTACTTGCGCGGCAGGTGGTTGGCGAACATGTCCGGCGGTTCAACGGTGTGGTCATCGACGCTGACCAGAATCATGTCGTCCTTGTTCACGGCCCAGCCTCCGATCCGGGTCCGGCAGCGGCGCCGGTCCCCTGACGCTTCTGACGTCTGCAATGAAAACTAGCTTCCCCATTTCGGAGAATCAACCTTCTGGCCGGCGGGCGGGCCGGGCGCTGTCGGGCGCGGCGGCACGACCCAGGAACGCGCCCGGCCCGACCGCCCTGCCAGCGGCGACAGCCGAGTGTTGACCAATCGCGAGAAACATGGAAATCTATTGGTCAAATATGAGAATGTGATTCTCACTAGCGAGGAGGAGCAGATGCGGCTGGCCCCGCTGTCGCAGTCCCAGTGGGACGATGAGGCGGTCCAGCGTGCGCTCGCTCAGGTGCTGACCGCCGATCGGCGCAACCCGCGCGACGCCGGCTCCGCGATGACCATGCTGGTCCATCACCCGAAACTGGCCCGGGCATTCCTGAAGTTCAACGTCGAACTGCTCTACCGCGGAACGCTGCCCGACAAGCTGCGCGAGCTCGCCATCCTGCGGACCGCCCACCGCCGCGGCTGCGAATACGAGTGGGTCCACCACATCACGATCGGCAAAGAGGCCGGGCTTACGGACGCCGACATCGAAGACCTGCAACACGGCGCGGCGGGCGACGAGTTGCATCAGGCGGTGCTCACCGCCGCCGACGAACTCGACGAGGATTCCCGGCTCTCCCCCGCCACCGAGGCGATCCTCACCCAGCACCTGGACGAGCACCAGCTGATGGAACTCGTCTTCACGGTCGGCTGCTACAGCATGCTGGCCATGGCCTTCAACACTTTTGGCGTTGAACTCGATGAAGAACCCGAATCAGGGAGGTAATTTCCGTGGCACATTTCCCCAAGCCGGCAGCCGGTAGCTGGACGCAGGCCTATCCCGAGCTCGGCACTGAGCCGGTCGATTACACCGACTCGTTCGATCCGGCGCATTTCGCCGACGAGCAGGAGGCGATCTTCAAGCGCACCTGGCTACAAGTCGGCCGAGTCGAGCGGCTGCCCAAGACCGGCAGCTACTTCACCCGGGAACTGCCCTCGGTGTGCAAGGGCACTTCGATCATCATCGTCAAGGGCAAGGACGGCGTGGTCCGGGCGTTCCACAACATCTGCCGCCACCGCGGTAACAAGTTGGTGTGGAACGACTTCCCGAACGAGGAGACCGAGGGCACCTGCCGCCAGTTCACCTGCAAGTACCACGCGTGGCGCTACAGCCTCGACGGCGACCTGACGTTCATCCAGCAGGAGGGCGAGTTCTTCGACGTCGACAAGAGCCAGTACGGCCTGGTGCCGGTGCGCTGCGAGGTGTGGGAAGGTTTTATCTTCGTCAACTTCGACGACGACGCCGGCCCGCTCAACGAATACCTCGGATCGCTGGCCAAGGGCCTGGAGGGCTACCCGTTTGCCGAGATGACCGAGGTCTACTCCTACAAGTCCGAGATCGGCAGCAACTGGAAGTTGTTCCTCGACGCGTTCGTGGAGTTCTACCACGCGCCGATCCTGCACCAGGGCCAGTACACCAAGGAAGAAGCCGCCAAGATCCAGAAATTCGGCTACGAAGCGCTGCACTACGAGCTGGCCGGACCACACAGCCTGCAATCAACGTGGGGCGGTCAGTCGCCGCCGGCCGACCTCAACATGGTCAAGCCGCTGGACCGGGCGCTGCGCAGCGGACTGTTCGGCCCTTGGGACAAGCCGGATCTCATTGCCGACCTCAAGGAATTGCCACCGTCGGTGAACATCAAGCGAGTGCCGCAGTGGGGCATCGACTCGTTCGTGTTCTTCCCCAACTTCATGATTCTGATCTGGGAGCCGGGCTGGTACCTGACCTACCAGTACTGGCCGACCGCTGCCGACAAGCACACCTTCGAGGCGAGCCTGTACTTCGTGCCGCCGCGCAATGCCCGGGAGCGTCTGGCCCAGGAATTGGCCGCGGTGACTTTCAAGGAGTACGCGCTGCAGGACGCCAACACCCTGGAAGCCACCCAGACCATGATCGGCACGAAGGTCGTCGACGACTTCTTGTTGTGCGACCAGGAGGTCCTGATTCGACACCTGCACAAGACCGCCCGCGACTACGTATCCGAATACAAGAAGGAGCACGCCAATGGCGCTACCGTCTGACTTCGCTGACCTGCAGCCCTACGCCGACTGGGATCTGGCGACCGAGCCGGAGCGCTACGCCAAGCGACTGGCCTCCACCATGGGCGAGATGCAGGAGTTCTACGACGCCGCGTTCGGGCGACTCGAGGACGCCATCAACTACCTGGACAAGTTCGACCTGAACGATCTGCCCGATGATGCACGCTCGCTGATGCACCTCATGCAGTCTTTGGTGATGGTCTCCTTCCCGATCGAGGCCTGGAAGCAGCCGCGAGTCCCGGACAGCGGCGCCGCCTGGATCGACTGCATCAAGGAACCGGTCGTCTAAAGGTGCTGACGCTCAAGGCGGCCGGGCTGCTTGACGTCGACTCCGGCGAGATCATCCGGCCCGGGGTCATCCGGGTCGAGGGCGATCGGATCGTCGGCATCGGCGAGGCCCCGACCTCCGGTACGGATGACGAGGTGCTGGATCTGGGTGACCTGATCCTGCTGCCCGGGCTGATGGACATGGAGGTCAACCTGCTGATGGGCGGCCGGGGTGAGAACCCCGGCCTGTCCCAGGTCCAGGACGATCCGCCGACCCGGGTACTGCGTGCGGTGGGCAATGCGCGGCGCACGCTGCGGGCCGGCTTCACCACGGTGCGCAACCTCGGGTTGTTCGTCAAGACCGGCGGCTACCTGCTCGACGTGGCGCTGGGCAAGGCGATCGACGCCGGCTGGATCGAAGGCCCGCGGGTGGTGCCGGCCGGCCATGCCATCACGCCCACGGGCGGCCACCTGGATCCGACGATGTTCGCCGCATTCATGCCCGGCGTGCTGGAGTTGACGGTCGAGGAGGGCATCGCCAACGGTGTCGACGAGATCCGCAAGGCGGTCCGCTACCAGATCAAGCACGGTGCACAACTGATCAAAGTGTGCTGTTCCGGTGGCGTCATGTCGCTGACCGGAGAGGCGGGCGCCCAACATTATTCGGACGAGGAATTGCGCGTGATCGTCGATGAGGCGCACCGCCGCGGGCTGCGCGTCGCCGCGCACACCCACGGCGCCGAGGCGGTCAAACACGCGGTGGCGTGCGGGATCGACTGCATCGAGCACGGCTTCCTGATGGACGACGAGGCGATCGCCATGCTCGTCGAGCACGACCGCTTCCTGGTCACCACACGGCGGTTGGCCGAGGCGATGGACGTCTCCAAAGCCCCGCCGGTGTTGCAGGCCAAGGCAGCCGAGATGTTCCCCAAGGCACGCACTTCCATCAAGGCCGCCTACGAGGCGGGGGTGAAGATCGCCGTCGGCACCGACGCACCGGCGATCCCGCACGGCCGCAACGCCGACGAACTGGTCACCCTGGTCGACTGGGGGATGCCGCCGGCCGCCGTGCTCAAGGCGGCGACGGTGACCGCTGCCGAACTGATCAACGCGGCCGACCGCGGCCGGCTGGCCGAGGGCCTACTCGCAGACATCATCGGGGTACCGGGAGATCCGTTGTCCGACATCACCGTTACCCGCAACGTACAGTTCGTCATGAAAGGCGGTCAGGTGTATGTCAACAAGAACTGACGACCTCGTCGAGATCCAGCAGACGCTGGCGCGCTACGCGGTGACCATCACCCAGGGCGACATCGACGGGCTGGTGGCGGTGTTCACGCCCGACGGCACCTACAGCGCGTTCGGCGAAACCTACTCGCTGGACCGGTTTCCAGTGCTGGTCGATGCCGCCCCCAAAGGCTTGTTCATGACCGGCACCCCGGCGATCGAACTGGACGGCGACACCGCGACCGGCACCCAACCGCTGTGCTTCATCGACCACGCCAGCCACGACATGCGCATCGGCTACTACAACGACACCTACGTGCGCACCGCCGACGGCTGGCGGCTCCGGACCCGCAAGATGACGTTCATCCGGCGCAGCGGCGCCCATGATGCGGGACGGCCGCACGCCGTGGGCAGGCCCGAAGCGGGATGAGTGCACTGCACGATCCCACCGAGTTCCGCACCCAACTACGCGCCTGGCTCGACGCCAATGATCTGGCGCCGTCCGAGGACGACTCGCTGGAAGCGCACATGCGGCAGTTCGCCCGGGTCCAGAGCGCGCTCTACGAGGCCGGGTGGGGCCGTTACGGCTGGCCCGAGCGCGCCGGCGGCCTCGGCGGCCCGGACGTGCTGCGGGCCATCGTCGGTGAAGAGGTCGTCGGTCGCCGATTGGCGGAGCCGGGACCGTACTCCATGCTCGAGGTGCTCACACCGACGATGATCGACTACGCCCGGCCCGAGCTCGCTGCCGAGATGGTCCCCAGACTGTTGCGCGGCGACGAGCAGTGGTGCCAAGGCTTTTCCGAGCCGGGCTCGGGTAGCGACCTGGCCTCGCTGACCACCCGGGCCGCCCCGCGCGGCGACCAGTGGGTGATCAACGGGCAAAAGGTCTGGACCAGCTTCGCCCAGCACTCGCAGCGGTGCATTCTGCTGACGCGTACCGGCGACGCGGATACGCCCAACCACCAGGCGATCACGGCGTTCTTCGTCGACATCGACAGCCCCGGAATCGAGGTGCGGCCGCTGCGGACCATGCACGGCGTCGACGAGTTCTGCGAGGTGTATTTCGACGATGTGGTCGTCGACGGCTCGCGGATGCTCGGCAAGCCCGGCGACGGGTGGCAACTCGCCATGGACCTGCTGCCCTATGAGCGGTCCACCTGCTTCTGGCAGCGCATCGCCTACCTGTACTCGCGCTTCGACGCACTGATCGCCGCGGTGAAGCGCCAGGGCGCCGAGATCGACAACGACCTGGGCGCGGTGTATCTGGCACTGCACACCTTGCGTTGCCGCTCCCGGGCCACCCAGCACCGGCTGGCCGACGGCCATCGGCTGGGCGCGGAGACCTCGATCGACAAGGTGCTGCTGGCCGCCGCCGAACAACTGCTCTACGACACCGCCCGCGAGTTGCTGCCGGGCACGATCGAGCTGGCCGAGGGCGAATGGCGTACCGAGTACCTGTACTCCAGGGCCGCCACGATCTACGGGGGGACCGCCGAGGTGCAACGCAACATCATCGCCCGCCGCCTGCTCGACCTCGGGAAGGAGTGATGATGTCCGGCGAGATCGACGCGGCATCACTGGCCCTGCTGGAGGGCACCCTCCGCAAGACCATGCTGGGATGTTCCGGCGTGGAGCTGGACGGGGCCCTGGCCGAGCTCGGTTGGGCGGAAATGCTCTCCGAGAACCCGGATCTGGCCATACCGCTGGTGTTCCGACTGCTCGGCGAGACGGGTTCACATGCATCGGTGCTCAACGACGTGATCCTGGAGACCATCGGTGGCCTGCCCGGCGGCACGCCGCCGATGCCCTATGCCGGTGGCCGCTGGGTGATCTGGGAACGCGGCCGGCACGAGGGCGATACCGCCGCCCTCGGTGGGCTTCCGCTGCGAGAAGTGCCCGACGGCGAGCTGATGCGACTCGGCGAGGCGCGGCGCGCGGTGTGCTGGTGGCTGATCGGCTCGGCGCGCGCAATGCTCGCCCTGGCCCGCCAACACGCCCTGGACCGGGTGCAGTTCGGTAAGCCGATCGCGTCCTTCCAGGCCGTTCGGCACCGGCTCGCCGAGACCCTGGTGGCCATTGAGGGCGCCGAGGCGACGCTGGCGGCGCTGACCGCGGAAAGCCCGGACCTGTCCTCCATGCTGGCCAAGGCCGCCGCGGGCAAGGCCGCACTGACCGCGGCCAAGCACTGCCAGCAGGTGCTGGGCGGTATCGGGTTCACCGCCGAGCACGACCTGCATCGTCACGTCGAGCGGGTGCTGGTGCTCGACGGATTGCTCGGCGGCTCCCGGGAACTGACGCGCCGGGTCGGCGGCGGCCTGCGGGCCCGCGGCTCGGCGCCCCGGCTGGCGCAGCTTTAGACCGCCGAGCAGACGCCAAAGCCCCCAAATCCACGCGTTTTAGGGGGCTTTAGCGTCTGCTCGCGCTATTTACCGCGGCAGGCCCAGCACTCGTTGCGCGATGATGTTGCGCTGGATCTCCGACGTGCCACCGGCGATGGTCCCCGAGAAGCTGCGCAGGTAGCGATCGAACCAGCCGGCGGTCGCGTAGTCCTCGTTCATCGGCATGTAGGTGCCGGAACTGCCCGGGTGTGCCAGGCCGCCGCTGCCGGCCGCGTCGAGCGCGTGCTCGGCCGCGGTCTGCACCGCCTCGGAGCCCAGCAGCTTCAGCACCGACAGCGCAGGGACGTCCTGTTCGCCGCGCGCCGCCTGGGCCAGGGCCACCGAGCCGAGCAGCTGCAACGCCTGGTGATCCATCAGCAAGGTCGCGAAACGGTCGCGGTTCAGCGCCCCGGCCGGCCGGAAGTCGTGGATCAGGTCGCGCAACCGATCGGCGAAGCTCATCCACAGCAGCGTCCGTTCATGCCCGAGCGAGCCGTTGGCCACCCCCCAGCCGCCGTTGAGCGGACCGACCAGGTTCTCGGCGGGAACCACCACGTCGGTGAAGAACACCTCGTTGAAGTCGACGTCGTCGTGGTCACACGCCGACGCGAACGGCCGCCGCACCACCCCGGGGGTATCGGTCGGGATCAGCAAGACACTGATGCCCTTGTGTTTGGGGGCGTCCGGGTCGGTCCGTACGAAGGTCAACAGCACGTCGGCGTCGTGGGCGCCCGACGTCCATACCTTCTGGCCGTTGACCACGAAATGGTCGCCGTCCAGTACCGCGCGGGTCTGCAATCCGGCCAGGTCCGAGCCCGCGCCCGGCTCGCTCATGCCCAGCGACGCCGTGATCTCGGCACGCAGGATCGGGACGGCCCACCGCCGCTTCTGCTCATCGGTGCCGAATGAGAGCAGCGACGCCGCGATGATGCCGACCCCTTGCGGATTGAAGCTGGGGTAGATCCGCCGGCGTGACAACTCCTCGGAGTGCACGTACTGCTGCAGGATCGTGGCGTTGCGGCCGCCGTACTCCGGCGGGTTGCCGGGCAGCAGCCAGCCGTTGTCGAACAGCAGTCGCTGCCAGCGCCGTGCCCAGTCCGGGACGTGGGAGCACGACCGAGACCGCTCGAGCGCCTCGGCGTCGGTGGGTAGATGTTCGTCGAGGAACGCCGAGAACTCCGCCCGGAAATTCTCGACGTCGGAATCAAAGGCCAGCTGCACCGACACTCCTCGGCTCGGGCGTCTCGGGCTCTCCATCCGGACCGGCTCGGATGTTGCGAGTCCGCTTCCATAGACGCAGCGATGAGAATATCATTCTCGAATGGAGAAGTTGCGATCTCAGAATCGTCAGCCCCGATCCGGTGTGGCGCGACGCCGGCTGGTTACCGTCCAGTACAGTTGCGCTGTGCCTCGCCTACCGCACACCCGCCCGGAGTGGCGGTGACCAGCCCGAGCGAAGAACCCGCCTGGAAGCAGCGCGCGGTCGAACGCTCCATCAAGACAGCGAAAATTCGCGCGGCGCAACGCGTCCAGCGGTTCTTGGACGCGGCCCAGTCGATCATCATCGAGAAGGGCAGCACCGACTTCACCGTCCAGGAGGTCGTCGACCGCTCGCGGCAATCGCTGCGCAGCTTCTACCTGCAGTTCGACGGCAAGCACGAGCTGCTGCTGGCACTGTTCGAGGACGCCCTGAGCCGCGCGGCCGAACAGATCCGCGCCGCGGCGGCCAACTACACCGATCCGCTCGAACGCCTCAAAGTCGCGGTGGAGTTGCTGTTCGAGTCGTCGCGGCCGGACCCGGCGGCCAAACGGCCGCTGTTCACCGACTTCGCCCCGAGCCTGCTGCTGACCCACCCCGCCGAGGTCAAGGTCGCCCACACCCCGCTGTTGGCATTGCTCACCGAGCTGACCGAAGACGCGGCCGCCGCCGGGCGGCTGCGCGCCGGCTCCAACCCCAAACGGGTGGCGGCGATGATCATGCAGACGGTCATGTTCAACGCCCAATCCAGCCCGGCCTCAGCCGATCCGGCGGTCAAACCGCTGACCGCCGACGAGGTGTGGGACTTCTGCGCGAACGGCTTCGCGCGCAGCTGACCGCCGCGCTCGACCCGGTTCGTCCGCCCGCTGATCGCCGAGCGCGAGCGGAGCGCTCCGCTGCGGCTCCGGCTATTCCGGAACCCTGGACTTCCCCTCGTGAAGCGCATAGCCTCATGCTGCGAACCCAATTATCCGCATGCGAGAAGAGGATTACCGATGTCGGTGCAGACGGTGTTGGACGACATCCGGAAGGTGCCCGGCACCGGTGACGTGATCCCGATCATCGATCCGGCCACCGAAGAGCAGCTCACCGAGTTCACCGACTGCGGACCCGAAGCCGTCAACGACGCCGTCGCCCGCGCCAAGGCCACCGCCGAGTCCGGGGTCTGGTCGAAGCTGGCCGACTACGATCGGGCCCGGGTGCTGTGGCGGATCGCCGACCTGATCGACGAGAACGCCGAGATCCTCGCCGAACTCGAGTCCGTCAATGCGGGCATCCCCGCCGCCCAGGCCGCCATCATCACCAAGGTCGGCTCGGAGTGGTTCCGCTACTACGCCGGCTGGTGCACCAAGATCGACGGCATCGCACGCGACGTGAACACCGGCGGCCTGACCGGCATCGAATCCCATCAGCACGTCTACACGCTGCGCGAGCCCTATGACGTGGTCGGGCTGATCTTCCCGTGGAACGGCCCGGTCTTCAACTTCTGCGCCAAGCTGGCCCCGTCGCTGGCCGCCGGTTGCAGCAGTGTCGTCAAGCCCGCCGAGGAGACCCCGCTCTCGGCACTGGTGCTGGACCGGATCCTGTCCGAGGCCGGGGTGCCCGACGGCGTGGTCAACATGGTGCTGGGCTACGGGCACACCGCCGGTGCGGCCATCACCGCGCATCCCGACGTGGACAAGGTCGCGTTCACCGGCTCCACCGAAGTCGGCCGGGAGATCGTACGGGCCTCGGCCGCAAGCAATCTCAATAAGGTGACGTTGGAACTCGGCGGCAAGTCGCCGGTGCTCATCTACGACGACGCCGATCTCGACATGGCCATCACCATGGCCTCGTTCGGCACGTTCGTGCACTCCGGGCAGGCGTGCGTGTGCGGCTCGCGCATCTTCGCCCAGCGCGGCGTTTACGAGCGGGTCGTGGAGGGCGTCGCCAACATGGCCAACAGCATGCAGCTCGGCGGCCCCAAAGACGACGGCGTCATGATCGGACCACTGATCAGCCAGAAGCAGCTCACCCGGGTGCTCGGCTACCTGGAGCAAGGCAGGTCCGACGGTGCCGAGCTCGTCACCGGTGGACACCGGCTCGACCGCAAGGGCTACTTCGTGCACCCCACCGTCGTCACCGACGTCGACCCCGACTCCAGCCGGCTGTTCCAGGAGGAGATCTTCGGGCCGGTGGTCACGATCCTGCCGTTCGACGACGACGACGAGGCGATCGCGCTGGCCAACAACAGCACCTACGGGTTGGCCGCTACCGCGTGGACGTCCAACCTGGGCCGGGCCCACCGGCTGGCCAAGCGTCTCAAGGCCGGAACGGTGGGGTTGAACTGCCAGATGCAGTTCGACCACTCGATGCCGTTCGGCGGGTACAAGCAATCCGGCTGGGGCTACGAGTCGGGCAAGGCCGGTATCGAGACCTATCTCCAGACGAAGGTCGTCTGGGCGCAGATGTAGGCAAGACAAGGTGATACATATGGCGACCGTCCCCTATCGGATCGTCCAGTGGACGACGGGCAACGTCGGCAAGAGTTCCGTCCGGGCGATCGCCGCCAATCCCGATTACGAACTCGTCGGACTCTTCGCATGGTCCGACGACAAGGTCGGCCGCGACGCGGGCGAATTGGTCGGCATCGATCCGCTCGGGATCCCGGCCACCAACGACGCCGCGGCGCTGCTGGCGCTGAAACCCGACTGCGTGGTCTACAACCCGATGTGGATCAACGTCGGCGAACTGGTCGAGATCCTGTCGGCGGGCGTCAACGTGGTGACGTCGGCGTCGTTCATCACCGGTCGCAACCTCGGCGACGATCGGGCCCGCCTCGAGGAGGCGTGCCGCAAGGGCGGCGCCACGCTGTTCGGTTCCGGTGTCAGTCCCGGATTCGCCGAACTGCTGGCCATCGTGGCGGCGACGGCCTGCGACCGGGTCGACAAGGTCACCATCACCGAAACGGCCGACACCACGCTGTATGACTCCCCCGACACCGAGCGCCCGGTGGGGTTCGGTGCCGCCATCGACGACCCGGACCTGGCACCGATGGCCGCCAATGGCACCGCGGTGTTCGCCGAGGCGGTGCAGCTGGTCGCCGACGCGATCGGCGTCGAGCTCGACGAGATCACCTGTGTATCCGAATACGCCCAGACCACCGAGGATCTGACGATGGCGTCGTGGACCATTCCGGCCGGTCACGTCGCGGGCGTGTTCGCCAGCTGGCGGGGCATCGCCGGCGGTGAGACCGTGATCGACATCAACGTACGGTGGCGCAAAGGCCAGACGCTGGAACCAGATTGGCAACTCGACGGCGACGGTTGGAAGATCACTATCGACGGCCGCCCGACGGTCAACATGCAAGTCGGCTTCACGCCGCCGCCGGACCTGATCGCCTCGGCGAAGTCGATCGATGATTTCTTCGAGCTCGGCCACATCATGACCGCAATGCCGCCGATCAACGCCATCCCGGCCGTGGTGGCCGCCGAGCCGGGTATCGCCACCTACAACGATCTGCCGCTGCACCTGCCGCGCTGGTCGGCCCGGAAGCGGTCCTGAAGTCTCATTCGTTTTCCGGCGACAACAGCCGCTCCGCCGCCGAATAGGGGTCGTCGCTGCCGTCGACGACCGACTCGGCGAGTCTGCCCAGCGCCGGGTGGGACCGCAGCCGGGTCTGTGCCAGCGACAGGATCTGTGACCGCGCCCGCGCCAGCCGGCGCTCCCGGCTGTCGGTGCGGTGGTGGGCCTCGATGGTGTCGACCAGCTCACCGAGGCCCTCGCCCCGCGAGGCGATTAAGGTGAGAATCGGTGCGCCGGTGTGCTTCAACTCGACCCGGAGGTCGCGTACGGTCTGTTGCGCCCCTTCGCGGTCGGCCTTGTTGACCACCACAATGTCGGCCACCTCCAGCAGTCCGGCCTTGGCGGCCTGCACCGCATCGCCGGCACCCGGATTGAGCACGACGATCGTCGGCGCGGCGATCGCGGCGATCTCGATCTCGGACTGGCCCACCCCGACCGACTCCAGCAGCAGCACGTCGTAGCCGAGCCCGGCCAGCAACTGGATGGCCGCCGGCACCGCTTCGGCCAGCCCGCCCAGGTGGCCGCGGGAGGCCACCGAGCGGATCAGCACCGCCGGATCGTTGATGTGCGCGGCCATCCGGATGCGATCACCCAGCAGCGCGCCGCCGCTGAACGGCGAGGACGGGTCGACGGCCAGCACCGCCACCCGCAGGTCACGCTCGCGATACGCCCCG
>NZ_QMEX01000110.1 GCF_003284925.1 Mycolicibacter senuensis
GCGCGCTGTACCGCGGCCCCCTCCGGATTGGAGGTGGCGGCCAGCACGAACACCCCGCGCCGGTGCGCGGCGGCGGTGTCCAGCAGCGGCCGCAGCGATCCGAAACCCAGGTACGGCGACGCCGTGACCGCGTCGGCGGCCAAGGGTGACTCACCGGCCCAGGCCGCGGCGTAGGCGGCCATCGTCGAGCCGATGTCGCCGCGCTTGGCGTCGGCCAGCACCAGCACGCCGGCCTCGCGAAGCGCCGCGATGGTGCGCTCCAGGACGGCATAGCCGGCCGATCCGTAGGCCTCGAAGAACGCCACCTGCGGCTTGACCACGGCGAACCCGGCGAACGCCGCGACACACGTCTCGCTGAAGGCCGCCAGGCCTTCCGGTGTCGACGGCAGTCCCCAGGCGGTCAGCAGTTCCGGGTGCGGGTCGATGCCCAGGCACAGCGGCCCGCGGGCCGCCGTGGCCCGGGCCAGCCGAGTCCCGAACGCCTCGGATCCCGGAGCCACTAGTGCCCGCCGAGCGTGCTGTGCAGCTCCTGCAGCGAGCGCACCCCGATATCGCCCCGGATCCCCGCCTCGATGCCCTGCACCGCCGCGGCGGCGCCCTGCACGGTGGTGACACAGGGGATGTTCATACTCACCGCGGCCGAGCGGATCTCGTAGCCGTCCACACGCGGACCGGAGTTGCCGTAGGGGGTATTGATCACCAGATCGACCTCGCCGGCCCGGATCGCGTCCACCGCGGTCAGCTCCGGACGCTGCGGGCTGGGCTCCTCGAAATTCTTGCGCACCACATCGCACGGAATACCGTTGCGGCGCAGCATCTCCGCGGTTCCCTCGGTGGCCAGCACCCGGAAACCCAGGTCGGCCAGCCGTTTGACCGGAAAGACCAGCGACCGTTTGTCGTGGTTGGCCACCGAGACGAATACCGTGCCGTCGGCGGGCAGCGACCCGTAGGCGGCGGTCTGGCTCTTGGCGAACGCGGTGCCGAAGTCACGGTCGATCCCCATCACCTCACCGGTGGACTTCATCTCAGGGCCCAGCAGTGAGTCGACGCCCGAGCCGTCGGCGCGGCGGAAGCGATGGAAGGGCAGCACCGCCTCCTTCACCGCGATCGGGGCGTGCGGACCGACGCTGGCACCGTCACCGGAGGCCGCCAGCAGCCCCTCGGTCCGCAGTCCGGCGATGGTGGCGCCCAGCATGACCCGCGCGCAGGCCTTGGCCAGCGGCACCGCGGTGGCCTTCGACACGAACGGCACCGTCCGACTGGCCCGCGGGTTGGCCTCCAGCACATAGAGCACGTCGTCCTTGAGGGCGAACTGCACGTTGAGCAGCCCCACCACGCCGACGCCGTGAGCGATCGCCTCGGTGGCGCGGCGCACCTTCTCGATGTCGCTGCGGCCCAGCGTCACCGGCGGCAGCGCGCAGGCCGAGTCCCCGGAGTGGATGCCCGCTTCCTCGATGTGCTCCATGATCCCGCCGATGTAGACCTCGGTGCCGTCGCACAGCGCGTCGACGTCGATCTCGATGGCGTCCTCCAGGAAGCGGTCGACCAGCACCGGATGCTCCGGCGTCAGCAGCGCCGCCCGGGTGATGTAGCCGCGCAACGTCTCCTCGTCGTAGACGATCTCCATGCCGCGGCCGCCCAGCACGTACGACGGCCGCACCAGCACCGGGTAGCCGATGTCGGCGGCGATCCGTTTGGCCTGCTCGAAGGTGGTCGCGGTGCCGTAGCGCGGGGCGGGCAGTCCGGCCGCTGTCAGCACGTCCCCGAACGCGCCGCGGTCCTCGGCCAGATCGATGGCCTCCGGGGTGGTTCCGACGATGGGGACGCCGGCGTCGGCCAGCCGCTGGGCCAGCCGCAGCGGCGTCTGGCCGCCCAGCTGAACGATGACACCCACCACACCGGGACCGCCCGAACCGGACTGCTGCTCGGCGTAGTACACCTCGAGCACGTCCTCGAAGGTGAGCGGTTCGAAGTAGAGCCGGTCGGCGGTGTCGTAGTCGGTGGAGACGGTCTCGGGGTTGCAGTTGACCATCACGGTCTCGAAACCGGCCTGGCTCAGCGTGATCGCGGCGTGCACGCAGCTGTAGTCGAACTCGATGCCCTGACCGATCCGGTTCGGCCCGGAGCCCAGGATGAGCACCTTGGGTTTGACGTCCTGGGGGGCCACCTCCGTCTCGGCGGCCGGATCGAGCTCGAAAGTGCTGTAGTGGTACGGCGTTTTGGATTCGAACTCCGCCGCGCAGGTGTCCACGGTCTTGAATACCGGGTGGATGCCCAACCGTGACCGCAGCAACCGCACCCCGTCCTCGCCGGCCAGCTCCGGGCGCAGCGCGGCGATCTGATGGTCCGACAGGCCGTTGTACTTGCAGCGGCGCAGCAGGTCGGCGTCGAGCACCGGGGTGTCGACCACCTCGGCGCGCAGCGCCACCAGGCCGTTGATCTGGTCGACGAACCAGGGATCCACCCCCGACGCCGCGGCGACCTGCTCCACGGTGGCGCCCAGCCGCAGCGCAAGTTCGATGTCGTAGAGCCGGCCCTCGGTGGGTGTGCGCAGCCGGTCGAGGGCGGCGTCGGCGGAGTCTTCGTCGGGGTCGGGCTGGGTCCAGAACCCGGCACGGTCGCTCTCCAGCGAGCGCATCACCTTGCCGAGTGATTCGATGAAGTTGCGGCCCAATGACATCGCCTCGCCCACCGACTTCATCGTGGTGGTCAGCCGCGGATCGGCGCCGGGGAACTTCTCGAACGCGAACCGCGGCGCCTTGACCACGACGTAGTCCAGCGCCGGCTCGAAACAGGCCGGGGTCTCTCCGGTGATGTCGTTGACGATCTCGTCGAGGGTGTAGCCGATGGCCAGTTTGGCGGCGATCTTGGCGATCGGGAAGCCGGTGGCCTTCGAGGCCAGCGCACTCGACCGTGACACCCGCGGGTTCATCTCGATCACGATCAGCCGGCCGTCTTCCGGGTTGACCGCGAACTGGATGTTGCAGCCACCGGTGTCCACCCCGACCTCACGCAGGATCGCGATGCCCAGGTCACGCATCCGCTGATACTCCCGGTCGGTCAGCGTCATCGCCGGGGCGACGGTCACCGAGTCGCCGGTGTGCACACCCATCGGATCGACGTTCTCGATCGAGCAGACCACGACGACGTTGTCGTTGGCGTCGCGCATCAGCTCGAGCTCGAATTCCTTCCAGCCGTAGATGGATTCCTCGATCAGCACGTTGGCCGTCGGGGAGGCGGCCAGGCCGTCACCGGCCATCCGGGCCACCTCGTCGAGGCTGGCAGCCAGGCCCGAACCCAGGCCGCCCATGGTGAAGGAGGGCCGGACCACGACCGGCAGGCCGAGCTCGGCGACGGTTTCGGTGACCTCGGCCATGGTGTAGCAGACCCGGGAGCGGGCCGACTCGCCGTTGACCCGGGCGACGATGTCCTTGAACTGCTGACGGTCCTCGCCGCGCTGGATGGCCTCGAAGTCGGCGCCGATCAGCTCGACACCGTAGCGTTCCAGCACGCCGTGCTCGTGCAGCGCCACGGCGGTGTTCAGCGCGGTCTGTCCGCCCAGCGTGGCCAGCAGCGCGTCGATCTTGTTGCCGCGCTCGGCCTGCTGGGCGATCACCTTCTCGACGAACTCCCAGGTGATGGGCTCGACATAGGTGTGGTCGGCGTATTCGGGGTCGGTCATGATCGTGGCCGGGTTGGAGTTGACCAGGCTCACCTGCAGGCCCTCGGCCTTGAGCACCCGGCACGCCTGGGTGCCGGAGTAGTCGAACTCGCAGGCCTGGCCGATCACGATCGGCCCGGATCCGATCACCAGCACGTGGCGCAGGTCGGTACGGCGCGGCACTAGCTCTCTCCTCTTCTTGCGCGAGGGTGCGCAGATGTACGCTCGCCCGCGGCGTGTCGTGTGCAAACACGCACGCTCGCGCGGGTGGGGGCCGGGACTCTCACTGCTTCTCCCCTGCCATCAGGTCGACGAACTGGTCGAAAAGGTGTCCCGCGTCGTGCGGTCCGGCCGCGGCCTCGGGGTGGTATTGCACCGAGAAGGCTCGGCCGTCGGCGAGTTTCACGCCCTCGACGACCCCGTCGTTGGCGCAGGTGTGGCTGACCACCGCCGGGCCGAAGTCGGTGTTGAAGACCTCCCCCGCTTCTCCTTCGAGGGCGAATCCGTGGTTCTGCGCGGTCACCGCGACCCGTCCGGTGGCGTGGTCGATCACCGGGATGTTGATGCCGCGGTGCCCGAACTTCATCTTGTAGGTCTTCAGCCCCAGGGCTCGGCCCAGGATCTGGTTACCGAAACAGATGCCGAACAACGGGATTCCGGCGCCGATCACCTCGCGTGTCAGCGCCACCAACCGGTCTGCGGTGGCCGGGTCCCCGGGCCCGTTGGACAAAAACACCCCGTCGGGCTTGAGGTCGCCGAGCGCGGCGAAGTCCACCGATGAGGGCAGCACGTGGCAGCGGATGCCGCGCCGGGTGAAGTTGCGCGGCGTATTGATCTTGATGCCGAGATCCAGCGCGGCCACCGTGAACCGGTGCGCCCCGTCGGGCTCGACGACATACGCGGTGTCGGTGCTGACCTGCCCGGCGAGGTCGGCGCCGAGCATCGAGGGCTGCTCACGCACCCGGCTCACCAACTCCTCGGGCGCGGCCAGCGCATCGCCGGAGAACACCCCGGCCTTCATCGCGCCGTGGTTGCGCAGATGCCGCACCACGGTGCGGGTGTCGACGCCGGCCACCCCGACGATGCCCTGGCTCACCAGTTCCTCGTCGAGGGTTCCGGTTGCCCGCCAGTTCGAGGCGCGTGGCGACGGGTCGCGGACCACGTAGCCGGCCACCCAGATCTTCTCGTCGCGGCTCTCACTGTCCTCGCGATTCCAGCCGGTATTGCCGATCTGCGGTGCGGTGGCCACCAGGATCTGCCGGTGGTAGCTGGGGTCGGTCAAGGTCTCCTGGTAGCCCGACATCGCGGTGGAGAACACCGCCTCGCCCAGGCTCTGCCCCACGGCCCCGAACGGCCGTCCGGTGAAGATCCGGCCATCTTCTAAAACCAGCACCGCGCGCGGGTTCATGTGTTGTCGCCTTCCAGCCAGCGGGTGTGTTCGGAACGGTCGTCGGCGCGGAAGCCGGTGTCGATCTCGGTGCCCGACGGCAGTCGCCAGCGAATCACCAGCACCCCGTCGTGGGCTCGGGTCGGGATGGCCCGGCCGGCGATACCGCGTTCGGTGCGGACCGCCAGGATCGCATCCTGCGGAATCCAGATCGGGCGGGCGCCGCTGCGCTGCACCATGATTCCCTCCGGGTAGCGGGTCAGCACCGCCTTGGTGCGGTAACCCAGGTCGCCGACGACCACCCGGTCGTTCCACTTCGGCGCGAGCGTGCAGCCCAGGTACTGGCCGCGGGTGGCCGCCACGATGGGCGGGCCCACCATGTCGGGCACCGCGGGCAGCGTGCCGATCAGGGCCTCCTGCAGCTGGCCCCGCCGGCGCCAGCCGCGCATCATCAACCGGATCAACCACCCGATCACCAGCACCAGCACGACCGCGAAGATCAGCGACGCGACCATCGTGGGCGTGTTCATGCCGGGATCTTCCCGTCCCGCGCGGTCACCCGGCCGCGGAGCAGGGTCGCGGTGACGGCGGCCGGCAGCGTCATCGCCTCATACGGGGTGTTGGCCGACCGGCTGGCCAGCCGGTCGCCGGCCACCACCCAGCTCGCCTCGGGGTCCACCACGGTCAGATTGGCCGGTTCACCGACCTCCAGTGGACGGCCCTGATCGGGCAGGCCGACGATCTGTGCGGGCCGTTCGCTCATCACCCGGGCCACGTCACGCCAGCTGAGCAGCCCGGGCGCCACCATGGTCGCCACCACCACCGACAGCGCCGTCTCCAGCCCGAGCATGCCGGGCCGGGCGACGGCGAACTCGCAGGCCTTCTCGTGTTCGGCGTGCGGGGCATGATCGGTGGCCACACAGTCGATGACGCCATCGGCCAGTGCCTGGCGCAGCGCGGCCGCATCGGCGGCCTCCCGCAGCGGCGGGTTGACCCGGTTCCTGCCGTCATAGTCGGCCAGCCGGCTGTCATCGAGCATCAGATGATGCGGAGTCACTTCGGCGGTCACCGAGATACCTTGCGCCTTAGCCCATTTGAGAAGTTCCACCGTGCCCGCGGTAGATGCGTGACAGATGTGCAGGCGGGCACCGGCGTCGCGGGCCAGCAGGACGTCGCGGGCGACGATCGACTCCTCGGCGACGCGCGGCCAACCGGCGAGCCCCAGCCGGGCGGCGTTGGGCCCCTCGTGGGCGACCGAGCCGACGGTCAGCCGGGGCTCCTCGGCATGCTGGGCGATCAGCACCCCCAGTCCGGTGGCGTACTCCAGGGCGCGACGCATCACCAGCGGGTCGGCCACGCACACCCCGTCGTCGGAGAACATCCGAACACCCGCGGCGCCCGCGGCCATCATGCCCATCTCGGTCAGTTGTGTCCCGCCCAACCCGACGGTGACCGCACCGACCGGGTGCACATCGACCAGGCCGACCTGCCGGCCGCGCTGCCAGACGTGGTCGGTGACCACCGGGGAGTCGGCGACCGGATCGGTGTTGGCCATCGCGAAGACCGCGGTGTAGCCGCCGAGTGCAGCTGCGGCCGAACCGGTTTCAATGTCCTCGGTGTATTCGCGACCCGGTTCGCGCAGATGGGTGTGCAGGTCCACGAAGCCGGGCAGCAGTACCTGCCCCGGCGCCTCGACGACATCGCATCCGGCCGGGGTGCCGAGGTCCGCACCGATCTCGGCGATCTGGCCGTCTTGTACCAGCACCTCGACCCGGTCGCCCTCGCCGTAACACCGCACCCCGCGGATCAGCACGCTCACGGCGCTTCGTCCTCTCCGGCCGACCCGGCCGCCTCCGGTCCCGCCGCGGCCTGACTGCCCACCAGCAGGTGGAACAGCACTGCCATCCGCACGTGCACCCCATTGGAAACCTGTTGCAGCACTGCCGATTGCGACGAGTCCGCGACCGACGAGGCGATCTCCATGCCACGCAGCATCGGCCCGGGGTGCAACACCACCGCGTCATCGGCCAGCATGGCGCGGCGCTTCTCGCTCAATCCGTAGCGCACCGAGTACTCGCGCGCCGAGGGGAAGAAGCCACCGGTCATCCGCTCGGCCTGCACTCGCAGCATCAGCACCGCGTCGGCGGCCGGCAGCTCGGCGTCGAAGTCGTGGCTCACCGTCACCGGCCAGTCGGCCACCCCGACCGGCAGCAACGTCGGGGGGGCCACCAGCACTACCTCGGCGCCCAGCGTCGCCAGCAGTCGCACGTTGGAGCGGGCCACCCGGCTGTGCACGATGTCGCCGACGATCACCACTCGGCGGCCATCGATCGCTCCGAGCCGCTGCCGCAGCGTCAGCGCATCCAGCAACGCCTGGGTCGGGTGCTCGTGGGTGCCGTCGCCGGCGTTGATCACCCGCGGACCGCCTCCCTCGGCGCCTGCGGTCCACTCGGCGAGCAGCTGTGCAGCACCGGACGCCGGATGCCGGATGACCAGTGCGTCGGCGCCGGCGGCGCGCAGCGTCAGCGCGGTGTCACGCAGCGACTCCCCTTTGCCCACCGAGGATCCCGACGCGGACACATTGACGACGTCGGCGCTCATCCACTTGCCGGCCACCTCGAACGAGACCCGGGTGCGGGTGGAGTTCTCATAGAACATCGTGATTACGGTGCGTCCGCGCAGCGTGGGCAGCTTCTTGACCTCGCGGCCGACCAGGGCCTGCGCGAACCGGTCGGCGTCGTCGAGGATGGCGGTGGCCTCGTCGCGGCTCAGGTCGCCGGCCGCCAGCAGGTGCCGGGCGGTCATCGGGTGATCACCACCGCGTCACGGCCGTCATGTTCGGCCAGCAACACGTGCACGCTCTCACCGCGGGAGGTCGGCACGTTCTTGCCGACGTAGTCGGCGCGCACCGGCAACTCGCGGTGGCCGCGGTCGACCAGCACCGCCAATTGCACGATCCGCGGCCGGCCCACGTCGCGCAGCGCATCGAGGGCGGCCCGCACCGACCGGCCGGCGTAGAGCACGTCGTCGACCAGGATCACGCACGCATCGTCGATACCACCGGCCGGGATCGAGGTGGATTCCAGCGGACGCGGCGGCTGGCGCATCAGATCATCTCGGTACAGCGTGATGTCCAGGGCGCCGTGCCCGACCTCGACCCCGCAGAATTCGCTGATCTTGGCGGCCAGGCGATCGGCCAGGGTGACTCCGCGGGTCGGAATGCCCAGCAGCACCACCCGGGGAGCGGCGGGATCATCGGCGCCGCGAGCCTCGTCCAAGGCGGTCTTCTCGATGATCTGATGCGCGATACGAGAGATCGTGCGACCCACATCCGCCGCGGACATCAATTCCCGGTCGGTGCTGGAATTACCGGCAGCGCCCATGCGAAACCGCTGGACCTCCTTCTCCGCCTCGCGGGACGGCTCATTAAAGGATGTCGAACTGCCGGGTAGCTTAGCACCCCGCCCGGCGTGGCCGTGCCGGCTGGGCGCCCGCCGACCGACGCTGGTCCCCGTGGCGGCGACCCGCAGCGCCCGGCTCCGCCGCGCTCGCGATCGCCGCTAGCCTGGGCGGGTGAATCTGGACCTCAACCGGGCGCCACTGGCCGAGGCCTGCGACACCGGCCTGCTCGCCGGCGCGGTGACAGTCGTCTGGCAACGCGGCAAGCTGCTACAGGTCAACGAGATCGGTTACCGCGACGTCGGGGCGCAACTGCCGATGACCCGCGACACGGTGTTCCGGATCGCCTCGATGACCAAACCCGTCACCGTGGCCGCCGCGATGAGCCTGGTCGATGAGGGCCGGCTGCGGCTGAACGATCCGATCGCGCACTGGCTGCCGGAGTTCGCCGCGCCCAGCGTGTTGGTGGACCCGGCCGGGCCACTGGATCGCACCGGCCCGGCCCGGCGAGCGCTGACGATCGAGGATCTGATGACGCACCGCTGCGGCATCGGCTACGGCTTCTCGACGCTCGGGCCGATCGCGCGGGAGTATCAGCGGCTGCCGTTCGGGCGCGGCCCGGATGCCTGGCTGACCGCACTGGCCGCCTTACCGCTGGTGGATCAGCCCGGCGAGCGGATGACCTACGGGCACGGCACCGACGTGCTGGGCGTGCTGCTGGCCCGCGTCGAGGGCAAGCCGCTGCCGCAGGTGCTCGACGAACGGATTCTCGGGCCGCTGGGGATGGTCGACACCGGGTTCTGCGTCTCGCCGGCGCTTCGCGGGCGCAGCGCCACCATGTATCGCATCGACGGCGACACGCTGCGCGACGACACGATGGGACCGATGCCGATCACCATGCCGGCCTTCCCCAACGCCGGTGGCGGGCTGATGTCGACTGCCGACGACTATCTGGCTTTCGCACGAATGCTGTTGGCCGACGGCGTGTTCAATGGCACCCGGGTGCTCTCGGCGGAATCGGTGCAGGCGATGCGCACCGACAAGCTGACCGATGCCCAGAAGCGCCACCCGTTCCTGGGGGCCCCGTTCTGGGTCGGCCGCGGATTCGGCCTCAACCTGTCGGTGGTGACCGACCCGGCGAAATCCCAGCCGATCTTCGGTCCCGGGGGCGCGGGCACGTTCAGCTGGCCGGGCGCCTACGGAACCTGGTGGCAGGCCGATCCGGCGGCGGATCTCATTCTGCTGTACCTGATCCAGAACTCCCCGACGCTGTCCACCGAGGCGGCCGTCGCCGTGGCCGGCAACACCTCGGTCGGCAAACTGCGAGTCGCGCAACCGAAGTTCGTGCGCCGGACCTATCGCGCCCTCGGGATATGAGCCGCGATCAGATCATCGCGATCGGGGAGATCTGCACTCCGGCCTCCAGCGCGCCGGACAGTTCGCGCGCCACGTCGTAGTCGAAAACGACGTGCCCGCAGATGATGTCGACGTCGCGTTTGATCCGCTGCAGCGGGTTGTCCACGAAATGCACACTGGCCCCGGATGCCTCGAGCAGATCGGCGATCACGCTGCGGGATTCGTGCACGATGTGGGCGGCCGCGGCGCGCGCGTCCGCGCGGGCGGCTCGGCCGATCCGTTCGCCGCTGCGAACCGCGGCTTGGATGCCGGCCACCGTGTCGTCGCGTAGCCCTCGCAGCGCGCGCAGCCGTACCCTCGCGTCGCCGAGTCGGATCTGCGCGGCGGGCTGGTTCTTCTGTGCCGCACCGGAATAGGCCAACACCCGTTCGCCGAGACGCTGGGCGTAGAGGTCGGCCACCCGTTCGGCCGAACCCAGCGCGGGCATCGCCGCCACCATCGCCAGCGCCGGCACCATCGGCCACCGGTATGCCGGGGCGTCGTGCAGCGCGGCACCTGGCGCGGTGCCCGAATAGATGTCGACGACTTTGACCAGCCGGTGCTGCGGCACCCAGACGTCGTCGACGACGACGTCGTTGGAACCGGTGGCTCGCATACCGGCGGTGTGCCAGACGTCTTCGACGCTGATGTCGGCGGCCGGTAGCAGCACCAGCGCCGGATAAGGCGCGTCGTCAGGGCCGCAGATACCCCCCACCAGGATCCAGTCGGCGTCGGCGACCCCGGTCGCCCAGGACCATCGGCCGCGCAGCCGGATGCCATCGCCGTCGGGCACCCCGCGACCGGTCGGGGCCAACGGCGCCGGGCACAGCACCGGCCCGGAAGCGAACACCTCGTCCTGGGCCTGCTCGCCGAAGAGCGCCAGCATCCAGTTGTGCAGGGTGTAGAAGCCCAGTGTCCAGGCACTGGAGGCGCAGCCGTGCGCCATCGCTCGGATCGGCTCGAGGATCTCCGGAAACTCTGCCTGCTGACCGCCGTAACGCGCCGGCAGCAGCAGACCGGCCAACCCGGAGCGCCGGTAGTCCTCGATGGTCGCGGCCGGCAGCCGCCGCAGGTCTTCGGCCTCGGCCGCGCGGTCGGCCAACCGATCGATGAAGTCCGCGGTGACCGGCGGTGTCGTCATCCCGGGAACCTACCATACCTTTTAGTATGGACACTCAGTGTCGCAGCATCACGTCCAGGAACTGCTCACGCCGGCCGACGGCGCGCGGACTGGGCCGCGAGCCGGCCAGGTGCAGGAATCCGATGCCCGCGGCGAACGTGGCGTTGGCCCGCATGTCGGCGGCGTCCGGGTCGAAGCCGTCGTCGAGAAACACCTGACGGACCGCCGCGAGCACCCGCCGATCCGAGCTGCGCACCGCTTCGGCGACGCTGTCCTCCGAGCGCGCCCACTCGCGCATCGCGCGTTCCAGCATCCAGTGCCGCGGGCCGACCAGCGAGGTCATCATCCGCGAGAGCCGTTCGCGCGGCGGCAACGCCGACAGCGCATCGAAGTCGCCGCGGTCTTCATCACGCACGGCGGCCCAGGTGTCGACCAGGGCCTGCCGGTAGGTCTTCATGTCGGCGAAGTGCCAGTAGAAGCTGCCCTTGGTGACTCCGAGACGCCGGCAGAGCCGATCGATGGTCAGCGCTTTCAGCCCTTCCTCGGCCAGAATGCGGAACCCGGCCTGCACCCAGTCCTGCACGGACAGGCGCGCATTGGTGGAGGCGTCGGCCATGCCGAGTCAGGGTACTGATCCCGGCGCGCGCCGCATACCGTTTCCACCGTTGTCGACCAACTAGCCGCCCGAGTGCACGCCCGCTTCCAGCAGTGCCCGACGCGCATAGGCGCGAACGTCGGCGTCGCTGTCCTTGACGGCGATACCCAACGCATCGCGTGCGGCGCCGTCCGAGGCCGTCCAGCGTGCCAATCCCAGCACCGCGGCTTTGCGCACGTCGAGATGCGGATCCTCGAGGGCGAATGTCAGCCGGGGCACCGCCTCGGCGGCGGAAGCGCCGGCCAGCGCCCGCGCCGCGCCGACCCGCACCTGCCACGCCGACTCCGTCAGCGCCGGTGCCACCACGGCGATGTCCTCGTCGCCGCAACCGATCTCACCGAGCGCTGCCAAAGCGGCGGCGCGCACCAGCGGGTCTGGGTCCCCGATCAGGTCGCGAACGGTGTCGGCCCCGGCCCGCAACGTCGCGCACGCGTTGGCGACCGCGATGCGCACCTCCCGGTTGCCGTCACCGGCGGCGGTGGCCACCGTCGATGCGTCGTCGACCGACACCAGCGCACGCACCGCCTCGATGCGCACCCGGTGGTCCGGGTCGGCCAACGCAGCGCGATAGTGCGCCGGGTCTCCGACGCGCCGGCTGGACAGCAGATACACCACGCACGCCCGCACCACCGGGTCCGGGGAGTCCAGCTGCGCGCCGGCCGCTGCCGGGTTGGTCACCACTTCGACCAGTTCGCGTGCGCCGTCGGCGGCGGTGCGGCGCACCGCGGCGTCGTCGTCGGCGAGCGCGTCGAACAATGCGCTGGCGTATCCGTCGGGGGTGTGCTCGGTCAGCGCGGCGACCGCGGTGCGCCGCACCGCCGGATCGGGGTCAGCGAGGA
>NZ_QMEX01000111.1 GCF_003284925.1 Mycolicibacter senuensis
TCACGGCGGCACGCTCGATGGCCTTGCGCGCTTGATACACGTCGCGGACGTCGTCGTCGCTGAGTTCCACCACGAAGATGCCCCGGTTGCGCTCGCTACGCAGCAAGCCTTCGGCCACCAGCCGTTGCATGGCCTCGCGCAGTGGGCCGCGAGACACCTCGAACTGCGCGGCCAGGCTGGCTTCACCGAGCTGCTGTCCGGGTGCTAGCCGGCCGCGCGTGATCGCCTCCCGGAGCCGCTCGGCGATCAGCTCGGGCGTCGATGGCCTGCTCAACGGCTCGAACCCGGCCTCGTGCGAGAGCGTCATCGGTTGTCCTCGAACAACATCCCGAGCCCGGTGGTGCGCCGGGTTATTTCGGCAATGCGCAGGCCCTCCCAAATCGTCACGGCATTGGCGGTCAGCACCGGCTTGCCCAGCAGCCGCTCGAGCTCGTCGACCTGGTCCACGGTGTGCATGGCGGTGTCGGGGATCAACAATGCCTCCGCCCGGGGCGAATCGTTGCCCAGCGCCAGGTCCCGGACCTGACTGCGGGTCAGGCGGCCGACCTGCGCAGCCGTGGGGATGCCGGCGTCCCCCATCGCTTCGACCGAGATACCGTGGGCTGCAACGAAACCCGCAAACAGCTCGGCAATGTCGTGCGGATAGCTGGCGGCAACCGCAACGCGGCGGCAGCCGAGCGCAGCCAGGGCGTGCACGAACGCGAACGACGTACTCGACGCGGGCACACCGGCTTCGGCGGCCAGCCGGTCGACCTGTTCGGCAGCGCCGTCGGGACCGAATACGAAGCTGCCCGACGTGCAGGCCCACACCACGGCGGCCGGTCGCTGCGGGGCCAGCAGCGCGGCCCCCTCGGCGAGCCTGGCCGGGCTGCCGAGATCCAGCAGCTCCGGTACGGCGTGCAGGTCGGTGCCGTAGATGTGGACGACGGGCAGGTCCACGCCCAGCAGCCGCGCGGCGTGCGGGTAGTCGGACTCGGCGGCATGGTCGGGATAGATGAAGCCGACGCGGCCGGCGCTGCTCACTGCGGGGCTCCGGTGAAGACATCGCGGAGCCACTGGCCGGGGCCCATCATCGGCAGATTCATGCGGCCCAGGCACGCCCACATCGTCAGCTGGTTGGCCGTCAGGATCGGTTTGCCGAGCATCTGCTCCAGCGGGGCGATGATGTCGTAGGTGCGCAGGTTGGTGCAGCTGACGAAGATCGCCTGGGCTTCCGGGCGGTTGGCGGCGAGGATCCGCTCGGCCACGGTCCGGTAGTTGACCTTCCAGATCCCGCCACCCAGGCCGAGGTAATCCGAGTGCAGCACCGTCACACCCAGTTGGTTCAGAAATACCCGCAGTAGGTCGGTCAGCTCCTCGTCGTAGGGGGTCAGCACGCAGATCCGGGATATGTCCAGCGCGACGATGGCTTCGGCCAGCGCCCCCGACGTGGTGACCGCGGCTTTGGCGCCTGCCGCTTCGATCGCGGCGACCAGCGTCTTCTCGTACTCGACACCGTGGATGAAGCTGCCCGACGCGCACAGGTAGGCGACCACCTCCGGCTCGACGTGCAGCACGTCGCGGGTGGCGGCCTGCAGGTGGTTGGTATCGGAGACCAGTTCGGCCATCGCCCGGCTCACCGGGACGGGTTCATAGTGAGTGCGCGCAAGGTGCAGCGTCACTTCGGCGGGGATCCAGCGCCACAGTTCGCGCTCGATCGCCAGGTCGAAGGGCGCGATGATGCCGACACCGCGCTGATCCACCGGCCCGTCGAAGTCCGGCAACTGGGACAGATCCATGCGTGTCCCCATACTGACGTCGCAACCCCAGGCCGCCCCTGGATTGTTGACAATCATACGATCGGTTTCTACCGTGTCAATGTGGACGCGCGTCCGGTGGTGACCGTCCAGCACGGTGAGTCGGTTCCCGCCCAACTTGATTCGATCAGCGCAGCCGCGGAACTGCGGATGGTTCCGTCGTCGCGGCTGGGTGAGGCGATCGCCGGGACCGATGTGCTGTTCGTGTACGACTTCTCCTCTCCGGCCCTGGCGTCGGTGTGGTCCGACGCCGACGCGCTGCGCTGGGTTCAGGTGGCCGCCATCGGGGTCGATGCGGTGTTGTTCGACGGGCTGATCGACAGTGACGTCGTCGTCACCAATTCCCGCGGCATCTTCGAGGAACCGATCGCCGAGTACGTGCTGGGGCAGGTCCTGGCCTTCGCCAAGGATTTCCGGCGGTCCTGGGACGCGCAGGCCGCAAGACGCTGGCAGCACTTCGACACCGAGCCGATCGCCGGCTCGTCGGTCACCATCGTCGGCCCGGGCCCGGTCGGCCGGTCCGTCGCGCGGTTGCTGCGCGCGGTCGGCATGTCGGTGCGCGGCGTCGGGCGCTCGGCACGCGACGACCCCGACTTCGGCGTCATCACCACCGATGTGGTCGACGCGGTCGCCGACGCCGACTATGTCGTGCTCGCCGCCCCGCTGACGCCCGAGACCCGGGGCATGGTCGATGCCGCCGTGCTGGCGTCGATGCGCGCCACCGCGCGACTGATCAACGTCGGACGTGGCGAGTTGGTGGACACCGACGCGCTGGTGTCGGCGTTGCGGGACGGCGCGATCGCCGGTGCTGCCCTCGACGTCGTCGACCCCGAACCGCTGCCGCCGAACCATCCGCTGTGGACTGCGCCCAACGTCCGGCTGACGCCGCACCACAGCGGCGATATCAAAGGCTGGCGAAATGCGTTGCAGCAGCAGTTCATCACCAACTTTCAACGGTACGTGGCCGGTCAACCGCTCCATAATGTCGTCGACAAGCGCCACGGATACGCGCCGAGCGGCACCGGTTGAGGAGGCGTGTCACATGACTCATCCCACCGAACTGACGGCCTTGCAACTGGTGGCCGCCTACACCTCCGGCGAGCTCTCGCCGGTTGAAGCGACCGCGGCCGCCCTCTCGGTGATCAACGAACGCGACGGCGAGGTCAACGCGTTCTGCCTCGTCGACGAGGAGGCCGCGCTGTCCGCGGCGCGTAAGTCCGAAGCCCGTTGGAGCGGCAACTACACCAAGGGCCTGCTCGACGGGGTCCCGGTCGCCGTCAAAGACGTGTTCCGCACCGCCGGTTGGCCCACCCTGCGGGGATCGCTGCTCTCCGACGCCGCCGGCCCCTGGCCCGACGACAGCCCGGCGGTCGGCAAGATGCGCGACGACGGCATGGTACTGCTGGGCAAGACGACCACCCCGGAACTGGCGTGGAAGGGCGTCACCGACAGCCCGCGGACCGGTATCACCCGCAATCCTGTCGACATCACCCGCACCCCGGGCGGTTCATCGGGTGGCAGCGCCGCCGCGGTGGCCGCCGGGATGGCGCCGATGGCGATCGGCACCGACGGTGGGGGGAGCATCCGCATCCCGGCGGCCTTCTGCGGCGTGGTCGGCTTCAAACCCACCCACGGGCGGGTGCCGATGTACCCGATCAGCCCGTTCGGGCCCCTGGCACATGCCGGCCCGATCACCCGCACTGTCGAGGATGCCGCCATGCTGCTGGACATCATCGCGCTGCCCGATCACCGCGACCCGACATCGTTGGCGCCGACACTGACCACCTACCGCGGCGAAGTCCGCCGCGACGTGGTCGGCCTGGGTGTCGCCTACTCACCGAACTTGGGCTATGCCGACGTCGACCCGCAGATCGAGGCCGCGGTCGGCGCCGCGGTCCGGGCCCTGGCCGACGCCGGACTCAACGTGACCGAAACCGACCCCGGCTTCGCCGATCCGATCGACGCGTTTGAAGTGCTGTGGGCGGCGGGGGCGGCGGGCAGCCTGCGTGGTCACGAGGCGGACCGTGGACTGGTCGACCCGGGGCTGGCCGAGATGTGGGAACGTGGCCAGGCGGCCTCGGCGGTCGACTACCTGGCCGCACGTCAGGTCAGCGTCGACCTGGGTCTGATCATGGGGCGCTTCCATGAGCGCCACAACCTGCTGATCACGCCGACCACACCGATCCCGGCGTTCGCCGCCGGCCACGACGTACCGGCTGACTCCGGCATGCATTGGTGGGCCCAGTGGACGCCGTTTACCTACCCGTTCAACATGACTCAACAGCCGGCGTTGAGCATCCCGGTCGGCACGACGTCGGAGGGTCTGCCGATCGGTATGCAGATCATCGGACCGCGGCACAGTGACGATCTGGTGCTGGCGGCCGGCCTGTTCGCCGAGCGGGTGCTGGGTCTGTGACGGTTGGGTTTGTGACGGCGAGCAGACATGAAAGCCCCCAAAATACGCCTGGATGACGGGCTTTCGCGTCTGCTCGCGACTTAGGCGCGGGAGAACGCCAACTGTTCGCCGACCGCTCCGGACATCCACAGGTCGTTGCAGGCGGCCGCCATCTCGGTCAACCCGTCTTCGATCGTGGCGAACACATTGCCGGGAACCCAGCCGACGTCGCCGTTGAGCAGTAAATTGTTGCGGCCGTAGAAGATCGCCAGATCGGTCGCGCCGACCGGCGAATTCCCTTGCGCACCTTCGTCATAGCCATAGGCCGGATTGCCGATATCGCCCGGCTCGAAGCTGAAGAAGCAGACGTCGCCGGGGATCGGCGTCACGGTGGTGTTCTCCCGGCCCGGCGCCCCCAGCGGTGGCAACAGCGTGTAGACCTCGTTGCGTGCGTACTTGCCGTGGTAGGCCTGGCCGGCGACCGGCAACGCATTCCACACCACAGCGCAGGTCCGGGGAGCCTCGTCCTCGAGCAGACGCGCTCGGCAAGACACGCCGCGGCTGGTCAACGTGATCGACAGGAAACGCGCCACAGCAGCCTTACACCGGGTCGAAGGTTCGGCTGGCGACGAACGTCGGCCGCGGCGCGGCGGCGCCGAACGGCTCCACCAGGGTGTTCTCCACGCTGTTGTAGACGATGAAGACGTTCGAGCGCGGCCACGGGGTGATGTTGCTGCTCGACCCGTGCATGCAGTTGCTGTCGAAGAACACCGCTGACCCGGCCGGGCCGGTGATTTGGCGGATGCCGTGCTGCTCGGCCATCCAGGTCAGGCTGTCGTCGTCGGGGGTACCGATCTCCTGCTGCTTCAGCGACGAGCGGTAGTGATCCGGCGGCGTCTCGTCCGGGCACGACACGAACCAGCGGTGCGATCCGGGCATGATCATCAGCGAGCCGTTGCTGTCCAGGTTCTCGGTGAGCGCCACCGACACGCTGATCGCGCGCGGGGTGGGCATCCCGTCCTCGGCGTGCCAGGTCTCAAAGTCGGAGTGCCAGTAGAACTCCCGGCCGTTGAAACCCGGCTTGAAGTTGACCCGGCTCTGGTGCACGTAGACCTCTGAGCCGAGCAATTGGCGGACCGGCCCGACCAGCCGCGGGTCGGCGACGAGCGCGGCGAACGCCGGGCTGATCCGGTGCACCTCGAAGATCGACCGGATCTGGCCGCTGTCCCGCTCGCAGATCGAGCGCTCGTCGGCTGCCAGCACCGGGTCGGAGCGCAGCCGGTCCAGCTCATTGCGGAGATCAGCGACCACGTCAGCGTCCACCAGGGCGTCGACGGACAAGAATCCGTCGGCATCGAACGCCGCGACACTGTCGGGCCCCAGCGGACCGCCACTGCCCGCGGGCGCCCACACCACCGGGTCACGTCGCGGCTCGATGCCGAGCTTGACGTTGTTGCGGGTCGGGTAGTGATCGGTGACAGCTTTGGTGATGGGAGGGGTCACGGCGCCGCCTCTTGAGGTTCCTCGGTGAGCAGGGGGTAGGCGCCGGTCTCGTCGTGCACCTCCTGCCCGGTGACCGGCGGGTCGAACACGCACACCATGCGCAGGTCGGTGTGGGCCGAAACACGGTGGTGCTCATGCCCGTCGAGCAGGTAGAGGGTGCCGTCGGCAAGCGGAAAGGTCTCGCCTGTTTCTTCATTGACCAGCTCACCCTCGCCGCCGACGCAATACACCGCCTCGACGTGGTTGGCATACCACATCGAGGTTTCGGTGCCGGCGTACAGGATCGTCTCGTGCAGCGAGAATCGCTGGCCGTCCCGGGCCAGCAGCAGTCGCTGGCTGTTCCAGGTCTTGGCCTGGACATCGCGGTCGGTGCCCTTGATCTCGGCGAGGGTACGAACGATCATCGGTTGGCTCCTGAGCTGGTAGCGGCAAGTTCTCGGGCGGCCACGGCCTCGATGGATTGGGCCGCAAGGGTCAGGCCTTCGGCCAGGTCGTCGTCATCGATCACCAGCGGTGGCATCAGCTTTACCACCTCGCCCTCCGGTCCCGAGGTCTCCAGCAGCAGGCCGCGGGCGAACGCCTCCTGCTGCACGGCGCCGGCCAACTCGGGTCGCTCGAAGGCCACCCCGCGGATCAGGCCACGGCCGCGGGTCTCGACCCCGTCGAACGGCTCGATCACCTCGTGCAGCGCCTGCTCGATCTGCTCGCCCTTGCGGAGCACCTGCTTTTCCAGCAGGTTGTCGGTCCAGAAGTTCAGCGCCGCGGTGGCGGTGACGAAGGACGGGTTCTGGCCGCGGAACGTGCCGTTGTGCTCGCCGGGCTCCCACACATCCAGTTCGGGCTTGAACAGCGTCAGCGCCATCGGCAGGCCGTAACCGCTGATCGACTTGGACATGCAGACGATGTCGGGCACGATGTCGGCCGCCTCGAAGCTGAAGAACGGCCCGGTGCGTCCGCAGCCCATCTGCACGTCGTCGACGATCAGCAGCAACCCGTGCCGCTTGCACAGTTCGGCCAGCCCGTGCAGCCATTCCAGCCGCGCCACGTTGATCCCGCCTTCGCCCTGCACCGTCTCGACGATGACCGCGGCCGGTTCATTGAGGCCGCTGCCGCTGTCCTGCAACAGGCGCTCGAACCAGATGAAGTCCGGGGTGACGCCGTCGAGGTAGTTGTCGTAGGGCATCGGGGTGGCGTGCACCAGTGGGATCCCGGCGCCGCCGCGCTTCATCGAGTTACCGGTGACGCTCAGCGAGCCCAGCGTCATGCCATGGAAGGCATTGGTGAAGCTGATGATGCTTTCCTTGCCGGTGACCTTGCGGGCCAGTTTCAGCGCCGACTCGACCGCGTTCGTGCCGGTGGGGCCGGGGAACTGGACCTTGTAGTCGAGCCCGCGCGGCTTGAGGATCACCTCTTCGAACCGTTGCAGGAACGCCGCCTTGGCCACCGTGTTCATGTCCAGGCTGTGCACCACCCGGTCCGAACTCAGGTACTCCAGCAGCGGTGCCTTCAGGTCCGGGTGGTTGTGTCCGTAGTTCAGCGCGCCGGCGCCGGCGAAGAAGTCGACGTATTCGTTGCCGTCGACATCCCACATGCGGGAGCCGAGGGCCCGGTCAAATGTCACCGGCCAGGATCGGCAATAACTCCGCACCTCGGATTCAAGGGTTTCAAAAATAGTCACGATTTCCTCCGTCCGTCGGTCACATACAACGGAACGGAACGACAGGTCGATTTCAAAACTCGTGCCGTGGGTGATCTCGGCTCGACCCACCACCCCGCTCGGATACCCCCGGCTAGGTCTGCCGGGGCTCACGTTTGCGCGGACGTGACCTTACCGAGACCGTTTTGTGATCTCAACCTTGCCATGCTGTCCTCAACGGCCGATGTTTACCCGCAGTGGCCCAATTCGAAACAGTTCTTCTGCCAGATGGGATTCGGGAAACAAGCTGGCCTCAAACAGCTCGGAGCACTCCAGACCGGCGTCCCATCGCCGGGCAAATGCCCCGAAAAGCCGTCGGCTGGCCTCATTGTCCGGTGTGATTGACGTCTCAAGATGCGTACCGCCGTCGGCCACCAATGCGGTCGCCAGATGGTCGAGCATCCGGCCGGCCACACCCATCCCGCGATGCGCGTCGTTGACCGCAACCTGCCAGACCATCAGGGTCTGCGGCTGATCCGGGCGGCGGTAGCCGGTGATGAAACCGGCCGGCTCGCCGCTGACCTCGGCGATTACCGAGCTGGCCGCGAAATCGCGGCACCACAACAGATAGGCGTAAGGGGCGTTGACGTCGAGCGTCACGCTGTCGAGGGCCATTTTCCACAGGGCCGGGCCGTCGGCCACCGTCGGTGTCCGGAGCGCGATGTGAGCCGGTTCGGTCATCTCGCCGACGCTACCGGCAGCCGATTCGGCGTCGGCCGCGGATCCGCCCGGTTGCGGCAGGTGTCAGCCGTCGGGAGGGTGTTGTGCCGGCGGCAACGGCTGCGGCGGCACCCGCAGCGTGCGCAGCGCCTGGAGCACCGAGCGGCCCTCCGGCTCGGCGCGAACCGGTACCAACCGCACGGCGGCCAGTGGGAACAGCCCGGACAGCGCGAACGCCAGTGGATAGCCTGCGGCGCCGATCAGCGCGCCGAACACCGGGGGAGCGATTCCGGCGGTGAGTCGCTGGGTGGTGTTCTGCGTGCCCAGTGCACGCCCGCTCCAGTAAGGTCCGGCGATCTCGGCGACCGCGGTGGACGACAAGCCGTTGTCCAGCACGCTGATTACCACCGCGACGACCATCGCCGCCTCGGCCAGCGGAGAGTGCAGATGGTCGGTCACGCCGAGTACCACCATCGCCACCGCGCCGGCGACGGCGAGGCTGCGGACGGGTCGCAGCCGTGACCGCACCCGATCCGACCACCGACCGGCCAGCACGCGGCCGGCAGCGCCGAGCAGCTGCGACACGGTGACCAGGCTGCCGGCGGCGGCGATCGACCAGTCGGTATCGACGATCAGCCACACCAGCATGAAGGTGGCCAACACCGACTGGTGAACCATCAGCAGCGCCGACGACAAGTGGATGCGCCACAGCACCTTCGAGCCGGCGTAGGGGTTGGCCAGCTCCGTTCCGGTCGCCGCCGACCGCGGTCGGCGGGGCGGGTCGACCACCCCGATGGCGCATGCCACCGCCGCCACTGCGCACAGCGTCGCCGGGAACATCAGCGCCCGGGCCAGGCCGTGCTCGGCCAGTTCGGGAATCACCTCGGCTCCCAACGCGATTCCCAGCGGTTGTGCTGTCTGCCGGATTCCCATCACCAGCCCGCGCTGGTGTGGCGGAAACCAGCCGGTCACCAGCCGGCCACTGGCGGTGTTGGCGCTGGCGGCGGCCATACCGCCCAGAAAAAGGAAGGCGCCCACCCCGACCAGGGAGTTCATCGAGGCCGCCCCGAAGGTGGCCAGCGCCGTCAGCGCGGAGCCGACGGTCAGCACGACCCGCTCGCCGATGCGGTCCAACAGCGCGCCCCACGCGAACAGCGTCAGCACCATGCCGAAACTGGGCATCGACGCCAGCAGACCCGCCATCGCCAGGTTGGTATCCCGCTTGGTCTCCAGCATCGGGATGACGAAGGCGATCCCGTTGATGAACACGAACGAGCACAGCGTGGCCACCAACGCCACGATGACCACTGACCAGCGCGCGGCGCTGCTCGTCGACTCCGTGGTCACCCGGATAATGGTTCCACACGTTTGCCCCGTACCGGGTCGCATCCGCCGGGCAACGACCACGGTGCCGTTTGACCGCGCCGCCAGCGCCCGGCTCCGCCGCGCTTGCGATCGGCTGGGCCGATGGTGGCGGCCCGCTGCGCCCGGCTCCGCCGCGCTTGCGATCGCCATTAGGCTTGCTCGAATGCGCCTAGGTCGAATTGCCAGCCCGGACGGCGTCGCCTTCGTCAGCCTGGAGGGCGATCCGGACGATGACATGACCGCGATGACAGCTCGCGAGATCGCCGAGCACCCCTTCGGCACACCGGAGTTCACCGGTCGATCCTGGCCACTGGCCGACGTGCGGCTGCTGGCCCCGATTCTGGCCAGCAAGGTGGTCTGCATCGGGAAGAACTACGCTGCCCACATCGCCGAGATGGGTGGTGCGCCGCCGGCCAACCCGACGATGTTCCTCAAGCCCAATACCGCGATCATCGGGCCGAACGTTCCGATTCAGCTGCCCGCCAACGCTTCCCCGGTTCACTACGAGGGCGAGTTGGCGGTGGTGATTTCACGGCCCTGCAAGGACGTTCCGGCCGCCCGGGCCAAGGACAACATCCTGGGTTACACCATCGGCAACGACGTGTCAGCCCGTGACCAGCAGAAATCCGACGGTCAGTGGACCCGCGCCAAGGGGCACGATACGTTCTGCCCGGTCGGGCCCTGGATCGTCACCGACCTCGACCCCGCCGACCTGGCGATCCGCACCGAGGTCAACGGCCAGGTCAAACAGGACAGCCGGACGTCGCTGATGCTGCACGACATCGGCGCGATCGTGGAGTGGATATCGGCGGTGATGACCCTGTTGCCCGGTGACCTCATCCTCACCGGAACCCCCGACGGTGTCGGCCCGATCGAACACGGTGACACCGTGTCTGTTTCCGTCGAGGGCATCGGCACCCTCACCAACCCGGTTATTCGCAAAGGAATGTCGTGACTCAAGGTTTCCAGGCTGACTCTGCTGTGCGGGTTCGGTTCTGCCCGTCACCGACCGGCACGCCGCACGTCGGGCTGATCCGCACCGCACTGTTCAACTGGGCCTATGCCCGACACACCGGCGGCACGTTGGTGTTCCGGGTGGAGGACACCGATGCCGCGCGCGACAGCGAGGAGAGCTATCAGGCGCTGCTCGAGGCCCTGCGCTGGCTTGGGCTGGACTGGGACGAGGGGCCCGAAGTGGGCGGACCGTACGGCCCGTACCGTCAGTCGCAACGCGCCGACATCTACCGCGACGTGGTGGCGCGACTGGTGGCGGCCGGCGAGGCCTACGAGGCCTTCTCCACACCGCAGGAGGTCGAGGCCCGCCACCTGGCCGCCGGCCGAAACCCCAAGCTGGGCTATGACAACTTCGATCGCGACCTGACCGACGATCAGCGTGCCGGCTACCTCGCCGAGGGCCGCAAGCCCGTCCTGCGGTTGCGCATGCCCGATGGCGAACTCGGCTGGCAGGACCTGGTGCGCGGGCCGACGAGCTTTCCGGCGGGCACCGTCCCCGACTTCGCACTCACCCGCGCCAATGGTGATCCGCTGTACACGTTGGTCAACCCGGTCGACGACGCGATGATGAAGATCACCCATGTGCTGCGGGGCGAGGACCTGCTGCCCTCCACGCCACGCCAGATAGCGCTGTATCAGGCGTTGATCCGCATCGGGGTGGCTGACAGGATTCCGGAATTCGCCCATCTTCCAATGGTTCTGGGTGAGGGCACCAAGAAGCTGTCCAAGCGCGACCCGCAGTCGAACCTGTTCGCGCACCGCGACCGGGGTTTCATCCCGGAGGGCCTGCTGAACTATCTGGCGCTGCTGGGCTGGTCGATCGCCGATGACCGTGACGTGTTCAGTCTCGACGAGATGGTCGCCGCATTCGACGTGGTCGACGTCAACTCCAACCCGGCCCGGTTCGACCAGAAGAAGGCCGACGCGCTCAACGCCGAGCACATCCGGCTTCTCGACGTCGACGACTTCACCACGCGACTGCGCGGCTACTTCGACGCCCACGGTTACCGCACCGGGCTTGACGACGCCGGATTCGCGGCGGCCGCGGCGCTGGTGCAGACCCGGGTGGTCGTGCTGGGCGACGCCTGGGGATTGCTCAAGTTCTTCAACGACGACGAATACGCGCTCGACCCGCGTGCGGTGGCCAAAGAGTTGGGCGCCGGTGCGGCGCCCGTCCTGGACGCCACCATCGCCGCCCTGGAGGGCGTGGGGGACTGGACCACCGCCGGGATCGAGGCCGCACTGAAGGCCGCGCTGCTCGACGGGCTGGAGCTCAAACCCCGCAAGGCGTTCGGCCCGGTGCGGGTCGCGGTCACCGGCGGGTTGGTCAGCCCGCCGCTGTTCGAGTCGCTGGAGCTGCTGGGTCCAGCGCGCACCCTGGCGCGGCTGCGGGCGGTCCGGGACGGCATCGAGTGAGCGCGATGAGTACTTCGCGGTAGAAGTTTGGTAGTCTGCACGTCGGCCCACAGCAGCTGGCCGGTAGTGCCCAACCGGCACGCTGACCAGCGGTTATGGCCAGGCCCTCGGTGGCCATTGGGGTATGGTGTAATTGGCAACACAGCTGATTCTGGTTCAGCCATTCTAGGTTCGAGTCCTGGTACCCCAGCAAAACCGGTCCGCCCCAAGCGATTAGGCGGGCCGTGCGGGTTGGGCTATGCTGACAACCCGGACTAGTTCTAGCCCCCGTCGTCTAGCGGCCTAGGACGCCGCCCTCTCACGGCGGTAGCGTGGGTTCGAATCCCATCGGGGGTACTCTG
>NZ_QMEX01000112.1 GCF_003284925.1 Mycolicibacter senuensis
CCGTCGGCGCCGGTCAGACCCGCGCCGCCCTTGCCTCCGTTGCCTCCGTTGCCCCACGCACCCATGCCGAAGAAGTCTTGGGCCTGACCCGAGGACCCGCCGTTGCCACCGTCCCCAGCCACCAGCGTCGCCGTCGCAGCGCCACCGGCTCCGCCATCGCCGCCGTGGCCCCACATCTCGCCACCGTGACCGCCGTTACCACCATCAGCACCCAGACCGCCGGCGCCACCATCACCACCATTGCCGATACCGCCGGCGTGGCCGCCGTTACCGCCGGCTACACCCTCGATGTCCGAGGTCCAGCCGTTACCGCCGTCGCCGAACCAGAGCCCACCGGCCTGGCCGTTCACGCTGTTCTCGGTGCCGTCGGCGCCGTTGCAGATCATCCCGCAGAAGTTCTCGGTGAACGGCGCGAAGATCTGGTTGATCACGCCGTTGACCTGCGACCCGAAGTCCGAGTTGATCCAGTCCTGCAAAAGTGCATGCACCGGCGTGTAGAAGTAGGTGTCCCACAGCTGGGCTATCTCCATCCCAGTCGCATCCGCCGAATCGGGCAGATCCCAGGCCGAGCCGACCCACTCGGGCGTAGGGGCTTGAGAGTCGGCTTCCAGACCGAACCAGCCCAGGAAATCGTCAAACCCGAAGTCCGCGCGGGCGTCCGGCGCGGCAGTCAGTGGCGCCATCCCGAAGGCCAGGAACGCGGCTACCGCGCTGCCGGCCCCTGCGACGCGCCGTGCAGCACTGCCGTGCCGCCCGTTGGACCTGGAACGCAGCCGTCGCCTCATATGCCCAACGCCTTCCCAGCCGACCCGGACCAGTGATCTACGTCATGCCGGTCCGTATCTCGTTATACGAGACTGTGGCGCGCATATCAAGGCTTTATTTTTCGTGTCCGTCAAAAGGCCAGGTCAGACGAGAATCGCACCCCATCCGGCTGGATGGAGTGCGATTTTTCGACCGTGATTTCCCTGAGAAATCCTACAGTTCGGTGGCGGTGCCCCCGGCCGCGGTGATCTTGTCGCGGGCGCTACCGCTGAACTTGTGCGCGGTGACGTCGGCCTTGACCGTCAGCTTGCCGTCGCCGAGCACCTTGACCAGCGTGTTCTTGCGGACGGCGCCCTTGGCCACCAGGTCGTCGACACCGATGGCGCCGCCGTCGGGGAACAGCCGGTTGATGTCGCCGACGTTGACGACCTCATACTCGGTGCGGAACCGATTGCGGAAGCCCTTCAGCTTCGGCAACCGCATGTGGATCGGCATCTGCCCGCCCTCGAACCGGACCGGCACGTTCTTGCGGGCCTTGGTGCCCTTGGTGCCGCGACCGGCGGTCTTACCCTTGGAACCCTCACCGCGACCGACGCGGGTGCGCTTGGTCTTCGACCCGGGCGCGGGGCGCAGGTCATGCAGCTTGATGGTCATTCGGCTTCCTCCACTTGCACGAGGTGGTGGACAACCCGGATCAGGCCACGGGTCTGGGGGTTGTCCTCACGCACCACCGACTGGCGGATCTTGCGCAGGCCCAGCGTGCGCAGGCTCTCGCGCTGATTCCAGCGAGCCCCGATGGTGCCGCGGACCTGGGTGATCTTCAGATTTGCCATGGTTATGCCGTGCCTTCCCGGGCGGCGCTGGCGGCAAGCGACTCGCTTTCCCGCCGGGCCTTGAGCATCGCGGCCGGCGCCACATCTTCGATCGGCAGACCACGTCGGGCCGCCACCTCTTCGGGACGCTGCAGCATCTTCAGCGCGGCCACGGTGGCGTGCACCACGTTGATCGCGTTGTCGCTGCCCAGCGACTTGGACAGGATGTCGTGCACCCCGGCGCATTCCAGCACCGCACGCACCGCACCGCCGGCGATCACACCGGTACCGGGGCTGGCCGGGCGCAGTAACACCACACCGGCGGCCGCCTCGCCCTGGACGGGGTGGGTGATGGTGCCACGGATCAACGGCACCCGGAAGAAGCTCTTGCGGGCCTCCTCGACACCCTTGGCGATCGCGGCCGGGACCTCCTTGGCCTTGCCGTAGCCGACCCCGACCATGCCCTTGCCGTCACCGACGATCACCAGCGCGGTGAAGCTGAACCGGCGGCCACCCTTGACCACCTTGGACACCCGGTTGATCGCGACGACGCGCTCCAGGTAGTTGCTCTTGTCGCCGTCCCGGCCGTCACGGCCGCCGCGACCACCGTCGCGGCCACCACGCCCGCCCCGGTTGTCACGAGTGTCGCGCCCGTCGGTACGGGGGGCGCTGCCCGTGTCGGGACCTGCCGAGGAGGCCCCTGTCGGCTGCTCCGCCATCATGCGGTCCTTCCAGTCATGTTCATCAAGTCAGTCGTCCGGCGCATCAGAACTTCAACCCGCCCTCGCGGGCCGCGTCGGCCAATGCCGCGATCCGTCCACCGTAGGTGTAGCCGCCGCGGTCGAACACCACGGTCTGCACGCCGGCAGCCTTGGCTCGCTCGGCGATCAGCTGGCCGACCCGCACACTGTGTGCCTTCTTGTCGCCGTCCACACCGCGCACGTCGGCCTCGATCGAGGACGCCGCGGCCAGCGTGTGACCGGCCAGGTCGTCGACCAACTGGACGTGAATGTGCCGCGAAGAGCGGTGCACCACCAGGCGGGGACGCTCCGGGGTGCCGGCGATCTTCTTGCGCAGCCGCGCGTGCCGACGCACCCGGTGCGTGCGCCGGGCCTCCGAAACGCTCTGCCCGATGGGCTTGCGCGCCCCGGTGCCTGCTTCTGATTGCGCCATGACTACTTACCTGTCTTTCCGACCTTGCGGCGAACCTGCTCACCCTCGTAGCGCACGCCCTTGCCCTTGTAGGGGTCGGGACGGCGCAGGCGGCGGATGTTCGCCGAGATCTGACCGACCTTTTGCTTGTCGATGCCCGAGATCGAGAACTTGGTGGGCGTCTCCACCGCGAAGGTGATGCCCTCCGGGGCCTTGATCAGCACCGGGTGGCTGTAGCCCAGGGCGAACTCGAGGTCGGAGCCCTTGAGTGCCACACGGTAACCGACGCCGAAGATCTCCATCTTGCGGACGTAGCCCTCTGAGACGCCGGTGATCAGGTTCGCCACCAGGGTGCGGCTCAGGCCGTGCAGCGACCGGTTATGCCGGTCGTCGTCCGGCCGGGTCACCACGATGGCGCCGTCGTCGTTGCGGGCGACGTTGATCGGCTCGGCCACCGTGAGCTCCAGGGTGCCCTTGGGCCCCTTGACCGATACGTTCTGGCCATTGATGGTCACGTCGACCCCGGCGGGAACCGGGACCGGCTGCTTACCAATACGCGACATGTCTGCTACTCCCTCACCACACGTACGCGAGGACTTCGCCGCCCACGCCCTGCCTGGCCGCCTGACGGTCGGTGAGCAGACCCGAAGACGTGGAGATGATCGCCACGCCCAGGCCGCCGAGCACCCGCGGCAGGTTGGTCGACTTCGCGTAGACCCGCAGGCCGGGCTTGGACACCCGGCGCAGACCGGCGAGACTGCGCTCCCGGTTCGGGCCGTACTTCAGGTTGACCACCAGCGCCTTGCCCACCCGGGCGTCTTCGACGTGGTAGTCGTTGATGTAACCCTCGCGCTTGAGGATCTCGGCGATGTTGGCCTTGATCTTCGAGTGCGGCAGGGTCACCTCGTCGTGATACGCCGAGTTGGCATTGCGCAGACGGGTCAAGAAGTCCGCGATCGGGTCCGTCATGGTCATTTAGGCTGCTCCTCCACCCTCACCAGCTGCTCTTCTGCACACCGGGCAGCTCGCCGGCGTGCGCCATTTCGCGCAGGCAGATTCGGCACAGGCCGAACTTCCGGAGCACCGCGCGCGGACGGCCGCACTTGTTGCAGCGGGTGTAGGCGCGCACCGCGAACTTGGGCTTGCGGGCCGCCTTGTTAACCAACGCCTTCTTCGCCATCAGGTCACTTCTCCTTGAACGGAAAGCCGAGTGCCCGCAGCAGCGCTCGTCCTTCGTCGTCGTTCGTCGCCGAGGTGACGACGGTGATGTTCATTCCACGCGGGCGGTCGATGGAGTCGACGTCGATCTCGTGGAACATCGACTGCTCGGCCAGCCCGAAGGTGTAGTTACCGGAGCCGTCGAACTGCTTGGGCGACAGCCCCCGGAAGTCGCGGATACGCGGCAGCGCGATCGAGGTGAGCCGGTCGAGGAACTCCCACATCCGGTCACCGCGCAGCGTCACCCGGGCACCGATCGGCATGCCCTCGCGCAGCTTGAACTGAGCGATCGACAGCCGGGCCTTGCGGATCTCCGGACGCTGGCCGGTGATCAGCGCCAGGTCGTTGACCGCGTTGTTGATCAGTTTGGCGTCGCGGGCGGCTTCGCCGACGCCCATGTTCACCACGACCTTCACCACGCCCGGGATCTGCATCACGTTGGCGTAGTTGAACTCTTTGTTCAGCGCGTCCCGGATCTCTTCGCGGTATTTCACCTTCAGCCGGGGCTGAATCTTCTCTGCCGTCGTCATCTCTAGATGTCCTTGCCGTTGCGCTTGGAGACGCGAACCTTCTTGCCGGACTCCTCGTCCACCCGGTAGCCGACCCGGGTGGGCTTGCCGTCGGAGTCGACGACCATCACGTTCGAGACGTGGATCGGGGCTTCCTGCGTGACGATCCCGCCCGAGGAGGCGCCGGCCTGGTTGGCCGAGTTCGCGACGTGCTTCTTGATCCGGTTGACGCCCTGGACCAGCACCCGGTTGCGGGCCGGATAGGCCTGCAGGACCTTGCCCTTGGCGCCCTTGTCCTTGCCGGCGATGACCAGCACGGTGTCGCCCTTGTGGACCTTCATCTACAGCACCTCCGGGGCCAGCGAGACGATCTTCATGAACCGCTTCTCCCGCAGCTCGCGGCCGACCGGCCCGAAGATGCGGGTTCCGCGCGGGTCGTTGTCGGCCTTGATGATCACGGCCGCGTTCTCGTCGAACTTGATGTAGCTGCCGTCGGCGCGGCGACGCTCCTTGACGGTGCGCACCACGACGGCCTTGACGATGTCACCCCGCTTGACGTTGCCGCCGGGGATGGCGTCCTTGACGGTCGCGACGATGACATCACCGATGCCGGCGTAGCGCCGCGACGAGCCGCCGAGCACCCGGATGCACAAGATCTCCTTGGCGCCGGTGTTGTCGGCGACCTTCAACCGCGATTCCTGCTGAATCACCAGATCTCCTCAATAATCGGGACGACGCGCGGCATGACGAGTCGCATGCCGGAATCTCCCCGGTCGTGCATGGTCTTCTTATCGCCGAAGGGCACGCGGGGCCAGCTTGCGCCGGCCGAGGTCTGCCCTCGGCAACCCCTAGAGCTTAGGTGACGGACCGCCCAGCACCAAATCCGTCGCCATCGCCGCTCCCCGTGCCGCGAGCGGGCGTGTTTGCACTCGACACGCCGGGATAAGTCGTACCACTATGCACGTTCGCGCCACGGGGCTTTCGCTGCCGCCGCCGTTACGCTGCGGTGGTGAGGAAGACGCGCCTCGACACCGGACGCATTCAGGCGGCGCGTCAGCTGATTGACCCGATGTTTCTTGACACTCCGCTGTATCGCTGTGCGGCGTTGGAGGCCAGCCTGGGCTGCCGGCTCAGCATCAAGCTCGAGACGGCGAACCCGGTACGCAGCTTCAAGGCTCGCGGCACCGAGGTGGTGACGAATCAGCTGGTCGACAGCGGATCGCGGGCCGCGGTGTGCGCCAGCGTCGGCAACTTGGGCCACGCCCTGGCCTGGTCCGGTCGCCGCCGCGGAATCGACATCACCGTCGTGGCGTCGCATTCTGCGCCCGCGGTCAAGCTGGACCACATCCGCGCATTAGGAGCCCACCTTGAGCTGGCGGACGGCGATTTCGATGTGGCGCGCGATCAGGCGGCGGCCATCGCTCAACAGAAGGGCATCCGCTGGTCGAAGACAGCCGCGATATCGAGACCTGCGAGGGCGCGGCGACCATCGGGCTGGAACTGGTGGAGGTCGCCGGATCGTTCGACGCGGTCCTGATCGCGCTGGGCGGCAGTGCGCTGGCCACCGGCGTGGGCCACGTACTGAAAACTCTGGCACCCGAAGTCGAGGTGATCTGCGTCCAGCCGGCCGGCGCCCCGGCGATGACGCAGTCGTGGCACCACCGGCGGGTTGTCACCGCCGACTCGGCGGACACCATCGCCGACGGTGTCGCCAGCCGTCGGCCCATCCCGGCCGTGCTGGAGGACCTTCTCCTTGTTGCGGACGACGCCGTCCTGGTCCAGGAATCGACCATCGTCGCCGCTATGCGGATGCTGTTCGCCCATGCCGGTCTCGTTGTCGAGCCGTCGGCTGCCCTCGGCGTCGCGGCGATCCTCGAAGACCCCGACCGCTTCGCCGGCCGGCACGTGGTCACCATCGTGTGCGGCAGCAATGTCGACGCAGACGCCTTTCATCGCTGGGTCGGGCCCGTTCAAGGCCGGTGAACGTGCGTCTGTGTACGTCTTGGCCCGGCGCGTTGCGTACAAACACGCACGCTCGCCCGGGGTAGTTAGCCCACCACGCAGCGGAACCCGATGTGGCTGGTTGCGGTGTCCTGTGACTGCGGGGAGCGTGCCGCGGCCCGGTAGCGGTGGCAGTACGCCGGCGCGCACAGGTGCGATCCGCCCTTGAGGGTCTGGCTGACGCCCGGGTCGGCGGGGCCGTCGGGCGCGCAACAGGACTTGGGCGGTGGGTCCAGGCGGTGATGCCCGCAGAACTCGGTGGTGGTCCACTCCCAGACGTTGCCGATCATGTCCAGCAGCCCCCAGCCGTTGGGCGGGAAGCTGCCCACCGAGGAGGTTCCGGACCAGCCCAGCGCGCCGTCGTTGCGGTAGGGAAAGGCGCCCTGCCAGGTGTTGGCCATCAGTTCCCCGCCCGGCTTCTCCTCCTCGCCCCAGGGGTAGGTGCTGGACGTGCCGGCGCGGGCGGCGTACTCCCATTCGGCTTCGGCGGGCAGTCGCCGCCCCGCCCAGCGCGCGTAGCCGGCCGCATCGGGGTAGGCGACCTGGACCACCGGGTGATCCGGCTTGTGCTCGATGCTGCTGTGCGGACCGAGCGGATGCCGCCAACTCGCGCCGGGCACCCACCGCCACCACTGCCGCCAGTCGCGCAGGTCGACCGGCCCGGCGGTCGGGGTGAAGACCAGGGCGCCCGGCTCGGCGGCATACACCGGGTCGGGTTCCTGCTCGGCGACGGTGACATACCCGGTTGCAGCGACGAATTCGGCGAACTGGGCATTGGTCACCGGATGCCGCTCGATCGCGAACGCGGCCACGGCCACGGTGTGGATCGGCGCCTCTTCGGGGTAGAAGCTCGTCGACCCCATCCGGAAGACACCGCCGGGGATATCGACGAGTTCTGTCAGCATCGCATCAATCCCGCGAAAACGCCGCTGCCAGACTCGCTTTCACATCGACATAGGGCTCGCCGCTGATGTCGACGGCAACCTCGGCGATGGTCCCGCCGGTGAAGCCGAACGGCGCCCGGTACGCCGATGACACCGCCTGTCCGGTATTGCGCCCGACGCTCACCCCGCCACCCGCCAACGCGAACGCTGCCGGCTGGGTGATCATGTCGGACAGCGTCGCGACCACCGTGTCATCGATGTAGAGCGCAGCCTCCCCGACCGGCGTGTGACTACCCTCGACGACACCGCGCCGATCGAAACGCACCCCGAAAATATGCTGCCCCAACGGAATCGGGTCAGGCGATGACAACCACTGTTCGCGCTCCCCCAAGAAGTTGTAGACGTAGTGCAGCCGGCCACTCTGGACGAACAGCGCATGGCCGCCGTGGCGTGCTCCGTGTTTGAACAACACACCCTCGGCGGCGGCGGATTCCACCGCGACCCGGGCCAGCACCGAGAACGAGCGGCCGCGCAGCTCCACGCATGCCCCCATCGGCACCTCGGCGGTGTGCGGATAGTAGGTGTAGCTGGTGCGGTCACGGGACAGGTACGGCCGCTGCCGGCTCGTCATCTCGAAGATGTTGAGGTCGGCCAGCGGCAGCCCGTTGTATTTCTCCGCCTCGGCGAACCACAGCGCTTGGAGTTCCGCGAGTTTCTCTGGATGCTCAGCGGCTAGGTCACGGCACTGACTGCGGTCCTCGGCGAGGTTGTAGAGCTCCCAGCGGTCGGCGTCGAAGTGGCCCCAGCCGGATGGGGTCGCGGCGTGCACGGTGTTGGCGAACCAGCCCCGGTGCCAGATCCCACGGGTGCCGAGCATCGTGTAGAACTGGGTGTGTTTTCCGGTGTCGGCGTCCGGATCTTGCAGTGCGGCTTTGAAACTGACACCTTCCAGTGGCCGCTGGGTGATGCCGCGAACGGTGTCGGGCGGGGTGATACCGATCAAGTCATAGACTGTCGGAGTCACATCGCACACGTTGACGTAGGTGTCGCGCACCTCGCCGCGAGCAGCGATTCCCTTGGGCCAGCTCACGATCGCGGGATCGGCGATGCCGCCCTCGTGTGATGCGTAGCGCTTGTAGAGCTTGTAGGGCGTGTTGAACGCCATCGCCCACCCGATCGGGTAGTGGTTGTAGGTCTCCGGCGTGCCCAGCTCGTCGAAGAGCTTCATCGCCTCCTCGACGGTGTCGATGTAGCCGTTGAAGAACTTGTTCTCATTCGGCGAGCCGTTGGGCCCGCCCTCGCCACTGGCCCCGTTGTCGGAGATCACCACCACGATGGTGTTGTCGAGTTGTCCGGATTCCTCGAGATAGTCCAGGATCCGGCCGATCTGGGCGTCGGTGTAGCTCTGGAACCCGGCGAACACCTCTGCCATCCGGGCGAAGAGTCGCTTCTCGTCGTCGTCCAGGCTCTCCCACCGGCGCACGGTGTCCAGCGCTGGCCACGGCTGGCCGTCAACACCGGTGACATCGGCGTAGGGGTTGACCTCGGAGAGCTCGGTGTCCGGTGGCACCAGGCCCAGCTTCTTCTGGTTGGCCAGCACGATCTCCCGGTACTGCTCATAACCCATGTCGAACCGTCCGGCGTAGCGATCAGCCCATTCGGTGAAGACGTGGTGCGGGGCGTGACCGGCGCCTGGGCAGACATAGCCGAACCAGGGCTTGCCCGGCGCGATCGTCTGGGCGTCGCGGATGAATTCGATTGTCTTGTCGGCGATGTCCTTGGACAGGTGGTAGCCATCTTCGGGTGTCGCCGGTGGCGCGACGGGGTGGTTGTCGTGGATCAGGTCCGGGTACCACTGGTTTGTCTCACCGCCCATGAACCCGTAGAACCGTTCGAATCCGCGCTGCGTGGGCCAGTGCCGTCTGGTGCTGGCCATGTTGGACTCTTCCAGCGGGGTCAGGTGCCACTTGCCGACGCAGAAGGTGTTCCAGCCGCGTTCGGTGAGAACCTCACTCAGCAGCGCGGTTTCGAAGGGGATGCGCCCGCTGCAGTTGGGGAATCCGTCGGTGAACTCCTCGATGGTGGCCATGCCGACACTGGTGGCGTTGCGGCCGGTGAGCAGCGCCGCTCGGGTCGGGGAGCACAGCGCGGTGGTGTGGAACTGGGACAGCCGGACGCCACGTTCGGCGATCCGGCTCATCGCCGGCATCTCTACCAGCCCGCCGAAGCAGTCCCAGGTGGCGATGCCGATGTCATCCCAGACCAGGTAGAGCACATTGGGTGCGCCCGCGGGGGCGGTCGGCGCGGCGAACGGCCCCCAGTCCGGTTCGGAATCACGGATGTCGAGATCGATCTTGCCCTGAAATTCCACTATCACTCACTCCGTTGTCAGCCCCCCGGATCGGGTGAGAGCCTACCGACCCGGTGAGGCCGCAGGGGGCTTTCACACCGCAGACGGCTCCCGGCGACCCGACATCTCGGGCTTCCCGGCACCGGTCGACAGCAGCTCGCCGAGGAATGCCGCAGCCGCCGGCGAGGGCGCCCGCTCCCCCGGGGTGATCAGCGCCAAGTCGCGCGGGATTGCCGGGTCGGTCGCCACCGCGACGATGTGCTCGGACTTCGCCACCAGCGCCGGCGGCAGCGGGGCAATACCCAGGCCGGCCGCGACCAGGTCGACCAGATCGTCGGGCGTGTTGGATTCCGCGCAGATGTTCCGCTCGAAACCGAGCTCGGCGCAGATGCTGTCGATGTGCATTCGAGTCCGCAGCTCGGCCCGGCGTTCGACGAACTCGCGCTGCTGCAGGTCGGTCAGGGCGACGGTGCCGGTGCCGGCGAGCGGGTCGTCGTGTCGTACCGCCAGCACCAGGTGCTCGGCGCCCAGTGACAGCTCCTTGACACGACTGCCGTCGAAGGGTCGGCTGACGAAGGCGAGGTCCAGCCCGCCGTCGGCGGTCTCCTGGTCGATGGGATCGTGACGCAGCGTGATCTCGATGCGTGGGAAGCTCCGGTGATACCGCGTCAGCAGCGCGGGCAGGTCGACGGTTCCCAGCCCCTTGATCGCCCCGATGCGCAGCTGCCCGGACAACAACCCCCGGACCGCGTCGACGGCGGCACGCGCCCGCTCTGCGGCGGCCAGCGCATGCTGCGCGTCCGGCAGCAATGCCTGCCCGGCGGTGGTCAGGTCGACGCGACGATTGTTTCGCACCAGCAGCGCGGTACCGAGCTCGGCTTCCAAGCCGCTGATCGAGGCCGACAGGGTGGACTGCACCACGTGGACTTTCGCTGCCGCCCGGGTGAAGTGCAACTCTTCGGCCACGGCGACGAAATGTTTCAGCTGGCGCAGTTCCATAGCGATCAGTGTGCAGCCCGCCTCGGATCGGTCAAACCGAAAGTTCCATTCCGCCAACAGGATTACTTTGATTCCGCTGAGACCAGACTAGGACAAATGCTTGTTCTACCCGCAAGTTAACTGCCCCAATGACTTACATCGTCGGCCTTACGTGCGTCAATCGATGATGGCGATTCTCTACATTGAGATTAACTGTTGAAATATCCGCTGACAGGGGTGGTGGCCGCGGTCGCGACCCGTTAGCGTCTGACGAGGATGCCGAGGGGGCTCAGCCAGCGTCCCGGGCGTTCGGACATACGTTGTCGCCCAACAGCATTGATGCGTCGCGTTCGTATCGCGGTCTATTGCGCGCGGACGCCGGGTGATTGGCGATGTTCACCGGCGCCCGGGCGAGTTCAAAGGTGAGCTCATGCCCGGGACAACAAAGACGGAAGGAACGCACCGAAATGAATCGTCGGATCATATTGTCGGTCGGTGGGGCCACCGCCGGACTACTCACGACCACAATCCTGCCCGCAACGATCGCTTCTGCCGACAATGGTGTGGGCGCGGCGGGTGACATCGGCAGCACCGCAATACCGGTCGGCCTGACAAGCAGCATGGCGGGAACCGGCGGCACGACGCCGCTCGGCGACATCGGCACGCTCAGCCCGGACGCGAACGCACCCGAGCTCGGCGGCCTCGGCGCGCTGACAGCCGCGCCGGACGCGACCAGCCCGCAGCCGATCGGTGATACCGGTGGCTTGCCGGTCACCGGTGCGCCGGACGCCACCCCCGGTGGCACACCAGACACCACTTCCAGTGACCTGACGTCCACCGATGCGACGCCCGGCGCCGGCGACAGCTTCACCATCGGTGACACCACCTTCAGCCCCGTCCAGGCCGACGGTTCGGAGGGGTTCACCCCACTCAGCCCGCTGTTCAGCGCCCCGCCACTGTTCCAGGTGGCCGAGGGCGATCAGTCGTTCGATATCACCAGCGGCAGCGGGACCGACGCCACTGACCTCGGCAGCGTCACCGCCAGCGAGAACGTCACAAACCTGTTCGGCGGTATCCACAACACACAGTTCACGATCACCGACGTCGATCCGGCCAGTGACGCCACCACATCGGACCTTCCCACCGTCGGCACGGTCTATGACGTCATGAACTTCGGCAACGGATTCGCGAATATCTACACCGACATCCCAGGAGCGGAGGGCGCCGCCAACTCCATCACCGACACCCTGGTAACCCCGTTCGGCGACTTCAACATCCCGACCGATTTCGACGCGGCCGGACTGCTCGATCCGGGTGACGCGTTCAGCGGGGTGTCCGCGTTGGGAGCCGATG
>NZ_QMEX01000113.1 GCF_003284925.1 Mycolicibacter senuensis
CCGCCGTCGGTCACCATGCCGGCCTACATGTACATGGTCGGCGGCCTGGACATGGGTGCCCGACGCGCATCAGGAACCAGTGCCCGCAAGAAGCCGGTGCCCAAGCCGGACAGCGTGGACGTCCCCGCAGCCGAGGCGGCCGAGCAGACCGCACCCCGGCGGCGGCGGCGCAAGCCGACGGCCGACATGTTGGGCCGCGGCCATGAGTACATGGACCTCGAACCCGAGCCTGCGCTGGTGGCGGCCTCGGATCGGGGTGCGGCACAAGGCTTCGCCGGCGGGTCGCGCCGGGTGGCGGGCGCCCGCCCGGCCGGGCTGACCTCGCTGGCCGACGACGGATTCGGCGGCGGCGCGGTCAGCCCGATGGTCCCCAATACCTGGCCGGGCGAGGAGTCTTAACCGCCGGGTCGGATGCGGCGGTCCAGCTTCGGCTCTCCTTCGTCGGGCCTTGCTAACCGCTGGGTCTGATGCGGCGGTCCAGCTTCGGCTCTCCTTCGTCGAGCCTTGCTAACCGCCGCAGCGGATCCGAGCCCCGCTGCGGTCCAACGGGTCCGGGCCCAACCCCAGGTACTTCTCGCGCAGCTTGTCCCACAGTTCCAGCTGGCCCCACTCGGGCTCCTCGCGGATCTGCTGGTCGTTGGTGAGGAACGGGTTGGGCAGCATCAGCGTCATCATCTGCTCGTCGCGGCCGTTGTAGAGTCGCACGCCCCACGACATCGGGTTGCCGTCCTTGCCGATCCGGCGATACAGCTCGGCGCGGGTGCACCGGCGGATCCGGCCCAGCTCCGAGCCGCTGGCCCGGTGCTTGCCGATGCACAGGTGAAAGTGCCAGCGGCCGAAATCAACGGTGGCGTAGCCGTCGAGCATCGCGATCTTGCGCGGGGCATTCGGTGCGGCCACCTCCCAGGCGGCACCCTGCATGATGATGCCGAACCAGATCTCGTCCCAGTACTCGTCGAAGCACAGGTGCAGGAGATCCAGCAGGCTCTGCTGATCGGTGGGCAGCGGCCACAGCTGTTCGCGGCCACGGTCTTCGGTGTCGACGATCGGGGGATCGGCGACGATCTCGGTGGTGGTTTCGGTCATCTGAATCCCTTCCTATCGGGTGTGCGAATCTCGGGCTTACGAGTGAGTGCGCAGTCGATGCACAGCCCGCCGCCGGGCGTGCGGTAGAACAGGCAGCAGGTGGCGCGCCGGTAGTCGGTGCCTGAGTCGTTGAAACAGATTGTGTCGCTGAGCCGTTCGTCCTCGCACACCGTTCGTGCGAGCTCCCAGCACGGTTCGGCCGCCAGCTGTGCACCGTGATGGCGGTGCAGCGCACGGGCGGCGCCCAACACGGCCGAGGCGGCGTTGCCGTACAGCAGTTTCTCCGAGATCGAACCGAGCCGTCGCACCGCGGCGGCCAGCGGTGTCAGGTGCCTGCTCAGGACCATGTCGGCGAGCCGAGACGCCGGGTCCGGCCCCTGCCAGGCCACCGGATTCGCCAGGTGCAGCCGTATCGTGCCCTCGGACTCGGAGTACCAGAGCTCATCGGGGTCAAGGTCCAACAGCAGGCCGTGCTCGGCGATCCCGCCCAGCCCGATCGACCACAGCCGCGCCGCGAAGCCCAGGAAGAACGTCGAGGCGGACACCCGAAAATCGGATGCTCCGATCCGGTCTCGCACGGTGCCCACCACGCCGGCGAGCAGCTGTTCGTCGGCATAGAGCTGCGTCACCGGTCGCCAGCCGCCGCCTTCGACCGGCCCGGTGGACACGCCGAAATACGGGCTGACGTCCGCGAGTTCGGCCAACGCGGAGACCACCCGGTCGGCCGGCGTGCAGCGGTGTGGGCCGGCGGGCAGAGCGCGCAGCCGTTGCGGCAGGTCGCGCATCGCGGTGCGCGTGGTCGACGTTGCGCAGCGCAGCGTGACCGCGCCGGGATCGGTTGCGGTGACGAGAAGTTCACAGTTCTCGCCTGGCTCGGCGCTGTCCCAGCCCTCCCGCGACAGCACCCGCAGCAGCGCGGTGCGCAACGGTTCGTCGGCGTCGATGCGGGCGGAGCGGCGCTCACCGGCTGCGGTGTCGAACGCGAACATGCCGCTGGCCGCGTCGAAACGCAGTGTGTCAGTGTCGAACAACGCCCCGATTCGGCCGGACAGCATCAGCTCCTCGCCGACGGTATCCACCAACGTGCCCGCCGGATCCAGCAGCCACACCCGGTCGGCCACCCGCAGCGCCAATTCCAGGTCGTGGGTGCTCAGCACCACCGCCAACTGCTGGTCGCGGGCCAGCTTGCGCAGCAGCCCGAACAGCCCGGCCCGCGACGAGACGTCCAGGAACGCGGTCGGCTCGTCGAGGATCAGCAGGCCGGGCTGCTGCGCCAGCGCACGCGCGGTCAGCACGCGCTGGCATTCACCGTCGGACAACTCCACGGCCGGCCGCGACGCCAGATGCTGGGCACCGGTCGCGGCCAGCGCCCAGTCGATGATCTCTTCGTCGGCGGGACGCAGCCGAGACCCCAACCCCAGATGCGGGATACGGCCCAGCCCCACCAGCGCCCGCGCCGACAGCAGACCCGGGTCGATCCGCTCGGTCAACACCACCGCGACGCGGCGGGCCAGTTCGTCGCGGGGCAGGCCGGTCAGGTCGGCGCCGTCCAGCAGCACCCGGCCGCCGAGTGCGGGCTGCAATCCGGCCAGGGTGCGGATCAAGGTGGACTTGCCGGCGCCGTTGGGGCCGATCAGCACGGTCAGCTCGCCGCGGCGGGCCTGCGCGCTCAAGCCGGTGGCCACCGTCGTCGAGCGGCGACGGTGCCGGTAGCCGATCGCCAGGCCGGCCAACTCGACGGCGGCGGGGACCATGCGGCGGTCCCAGCTTCGGCTCTCCTCCGTCGAGCCTCGCTGAACCGCCGGGACCATGCGGCGGTCCCAGCTTCGGCTCTCCTCCGTCGAGCCTCGCTGAACCGCCGGGATCATGCGGGCCGTCATGATGGCATCCCCGATCCGCGGCGGGCCCGCAGTAGCACGGTGATCACCACCGGCGCTCCGACCAGCGCGGTCACCGCGTTGATCGGGATGACCAGATCGCTGCCCGGGACCTGGCTGACGATGCCGCACGCCAGCGCGGCGACCGCACCCAGCAACATCACCGTCGGCAGCACCAGCCGATGATCGGAGGTGCCCACGGCGATGCGGGCCACGTGCGGAACCACCAGCCCGAGGAAGCCGATCGGCCCGCAGAACGCAGTCGTCACCCCCGCCAGCAATGATGCCGAGGCGACCGTGACGATGCGGGCGCGGTGCACGTTGATGCCCATGGTCGCCGCGTAACTCTCCCCGAGCAGCAGGGCGTTGAGCGGCCGGATCGTCATCGCCGCGGTGATCAGCCCGACGGCCACCAGCGGCAGCAGCAGCCGCAGGTCGGCCCAGCCGGTCGCGGCGAAACTGCCCAAGCCCCACAGCAGGTACTGCTGCACCCGTTGCGGGTCGGAGTACACCAGCGCCAGGCTCACCAGCGCGGTGCTGGCCGCTCCGATCATTACCCCGATCAGCAGCAGCGTCGCCGCCGACCGGGTCCAGCGCGACAACACCAGCACCAGCGTCAACATCGCCGCCGCGCCGAGTGCCGCGGCGAGCACCTCCCCGGCGCGGCTGCCGCCGGTGGTGCGAAAGCCGGCGCCGGCGGCACCGCCGGCCAGCACCACCAGCGCCACACCCAGGCTGGCCCCGGAGCTGACCCCGAGGATGTAGGGGTCGGCCAGGGTGTTGCGGAACAGCGTCTGCAGTTGCAGGCCGGCGACCCCGAGGGCGGATCCGGCGGCCAGCGCGGTGAGCACCCGCGGCAGCCGCATGTTGGCCACGATCACCTGCCAGCGCGGATCGGATGCGTCGGCGCCGAACAGCACCCGCACGGTGTCGGCCAGCGGTACCCGCACCGGCCCCAACGCCAGCCCCAGCAGCGCCAGCACCAGCACCGCGGCGATCAGCCCGGCCAGCACCAGCGTGGCGCGCCCCGGCCGCACCGCGGCGGCCGTCATCGCGGCACCTGCCGGTAGAACTCGAAGTCGTGGCCGCGATCGGCCAGCTCGGGATGCAGGATGGCGACCAGGTCGCCGAGCAGCAGATCCGGTCGCGCGGTGCCGCGTTCCCAGTACAAGTTGCCCCCACCGGGTCCGATCGCCTTGGTCGCCGACCACACCTGGCCGGTGCGGACCGCGGCGAGTTCGCGGTAGCGGCTGTCGCGTGCCACCGCGTCATCGACGGTTGCCCAGTCGTCGGTGACCAGCCACACCGGTGCGTCTGCCGCGCGGGTGTAGACCGATTCGAAATTCAGCTGCCGGCTCTCGGCGCCGTCGTCGGCGAGCCACGGGTAGCTGCCGCCGGCGTCGGCTACCAGCCGCCCGGAGTAACTGGCGCCGGTGGGCATGGACCAGTGGCCCGAGTACATGGTGCCGAGGAGCACCTCGGTGGGCGCGGCCGCCGAGGCCTGCGCCGCCAGCGCCCGGTAGCGCTGGCGGATGCCCTGGTAGACCTGCCCGGCCCGGCGTTCGGCGCCGGTCAGCGCGGCGAACATCTTGATCCACTCGGCGCGGCCCAGTGGGGTGGCCTCCAGCCATTCGGCGTCGGCGACCACCGGCAGGCCGGCTTCACGCAGCTTGGGGTAGCCGGCGTCGTCCATGCCCTGGGTGACCAGCACGTCGGGGCCGGCGTGCAGCACGCTTTCGATGTTGACCTGCCCGCCGGGTGCGTAGCCGACGGTCGCACCGGCGTCGATGCGCTCGCGGAGCTGCGGGTCGGCGACCGCGGCCGGGCTCGCCACCCCGGTCACCACGTCGGCCTTGTCGAGTTCGGTGATCATCGCCAGATGGGTCGTCGAGCCCGAATACAGACTGCGCACCGGAACGGTGATGCGTTGGGCGGCAGCCAGTTCGCCGCTCAGTGCCGGGGCCGGCGCCCCGCAGCGCACCAGCACATAGGACACCGGTGTGCCGCCGAGGTAGGGGCGGTGCACCGTCAGGATCTGGTAGCTGCGGTGGTATTCGATGGTGAAGTTGGTGGCCTCGGACAGCGTCGACTTGTCGGGAAAGTAGTCGGCGTGTGGATCGAAGTCGGTAATGCAGTCCTGCCGCCCGTCGGCGGTGCGGGGGGCGTGCTCGGCCGAGCAGCCGGCCAGCGACAGGGCCAGCGCGGTGGCCAGCACGGGAACTACCCGCAGCGCACGGAACATGGGCGTGCATCAGCTTCCTCGGGGTACACCGCCCCGGTTCGCAGGACGCGATGACGTGAGTCTCCTGGCTCTCGGATCACTGCTCGCCTCGCCTTCCAGTCCCACACGTGGCGGACCGTGGCCGATGAGGGTCACTCCCCGATGACAGTGGCGGGACCGCGCCGGATTCGCACCGGCTTCCTCACTGTGTTGCCATCGCCTTACCGGCGACATTCTTGCATGCCGTGCTGGGCTAGGCTGGCCGCCGTCTCGTGGCGTCAGGAACCCGGTGTAATTCCGGCGGTCCAGCGAGGCTCGACGGAGGTGGCCCGAAGGGGCGGCGGAGGCGAGCCGGCACTGGGACCGCCGAATGATTCCGGGGCGGTTCCGCCACTGTGAGCGGCGCGGTTCGTGGTGCGCCGTCAGCCAGATACTGGCCGCGGGACACCCGACCGAATGGGGCGCGAACCCCGAGGAGGAACCCCGATGTCTGATGCCCGGCGCATCGCCTTGCTGTCCACGTCCGACACCGACCTGCTGTCGGCCCGCGCCAGCGGAGCGGCCTACAACCTGGGCAACCCGGCGCGCCAGGACATCGAACCGGTGCTCGACGGGGCGGATGTCGTGGTGCTGCGGATCCTGGGGTCGTCCGCGGAGATCGACGCCGAGCTGACGCTGCTGCGCGCCACGGGTCTGCCGGTGGTGGTGCTCGGCGGCGAGCGATCACCCAACGCCGAGCTGATGGAGTGCTCGACGGTCCCGATCGGGCTGGCGGCGCAGGCGCACGCCTACCTCGCCGAGGGCGGGCCGGCGAATCTGGCGCAGCTGCACGCGTTCCTGTGTGACACGGTGTTGCTGACCGGCGAGGGCTTCGACGAGCCGTCGGTGATCCCGGAATGGGGATACGGGTCTCGCGAGCCGAATGAGGCGCCCGATGCGGTACGGGTCGGGGTGCTGTACTACCGGGCCCACGAAGTCAGCGGCAACGCCGGGTTCGCCCACGCGCTGGCCGACGCCATCGACGCCACCGGCCGGGCGGTCGGGGTGCCGATCTTCGCCGCGTCGCTACGCAACGCCCCAGACGAGCTGTTCGAGGCGCTCGGCACCCTGGATGCGGTGGTGGTCTGCATGCTGGCGGCCGGCGGCGCGATGAACGCCACCGCGACCGTGGGTGCCGGCGACGACGACGGCGCCTGGGACATCGAACAGGTCGCCGCACTGGATATTCCGGTGTTTCAGGGCTTGTGCCTGGCGTCGTCGCGGGCGGACTGGGCGGTCAACGACGACGGCGTCACCCCGCTGGATTCGGCCACCCAGATCGCCATCCCGGAGTTCGACGGCCGGATCATCACGGTGCCGTTCTCCTTCAAGGAGATCGACGACGACGGGCTGCCGCACTACGCCGCCGACCCCGAACGCTGTGCCCGGGTCGCGGGTGTGGTGGTCAACCACGCTGTGCTGCGCCGTATCCCGAACGCCGACAAGAAGCTGGCGCTGGTGCTCTCGGCGTACCCCACCAAGCACTCCCGGGTCGGCAACGCGGTCGGGCTGGACACCCCGGCCTCGGCGGTGCGGTTGCTGCACCGGCTGGCCGACGCCGGCTACGACGTCGGCGACGGTTTCGGGGTGCTCGACATCGCTGACGAGACGCAGGCGGGGGATCGGTTGATCCACAACCTGATCGAGGCCGGTGGCCAGGACGAGGACTGGCTGTCCGCCGCGCAGCTGACCGAGGCCCAGGTACGGGTTACCGCGCAGCAGTACGCGCAGTGGACCGCCGAGCTGCCCGACGAGCTACGCGACTCGATGACCGCGGCGTGGGGCCCGGCCCCGGGCACCCTGTTCGTCAACGATGCCGGCGAGATCGTGCTGGCCGCATTGCGATCCGGCAACGTCGTGCTGATGATCCAGCCGCCGCGCGGCTTCGGGGAGAACCCGGTGGCCATCTACCACGACCCGGAGCTGCCGCCGAGCCACCACTACCTGGCCGCATACCGTTGGCTGGCACACGGTTTCGGGGCGCACGCGGTGATCCACCTGGGCAAGCACGGCTCGATGGAATGGCTGCCCGGCAAGACCGCGGCGCTGTCGGCGAGCTGCGCCACCGACGCCATGATCGCCGACCTGCCGCTGATCTACCCGTTCCTGGTCAACGATCCCGGCGAGGGCGCGCAAGCCAAACGGCGCGCGCACGCCACCATCGTCGACCACCTGATCCCGCCGATGGCGCGCGCGGAGTCCTACGGCGACATCGCCCGGCTGGAGCAGCTGCTCGACGAGTACGGCAACATCGCCACCATGGATCCCGGCAAGCTGCCGGCGATCCGCGGCGAGATCTGGAACCTGATGCGCGCCGCGGAGATGCACCGCGATCTGGGCCTGGACGAGCGGCCCGAGGACGAGCAGTTCGACGACTTCTTGCTGCACGTCGACGGCTGGCTCTGCGAGATCAAGGACGCCCAGATCCGCGACGGACTGCACGTGCTCGGCGGCGCCCCGGCCGGAGCCGAGCGCATCAACCTGGTGCTGGCGATCCTGCGCGCCCCGCAGGTGTGGGGCGGGGTGGACCACGCGGTGCCGGGGCTGCGGGCCGCGTTGGGTTTGAAGGAAGACGCTGCTGCCGCCGTCGTCGACGAGATCGAGGACCGTGCCCGGGAACTGGTCGAGGCCATGGAGGCCGCCGGCTGGGACGCCCGCGTCGCCGACACGCTGCACCCCGACCCGGAGGTGTGCCGGGTGCTGAGATTCGCTGCCACCGAAGTGGTTCCGCGGCTGGCCGGCACCGCAGCCGAGCTGGACTCGGTGCTGCATGCGCTGGCAGGTGGATTCGTGCGGCCGGGACCGTCCGGATCACCGCTGCGCGGTCTGGTCAACGTGCTGCCCACCGGCCGCAACTTCTACACCGTCGACCCGCGGGCGGTGCCGTCCCGGCTGGCGTGGCAGACCGGGCAGGCGATGGCGGACTCGCTGGTGCGGCGCTACCTCGACGACACCGGCCGCTATCCGGAGTCGGTGGGGCTGTCGGTGTGGGGGACCTCCGCGATGCGCACGTCCGGCGACGACGTCGCCGAGGTGCTGGCCCTACTCGGGGTGCGACCCGACTGGGATGAGGCCTCCCGGCGGGTAGCGGGACTGGAGGTCATCTCCCTGGAGGAGTTGGGGCGTCCACGCATCGATGTGACGGTGCGCATCTCGGGATTCTTCCGGGACGCGTTCCCGCACGTGGTGACGATGCTCGACGATGCCGTGCAACTGGTGGCGACGCTCGACGAGCCAGCCGAGTCGAACTTCGTGGCCGCCCACGCCCGCGCCGACCTGGCGGAGCACGGCGACCTGCGCCGGGCCACCACCCGCGTCTTCGGTTCCGCGCCCGGCTCGTACGGGGCCGGCATCCTGCAGCTGATCGAGTCCGGAACCTGGCGCGACGACAAGGATCTGGCTGAGGTCTACACCGCCTGGGGCGGGTTTGCCTACGGCCGCGGACTGGACGGCTGTGCGGCCGCGGATGACATGCGCACCAACTACCGCCGGATCAAAGTTGCTGCCAAGAACATCGACACCCGCGAGCACGACATCGCCGACTCCGATGACTACTTCGTCTACCACGGCGGCATGATCGCGACGGTGCGAGCGCTGACCGGCACGGATCCGAAAGCCTATGTGGGCGACTCGACGTCGACGGATGCGGTGCGCACCCGCACGCTGGCCGAGGAGACCGCCCGGGTGTTTCGGGCCCGGGTGGTCAACCCGCGCTGGATCTCCGCGATGCGCCGGCACGGCTACAAGGGCGCCTTCGAACTGGCCGCCACCGTGGACTACCTGTTCGGTTTCGACGCCACCGCCGGGGTGGTGCACGACTGGATGTATGAGAAGCTCGCAGCGGAATACGTGCTGGATCCGCAGACCCGCGAGTTCCTCGACAAGTCCAACCCGTGGGCGCTGCAGGGCATCGTGGAGCGACTCCAGGAGGCCGCCGACCGGGGCCTGTGGGCCGACCCCGATCCGCAGACCATGGCGGCGCTGCAGCAGGCCTACCTGGACGTCGAAGGGGATTTGGAGGACCGGTAATGGCGCTGCAGGTCTGGATCCTCGGTGTCGGCATGGGCCCCCAGCACGTCACGGCCGAGGCCGCCGAGGTGCTGCGCAGCGTCGACTACGTGTTGGCCGCAGCCAAGGGATCCGAGGACGGCCTGCTGGCGCTGCGCCGCGCGATAGTGGACGCCTACGCCCCCGCAGTCCCGGTGGTCACCGTCGCCGACCCGCCCCGCGACCGCTCACCGGAGTTGACCGGCCCCGGGTATACCCGCGCCGTCGCCGACTGGCATGCCGCCCGAGCGGCGCGCTACGCCGAGGTGCTGCGGGCCCACGGCGGCACCGCGGCATTTCTGGTGTGGGGTGACCCCTCGCTGTACGATTCGACGATCCGCATCGTGGAGCGAATGAAAACCCTTGGCGTAGAACTGGAGTACCAGGTACTGCCAGGTATCAGCGCCCCGCAGCTGCTGGCCGCCCGACACCGCATGGTGCTGCACGAGGTGGGCAGGCCGGTGCACATCACCACCGGGCGGCGGCTTTGGGAGGCCGTGGGCGCCGGTCAGGACAACATCGTCGCGATGCTCAACCCCGACGGGCTGGATCTTTCCGCGCTGGCCGACTGGACGATCTGGTGGGGCGCCAACCTCGGTGCCGCGGGGGAGCGGTTGGTGCACGGCCGGGTCGGCGACGTCGCAGGGCAGCTCGTCGACGCCCGCCGCGCAGCCCGCGCCGAGGCCGGCTGGGTGATGGACATCTTCCTGGTGCGCAGGCCCTGATGGCGGGGCTGCTGATCGCCGGAACCACCAGCGACGCCGGCAAAACCGTGGTGAGCACCGGGCTGTGCCGGGCGCTGACACGCCGCGGGATAAGAGTGGCTCCCTACAAGGCGCAGAACATGTCGAACAACTCGATGGTGTGCGTGGGGGCCGACGGGATCGCGACGGAGATCGGCCGGGCGCAATGGGTTCAGGCGCTGGCCGCGCGCGCGGTCCCCGAGCCGGCGATGAACCCGGTGTTGCTCAAACCCGGCAGCGACCAGCGCAGCCACGTGGTGCTCATGGGCCGGCCCTGGGGGGAGGTCTCATCGTCGGACTGGCGGGAGGGGCGCCGGGCGTTGGCCGACGCCGCCCACGGGGCCTATGACGATCTGGCGGCCCGCTACGACGTGATCATCGCCGAGGGCGCCGGCAGCCCGGCCGAGATCAACTTGCGGGACAGCGATTTCGTGAACATGGGGCTGGCCCGCCACGCCGATCTGCCGACGGTGGTTGTCGGAGACATCGACCGGGGCGGGGTGTTCGCGGGGTTCTTCGGCACCGTCGCGTTGCTCGATGCGGAGGATCAGGCGCTGATCACCGGGTTTATCGTGAACAAGTTCCGCGGGGACGCCGGGCTGCTGCAACCGGGGTTGCGGGAATTGGAGCGCCGCACCGGGCGCCGGGTCTTTGGCACGCTGCCGTGGCATCCCGAGCTGTGGCTGGATTCCGAGGACGCCCTGGAGCTGGACGGCAGACGCTCGGCGCGTACCGGGGCGCGACGGGTGGCGGTGATACGGCTGCCGCGGATCAGCAATTTCACCGATTTGGACGCACTCGGCCTGGAACCCGACCTGGACGTGGTATTCGCTTCGGACCCGCGCGCGCTGTCCGATGCCGACTTGGTGGTGCTGCCGGGGACCCGCGCCACGGCGTCCGATCTGGGTTGGCTGCGCTCGCGCGGACTGGATGACGCGATCGTCGCGCACGCCGCGGCGGGCAAGCCGGTGCTGGGGATCTGCGGGGGTTTTCAGATGCTGGGCCGGTCGATCCGCGACCCGGAGGGGATCGAGGGCGCACCGGGCCAGGTGACCGGCCTGGGTCTGCTGGACGTCGAAACCTGTTTCGGTGCAGACAAAGTGCTGCGGCTGTCCGACGGTGGATACGAGATACACCACGGCCGGATCAGCCGGGGCGAGCGGGTGCAGGACTTTCTCGGCGGCGTGCGTGCCGGTCGAGTGTTCGGCACCATGCGGCACGGAAGTTTCGAAAGGGACGCGCTGCGCGCCGAATTTCTCGCCGAAAGCCTCGGGATGAAACCCTCCGGGGTGTCGTTTCCGGGCGCCCGCGAACGCCGGCTCGACTTGCTGGCTGATCTGGTCGAGCAGCACCTGGATGTCGATGCCCTGCTGGAGTTGACGCGCGGCGGGCCGCCACCGGGTCTGTCGTTCTTGGCGGCGGGGGGACCGTGACGCGACTGTTGCTGCTCGGCGGGACCGCCGAAGCCCGAGCCCTGGCTGACCGATTGGTGCGCGCCGGCGTGGACGTCACCACCTCCCTGGCCGGCCGGGTGGCCAACCCGCGGCTGCCGGTCGGGGCGGTGCGTATCGGCGGATTCGGCGGAATCGACGGGCTGCGTGCGGTATTGGCCGACTACGACGCCGTCGTCGACGCCACGCACCCGTTCGCCACCACCATGTCCC
>NZ_QMEX01000114.1 GCF_003284925.1 Mycolicibacter senuensis
GGCCCTGGTGTCGCCCGACCTCGAAGGACAGCCGGGGGCCGTCCGGGTTGCCCAGGTTGACGCACTGGCCGTCGCGGATGTCGACCATCGGCACCCGCTGGCCGTTGACGTAGATGCCGTTCAGTGAGCCGTTGTCGATTCCGAGCCACCTGCCCTGCTCGAAGCGCAGCAGCAGGTGCGCGCGGGAGACCAGTGGATGCGGGATACGGATGTCGGCGCGCAGGTCACGCCCGATGACCACGTCGTGGCCTGCGGAGAATGTGCCTTGTGACCCGTCATGGCGCACGGTCAGCACCGGCGGAGCAGGGTGACTCATCGGATCAACTGTATCGGGCGGACCGAAGTGGCCGCCGGTCCGCGGGCCGCGAGTCGGCGCGGATCTTCAGCGCAGCAGGTCGGGGGCGCCGGTGACAACGCAGTGGGTGCGCTGGTAGATCGTGGGCATGCACTGGTTGCAGTGGATGCATTCCGAGACCGTCGCCGGCTCGGCCGCGATCCGGTTGACCAGGTCCGGTTCGGCCAGCAGCGCCCGGGCCATCGCGACGAACTCGAAGCCCTCGGCCATCGCCTGATCCATGGTCTCGCGATTGGTGATGCCCCCCAACAGGATCAGCGGCAGCGACAGCTCGGCGCGGAACAGCCGGGCGTCGTCCAGCAGATAGGCGTCGTGGTACGGGTATTCGCGCAGGAATTTCTTGCCTGTCATCCGCATGCCCCAGCGCAACGGGGGCGGGAAGACGTTCGCGAACTCCTTGACCGGGGCGTGGCCGCGGAACAAATACATCGGGTTGACCAGCGAGCTGCCGGCGGTCAGCTCGAGGGCGTCCAGGCCGCCGTCGTCCTGCAGCCACTTGGCGGTGGTCAGCGATTCGTCCAGGCTGATGCCGCCGCGCACCCCGTCGGACATGTTCAGCTTCGCCGTCACGGCGATCTGGCCGGCGCCGTCCTTCTCGACGGCCTGGCGGACCGCCTGCACGATTCCGCGGGCGACCTTGGCCCGGTTGGCCAGCGAGCCGCCGAACTCGTCGGAGCGGCGGTTGATCAGCGGTGACAGGAACGAGCTGGCCAGATAGTTGTGACCGAGGTGGATCTCGACGGCGTCGAAGCCGGCGTCGACGGCCCAGCGGGCGGCGTCGGCGTGCTGGGCGATGACCTGGTCGATGTCGTCGCGGGTGGCCTTCTTGGCGAACCGCATGCCGATCGGGTTGAAGAACCGTACCGGCGCCAGCGCGCGGGCCTTGTTCGAGCGGGCGTCGGCGACCGGGCCGGCGTGGCCGATCTGCGCGCTGACCGCCGCACCCTCGGCGTGCACGGCCTCGGTGAGCCGGCGCAGCCCGGGGAGGGCCTCCGGACGCATCCACAGTCCGTCGTCGGAGGTGCGGCCGCCGCGCGAGACCGCGCAGTAGGCGACGGTGGTCATGCCCACCCCGCCGGCCGCCGGCAGCCGGTGGTACTCGATCAGGTCGTCGGAGACCAGCGCGTCCGGGGTGCGGTTCTCGAAGGTGGCGGCCTTGATGACCCGATTGCGCAGTGTGATCGGGCCGAGCTTGGCCGGACTGAAGACGTCGGGAGCAGCAGGCATTCCCGGAGCTTAACCCCAACGGTGACGTCGGATCCGGCGGGGAATGTCACAATGTCCGGCGTGGGTGCGATCACGTTGGACGGCAAGGCCACGCGCGACGAGATCTTCGTCGACCTCAAGGCCCGGGTGGACAAACTCGCCCAGGCGGGCCGCGTTCCGGGGCTGGGCACCATCCTGGTCGGCGACGACCCGGGCTCGCACGCCTATGTGCGCGGCAAGCACGCCGACTGCGCCAAGGTCGGCATCACCTCGCTCCGCCGCGACCTGCCGGCCGACGTCAGCGCGGCGCAGCTCAACGACACCATCGACGAGCTCAACGCCAACCCGGAGTGCACCGGTTACATCGTGCAGCTGCCGCTGCCCAAGCATCTCGACGAGAACGCCGCGCTGGAACGCGTCGACCCGGCCAAGGACGCCGACGGGCTGCACCCGACGAATCTGGGCCGGCTGGTGCTGGGCACCCCGGCGGCGCTGCCGTGCACGCCGCGCGGGATCGTGCACCTGCTGCGCCGCTACGACGTGCCGATCGCCGGCGCTCACGTGGTGGTGATCGGCCGCGGGGTGACCGTCGGACGCCCGCTGGGCCTGCTGCTGACCCGCCGCTCGGAGAACGCCACGGTGACGTTGTGCCACACCGGAACCCGCAACCTGCCGGAGCTCACCCGCCAGGCCGACATCATCGTCGCCGCTGTCGGGGTGCCGCATCTGCTCACCGCGGACATGGTGCGTGCCGGGGCGGCCGTCGTCGACGTCGGCGTCAGCCGCACCGATGCCGGACTGGTCGGCGACGTGCATCCGGGCGTGTGGGAGGTGGCCGGTCACGTGTCGCCCAACCCCGGCGGCGTCGGCCCGCTGACCCGGGCCTTCCTGCTGACCAACGTCGTCGAGCGGGTCGAGAGCGAACTGTGAGGCGCGTGGACGTCCGCCGGCTGGTCGCCGCCCAGTGGCCGATCATGTTGGTGGGGCTGATCTTCGTGGCGGCGTTCGTGCTGGCCGGCGCGAACTTCTGGCGTCGCGGTGCCCTGCTGATCGGGATCGGCACCGCGGTGGCCGCCGCGCTGCGGCTGGTGCTGTCCGAGGAGCGGGCCGGGCTGCTGGTGCTGCGGGACCGGGGACTGGACTTTGCGACGATGACGACGGCAGCCACGGCGATGGTCTATATCGCCGCGACCGTCGACCCGCTGGGAACCAGCTGACGCTTCGGCCTCACTTGGCCAGGGTGAACTGGTTGACGTCGAATCGCCCGGCGCGGAATTCCTCGGCGCAGCCGGTCAAATACCGCATGTAGCGGTCGAAGACCGCCGCGGACTGCAGTTCGACGGCCTCGCACTCGTGTGCCTCCAGCGCTTCGGCCCAGTGGTCGAGGGTCATCGCGTAGTGCTGCTGCAGCGACTGGATGCGCTTCACCATGAACCCCGCCTTTATGGCGTGCTCCCTGACCAGACCGATCGACGGCAGCTGGCCGCCGGGGAAGATCTCCGTCATGAGGAATATCTGAAAGTCGGCCAGCTCGGGGGTCAGTGCCATGCCGTGATCGACGATCTCCTGCGGTGACAGGCCGCAGATAGTGTGCAGCATCATCGTGCCGTCGTCGGGCAGTGCCTTGAAGGTCATGGTGAAGAAGTCGTCGTAGCGGTCGTAGCCGAAGTGCTCGAACGCCCCGATGGACACGATCCGGTCCACCGGTTCGTCGAACTCCTCCCAGCCGGCCAGCAGCACCCGCCGGCTGCGCGGGCTGTCCATCGCATCGAAACGCGATTGCACATACGCGGCTTGGTTTTTGCTCAGGGTCAATCCGATCACGTTGACGTCGTACTGCTCGATGGCGCGCTGCATGGTGGCGCCCCAACCGCAGCCGATGTCGAGCAGCGTCATCTCCGGCTGCAGCCCGAGCTTGCTCAGCGAAAGGTCGATCTTGGCGAGTTGGGCTTCCTCCAGCGTCATGTCGTAGCGCTTGAAGTACGCGCAGCTGTAGGTCTGGGTAGGGTCGAGGAACAGCCGATAGAAATCATCGGACAGGTCGTAATGGGCTTGTACATCAGCGAAATGCGGGGTCAGCCGGTCGCTCATGAGGGTTGGCCTTTCGGTCCGTCGGGGGCTTGTCAGTGCCGCCCTAAGGCCGTCCCTCCCCAGTCGGCCGAACCCGCATACCCGCTGACGTCCCGGATAAACAACAGCTCGCGTAAAACATCGCTGCCACAACGGCAGCGCGGGCCCGTCGCCGGCGCTACCGGCTAAGCGACCGGGATGGCCGGGATTCCGCCGGGCAGCCCGGGAATCCCACCGGACAGCCCCGGAATGCCCCCGGACAGCCCCGGAATGCCGCCGCCCGGCATGCCCGGGACCATCGGCAGCTCCGGAAGCTGGCCGCTGGCCAGCTGCGCCAGCAGCTGCGGGCAATACGCCTGCACCGCGATCTCGGTGAACAGCTGCGCCATCTCCGGCGACAGGGCGGGCCCGCCGCCCAGTGCGGTGACCGGGGACGCCACCGAGGCCGCGGTGCCGGCCGGCTGGGTCAGCATCGGGCAGACGGACTGGCCCAGTTCCGCGGTCGCGGCCGGGTCACCGACGGGCACGCCCGCCCCGGCAAGATCGGACAGGAACGAGGTGTCGATCGGACTCGCCTGCGCCGGCGCCGCGGCGCCGATCAGGCCGGCACATATCCCCAGGCCGGCCAAGGCCACGAAGCGTCGCATTATCTCCCCCGTCTGTCTGCCCGACGCCGAGCGGCACGGGGACTGGTGGTTGAAATTCTGCATCAAAGGGATAACGCCGACGAGTCGGCCGGGTCACGGTTTGCCTACGACGATTCCAGGGTGGCCCGCACGCATACCGTGATGTAGGGCAGCGCCAGCCCGGTCGAACCGACCAGCGCCGGATGGGTGGCCAGCAGGCGGCGGACCCGATCCAGCGTCTTGGTGCGCACTGCGTCCGGTGAGGTGATGCAGTAGCTGCGGGAGGCGACCAGGTCGATCAGCGCCTGCGGGGTCAGGTAGTTGGTCCACTCCAGCTGGTGGTGTTCGATCGCGCCGAACGGCGCCGGCAGTGTCACGCCGCCGTCGACGGCGTCGCGGGCGTCTTCGCGGCCGATGATCTCGCCGAGTTCCTTGACCCAGCCCAGCCGCTCGTCGCGGGTGTTCCACACCAGCCCCAGCCGGCCGCCCGGGCGCAGCACGCGGATCAGCTCGGGGATGGCCCGTGCCGGGTCGAACCAGTGCCAGGCCTGCGCCACCAGCACGGCGTCGACGCTGTCATCGGGCAGCGGGATCTGCTCGGCGGTGCCCAGCAGCGCCGGGGTCTGCGGCAGCGAGGTCTGCAGCACTTCGAGCATCTCGGCGATCGGGTCGACGGCCACCACGTTCAGGCCACGCTCGACCAGCCGGGTGGTGAGCTTGCCGGTGCCGGCACCCAGATCCAGCACGTCGGCGGCGTCCGTTGGTAGCAGCCAGTCGATCGCCTCCGGCGGGTAGGACGGGCGGCCCCGTTCGTAGGCGGCCGCCTGCGAGCCGAACGACAGCGATCGATCGCGCCGGGGCTGCCGCGACCGGTTCACCGCCGGTGCACCCCCGCCGAGTCCGCCAAGCCCAGGGTCTGGCGGATCAATTCTCCGACGCGGTCGGTCTCCAGCAGGAAGCCGTCGTGGCCGTAGTCGGACTCGACCACTTGCAGGCGTGCACAGCCGGGCAGCAGCTCGGCCAACTCGGCCTGCAGGCGCAGCGGGTACAGCCGGTCGGAGGGGATCCCGGCGACCACGGCCGGTACCGGGCAGTCCCGCAGGGCGGCGGCGACCCCGCCCCGGCCCCGGCCCACGTCGAAGCCGGACAGCGCTTCGGTCAGCGCGACGTAACTGCCGGCGTCGAACCGCGCCACCAGCTTGCCGCCCTGATGGCCCAGGTAGCTCTCCACCGCGTAGCGCGGGTCCGCTGGGTCGTCCTCGGCCTGCGCTCTATTGCCGAATCGCCGGTCGAGTTCGGCCTCGCCGCGGTAGGTCAGGTGCGCGATGCGCCGGGCGATCGCCAGCCCACTCTCGGGACTGCGGCCGGTGCCGTGGTAGTCGCCGCCCTGCCAGTCCGGGTCGGCCTTGATCGCGGCGACCTGGGTGCTCTGGGTGCCGATCTGGTCGGCGGTCGCCCGGGCGCCGACGGCCAGCAGCAGGCCGGCGCGCACCCGGTCCGGGTGGCCGATCATCCACTCCAGCGCGCGGGCACCGCCCATCGAACCGCCCATCACCGCGGCCACCTCGGTGATGCCGAGCGCGGCCAGGGTGGCGATGTCGGCTTCCACCTGATCGCGAATCGAGATGGTGGGAAACCGTGAGCCCCAGGGTTTCCCGTCGCGAGCCAGCGAACTCGGGCCGGTCGATCCGCGGCAGCCGCCCAGCGCGTTGGTGGCCACCGCGCACCAGCGGTCGGTGTCGATCGGGGCGCCGGGCCCGACGATCCCGTCCCACCAGCCCGCGGTGGGATGCCCGGGCCCGGCCGGCCCGGTGACATGGGAGTCCCCGGTCAGCGCGTGCAGCACCATGACGACGTTGTCGCGACGCGGCGACAGCTTGCCCCAGCGCTGCACGGCGATGTGGACGTCATCGAGCACCGCTCCGCTCTCCAAGCGCAGCGGGCCGATGCCGACCGTGCCGGTCTCTCCCTCGGCGGGCAGCACGTGGGTCGAGAATTCCGAAATCGTCACCGCGGCCTCTTTGACAACCGCCTCAACGAGCCGCCAGCGCGGACGATTCGCCGAGCTGTGTTGCGACCGCGGCGAACCCGAGTTCCAGGTCGGCCAGGATGTCGTCGATGCCCTCGATGCCGACCGCCAGCCGCACCAGTCCGGGAGTGACACCGGTGCTCAGCAGCTCGTCGCCGGAGAGCTGACTGTGCGTGGTGGACGCGGGGTGGATCACCAGCGAGCGCACGTCACCGATGTTGGCGACGTGGCTGTGCAGCTGCAGCGCGTTGACGAACGCTTTTCCTGCTTCTAGGCCGCCGCCCGGCCCGCCGCCGGCGATCTCGAAGGACAGCACGCCGCCGACGCCCTTGGGGGCCAGCCGCTGCGCCAGCTCGTACCACGGCGAGTCGGGCAGCCCGGCGTAGTTGACGCTCAGCACGTCGTCGCGGGCGGCCAGGAATTCCGCGACCCGCTGGGCGTTGGCGACGTGACGCTCGACCCGCAGGCTCAGCGTCTCCAGGCCCTGGGCGATCAGGAATGCGTTGAACGGCGAGGCCACCGCCCCGTAGTCGCGCATCAGCTGGGCACGGATCTTGATCGCGTAGGCCGGCGGGCCCAGGTCGGCGTAGACCAGGCCGTTGTAGCTGGGGTCGGGGGTGGTGAACCCGGGGTGGCGGCCCTGGGTCCAGTCGAAGTTGCCGCTGTCGACGATCACGCCGGCGATCGCGGTGCCGTGGCCGCCCAGGTACTTGGTGGCCGAGTGCACGACGATGTCGGCACCCTGGCTGATCGGCTGGATCAGGTACGGGGTGGCGATGGTGTTGTCGACGATCAGCGGCACGCCGTGTTCGTGGGCCACCGCCGAGACCCCCGGGGTGTCGAGGATGTCGATCTTGGGGTTGGAGATGCTCTCGGCGTAGAACGCCTTGGTGTTCGGCTGGACCGCTGCGGCCCAGGACTCCAGGTTGTCGGGGTCCTCGACGAAGCTGACCTCGATGCCCAGTTTGGGCAGCGAGTAGCGGAACAGGTTGTAGGTGCCGCCGTACAGCCGGGGGCTGGCCACGATGTGGTCACCGGTGCCGGCGAGGTTGAAGATCGCGAACGTGCTGGCGGCCTGGCCGGCCGACAGCAAGGTGGCGCCCACCCCGCCCTCGAGCGCGGCGATGCGTTCCTCGATGACGGCGTTGGTGGGGTTGGTCAACCGGGTGTAGATGTTGCCCGGCTCGGCCAGCGCGAAGCGGGCGGCCGCCTCGTCGGTGTCGCTGAACAGGTACGAGGTGGTCTGGTAGATCGGCAGGGCGCGTGACCCGGTTTCCGGGTCACCGGCGTGGCCGACGTGGATCTGCTTGGTCTCGAACGACCAGTTGTTACCGGCGGTCATAGGTAGATGCTTTCTGAAGAGAGTGTTATCGCTGGGGCAGGAGGGGTGTCAGCGACGACAACAACGGTCTGATCGGCGCAAGGAGGCACGCATCAGGTTCCCCTGTCTACTCGGGGGGCCCGTTGTGGCGGACCCGCGCTTGCCGCGTAGCCTGCGGCGGCTACTCAACCCGGTCAATCACCCGGGGCACCCCACCGCGGTTGGAGGGTTGCCGGCCAGCAAGCCGGGGCTTCGCGCTGGCACTCATGACCGCTTGGCAGCCTATCGCATCTATCGGAGGTGCCGCCACCTGCTCACCGGCCGGTGGCCGCCAATGGCCGGTACGCGATACTTGAGGCCGCCGTGTACCACGCGGAACAACAGACATTCGAACCCTGACGCCGGGAGAACAGCCATGTGCGCCGACCAGCCGACCATCATCTACACGCTGACCGACGAGGCGCCGCTGCTGGCGACGTACTCGTTCCTGCCGATCGTGCGGGCCTTCACCGAGCCCGCGGGCATCGACGTCAAATCCAGTGATATCTCGCTGGCCGCCCGCATCCTGGCGGAGTTCCCCGACGTGCTCACCGAGGACCAGCGGGTGCCCAACAACCTGGCCGAACTCGGGCGGCTGACCGAACTGCCCGACACCACGATCATCAAATTGCCCAACATCAGCGCGTCGGTGCCGCAGCTGGTCGCCGCGATCAAGGAACTGCAGGACAAGGGCTTCGCGTTGCCGGACTACCCGGCCGACCCCAAGACCGACGCCGAACGCCAGACCCACGACCGCTACGCCAAGTGCCTGGGCAGTGCTGTGAACCCGGTTCTGCGGCAAGGAAACTCCGACCGACGTGCGCCCAAGGCGGTCAAGGAGTACGCCCGCAAGCACCCGCACAGCATGGGGGAGTGGTCGCAGGCGTCGCGCACCCACGTGGCCACCATGCGCCACGGCGACTTCTACCACGGCGAGAAGTCGATGACGCTGGACCGTGCCCGTGATGTGAAGATGGAGCTGAAAACCAAGGGCGGCAAGAAGATTGTGCTCAAGGAGAAGATCGCCCTGTCCGACGGAATGATCATCGACTCGATGTTCATGAGCGTCAAGGCGCTGCGCGAGTTCTACGAATATGAGATGGAAGACGCCCGCAAGACTGGTGTGATGTTCTCGCTGCACGTCAAGGCCACCATGATGAAGGTCAGCCACCCGATCGTGTTCGGCCACGCCATCAAGGTGTTCTACAAAGACGCATTCGCCAAGCACCAGAAGCTCTTCGACGACCTGGGCGTCAACGTCAACAATGGCCTGGTCGACCTGTACGACAAGATCGAGACGCTGCCGGCCTCGCAGCGCGAAGAGATCATCGAGGACATGCACGCCTGCCACGAGCAGGGGCCCGAACTGGCGATGGTGGACTCGGCCAACGGCATCACCAACTTCCACTCGCCGTCGGACGTCATCGTCGACGCCTCGATGCCGGCGATGATCCGGGCCGGCGGCAAGATGTACGGCGCCGACGGGCGGACCAAGGACACCAAGGCGGTCAACCCCGAATCCACCTTCGCGCGGATCTACCAGGAGCTGATCAACTTCTGCAAGACCCACGGCCAGTTCGACCCGGCAACCATGGGCACCGTGCCCAACGTCGGCCTGATGGCACAGAAGGCCGAGGAATACGGCAGTCACGACAAGACTTTCGAGGTCCCCGAGGCCGGGATCGCCGACATCGTCGACCTGGACACCGGTGAGGTGCTGCTGAGCCAGAACGTCGAGGCCGGTGACATCTGGCGGCTGTGCACGGTCACTGACGCCGCCATCCGCGACTGGGTGAAGCTGGCCGTGCAGCGCGCGCGGATCTCCGGCATGACGGTGGTGTTCTGGCTGGACACCGAGCGTCCGCACGAGGCCGAGCTGCGCAAGAAGGTGAAGGCCTACCTGAAGGACCACGACACCGAGGGCCTGGAGATCCAGATCATGCCGCAGGTATGGGCGATGCGCTACACCCTGGAGCGGCTGATCCGCGGCCAGGACACCATCGCCGCGACGGGCAACATTCTGCGCGACTACCTCACCGACCTGTTCCCGATCCTGGAGCTGGGCACCAGCGCCAAGATGCTGTCGATCGTGCCGCTGATGGCCGGTGGCGGCATGTATGAGACCGGCGCCGGTGGTTCGGCGCCCAAGCACGTCAAGCAGCTGGTGGAGGAGAACCACCTGCGCTGGGACTCGCTCGGCGAATTCCTGGCGCTGGGCGCCAGCTTCGACGACATGGGCGTCAAGACCGGCAACCGCGGCGCGAAGATCCTGGGGCAGACGCTGGACACGGCGATCGGCAGGCTGCTGGCCGATAACAAGAACCCGTCTCGCAAGACCGGGGAGCTCGACAACCGCGGCAGCCAGTTCTTCCTGGCCAAGTACTGGGCGCAGGAGCTCGCCGCGCAGACCGAGGACCCCAAGCTGGCCGAGCACTTCGCCGCGGTGGCGAACGGGTTGGAGAAGAACCAGGACGTCATCCTCGACGAGCTGACCGTGGTGCAGGGCAAGGCAGTGGATATCGGCGGCTATTACGCGCCGGATCACGCCCTGACGGAGGCGGTGATGCGGCCCAGCCCGACGCTCAACGCGGTGATCGACGGCAAGGACTGATCCCCCTTCAGGTGAGAGCCAAATCCACGACAGACACGCCGACACAGGCGTCGTGGATTTGGCTCTCGGCGGCGGTTAGCGGCGGCCGTCGGTGTCCGGCGTGCGACAATTCGCCGGGTAAGGCGACGACGATGTTAGGAATCCGGTGCGAATCCGGAGCGGTCCCGCCACTGTGATCGGGAATGCGAAGCCCACCCGAGAGCCAGACACTCACGTCGTCGCGACCTGCGATTCGGGGCGGGCACCCCGAGGAAGCTGGCGAACGTGACCACGCCGATCTGGATCGCGTCTCCCCCCGAAGTCCACTCGACGCTGCTGTCGGCCGGGCCCGGCGCCGGTCCGCTGCTGGCGTCGGCGGCGGCGTGGAGCGCCCTGAGCACCGAGTACACCGAGATCGCCGACGAGCTGACGGCCCTGCTGGGCGCGGTGCAGGCCGGGGCCTGGCAGGGACCGTCGGCCGAGGCCTACCTGGCGGCCAACGCGCCCTACCTGGCCTGGCTGAGCCACGCCTCCGCCAACAGTTCGGTGATGGCCGCCCAGCAGCAGATCGCGGCCTCGGCCTACAGCGCCGCGCTGGCGGCCATGCCGACGCTGGCCGAACTGGCCGCCAACCACGCCACCCACGCGGTGCTGGTGGCCACCAACTTCTTCGGCGTCAACACCATCCCGATCGCGCTCAACGAGGCCGACTACGGCCGGATGTGGCTGCAGGCCGCCACCGTGATGGCCACCTACCAGGCCGTCGCCGGCGCGGCGGTGGCGTCGAGTCCGCAGACCGTCGCCGCGCCGCAGATCGCCAAGGCCAACGCCGCAGACGCCAGCCAGCCGCAGCTGCCGCCGGATCGGCAGAACGACATCATGGAGTGGCTGCAGAACAGCGGCTACACCGACTTCTACAACAACGTGCTGCAGCCGATGATCAACGAACTGGCGGCCAACCCCTACCTGCAGTCGATGTTCGCCGGCTTCGACCCCTGGCTGCCGGTGCTGGGCAACCCGCTCAGCTTCTTCAGCCCCTACAACATCGCGTTCGCGCTGGGCTACCCGATGGACTTCGGGTCGTTCGCCGCCTATCTGTCGCAGACCTTCGCGTTCATCGCCGCCGACCTGGCCGCGGCGTTCGCCAGCGGCAACCCGAGCACCATCGCCGCCACCTTGCTGTTCACCGCGGTCGAGGCGATCGGCACCATCATCACCGACGTGATCGCCCTGCTCAAGACGCTGCTGGAGCAGGCGATCGTGCTGATCCCGGTGATGCTGCCGATGCTGACCGCCGCCCTGGCGCCGCTGGCCGCGGCGCCATTGGCCGGGCTGGCAGGACTGTCCGGGCTGGCCGCGCTGCACG
>NZ_QMEX01000115.1 GCF_003284925.1 Mycolicibacter senuensis
GTCCGACACGCACGAGTGGACGTTCGAGGACATGGTGGCCACCGCGTTCCCGGAACTGTCGGCGCCACCGGCCGAACCGACCGACGACCGGGCCACCGAGGTGCTGGCGGCCACCCCGCCGCCGGAGGACGAAGCCGAGCACTGAGCTGCCGATCCGACGCTGGCCAGCACCCCGCCCCATGGACTAGATTTAGACAAGTCCTGATTGTAAAAATTAAGGCGGGTCCGGCTCGGTTCGGGGCGGCGTCCGCACCGGAAGAGGAGGCGGCGGATGAGCATCGCGGATCGGAGCGTGCAGACCAGCTGGAAAGGACCGCTGGCGACCGGGGCGGGCGCCTTGGAAAACGGCAGCAGCGGTGCGCTCGACGGGCTGCCGGTGACCTGGGCGGCCCGCACCGAGCAGCCGGGCGGAAAGACCAGCCCGGAGGAACTGGCCGCCGCCGCCCACTCGTCATGTTTCGCCATGGCGTTGTCGCTGAAGCTCGGTGAGAACGACACACCGCCGCAGCAACTCGACGTCACCTCGACGGTCACCCTCGACGAGGTCGACGGGCTGCCCACCATCACTACGTCGAAGCTGACGGTTCGCGCCGAGGTCGCCGGCCTGGACGCCGCCGGCTTCGCCCAGATCGTCGACGCCGCCGCCGCGCTGTGCCCGGTGTCGCGACTGTTCGCCGGCGCCAAGGTCAGCGTCGACGCACAGCTGGCCTGAGGGGATTGAATAAAATCATGTCCCCCGCAACGCTTTCGATCGCACTCGAACGTGAACACCAGGAAGTCGACGCCGGGCTCGCGAACTTCCTGGTGAAGCTGGATGCCGGCAGCGTGGACGCCGACGCCCTGCGCGGCACACTGGCCGCACTGCGTCGCCACATCTACCTGGAGGAACAGTTGCTGTTCCCGCCGATCAGCAAGGGCGCGCAGATGATGTCGGTGTTCGGGATGATCCGCGGCCACGGTGAGATCTGGCGCACCATGGATGCACTCGACGACCTGGCGGCCGGACCGGGCGATGCCGCCGACCATGAGGCGTTGCGGGAGGCCTGCCAACGGCTGTTGACTCTACTGGCCGACCACAACAAGGTGGAGGAGCCGGTGATCTATCCGGCCGCCGACACCGGCCTGGCCCCGGAGCAGGCCGCCGAGGTTGCCGACTTCCTCGAATCCGGCCGGATGCCCGACGGCTGGGTTTGTGCGAAGGCCGCCGTGTAGGAGTGCTAAGGAGACCGCAATGCCCCCGGAGAAAGCTCGCGTGCCGGTGTCGGCCGCCCTGGAGCGTGAGCACCAGCTGATCGACGCCGGTCTCGAAGCCTTCCTGATCGATCTTCGCGACGGCCGGGTGGACGCCGCCGGCCTGAGCGCGGCTCTGGAAGGGCTGCGCAAGCACATCTACCTCGAGGAGCGGATCCTGTTCCCGCCGATCCGGCAGGCCGGCATGGCGATGCCGGTTGCGGTCATGATGACCGAGCACGGCGAGATCTGGCGCACGATGGACGCACTGGTCGGACTGCTGCCCGAGGGCGACACCGCGGCGCTGATGGCGGTCGCCCGGCTGCTGCTCGATCAGCTTGCGGTGCATAACTCCAAGGAAGAGCAGGTCGTCTACCGCGCCGCCGACAGCAGGCTGGAACCCCAGCACGTGGCAGCGGTGACCGAGTTCATCGAGACCGGCTTGCTGCCCGACAGCTGGGAGTGCCTGGAGGCGAACTAGCCGCCGGCGGCCGGCTCACGGTTGCGCCGGCAGGGCTGCGAGCCCGGCGTGATAGCCGGCCAGGCTGTGCCGCCAGCCGATGTCGATGGCCCCGCCGCTGTCCACCGCGATCTCGGCGCCGACGTGCACATACGGTGACGGCGGCAGCAGCGGCACGATGTCGAGAAAGTTCACCACCCGGTAGCAGCATTCGATGGCCGCGTTGAAGGCGGCCGCGAAGTCGGGCAGCCCCACCCGTGGGCCGCCGAACGTGGTCAGCCGCGGCTCGATGGTGCGTGCCGGCCCGGCGAGCCTGATGCGGGCGATATCCGGCGCGGCCAGAACGGCGAGCGCCGCACCGAGACTGTGCCCGGTGACGAGGATGTTCTCGCAGCCGCGAGTCGCCGCGTCCAGGTTGGCGGCGATGCTGGCGCGGATGCAACCGTAGATGTCTTGGAACCCGGCGTGTACCTGACCGAAGCCCACGACCGGCAGGTAGGGCGCCGGGAGGAAGTCGAAGTCGGCGATCCAGTCCGCCACATCGGAGCTGCCGCGAAACGACAGGTAGGCGGTGCGGGTCGCCGCGTCGTGCCCCATGAGTCCGAAGATGTTGGTGTCTTTGGCCATCGCGTTCGCCGGGTGCTGGTCGGGCAGCGCGGCCAACTGGGCGTGGTCTGCTTCGATCAGGGCGGTTTGAACGAATCCGGGCGGCAGGGCTGGCACAGCACCGGACATCACGGTGTAGGCCGCCTGCGCCAGGGGCAGCGCCACGTCGCGGGCCTGTGACGCGCTGAATGCCACGATGCAAAGTCTAGGAGCCCGAGGGCCGTGCCGAGGCGGCGCTCCGTACAATCGGCTCATCGGCAATGATCCGGCCATCACCGGGGAGCCTTCGGAGGAACGGGCCCGACGCATGACAGCCGGGCCTCACTAGAACCGAACGGGTCGGCCCGTCACAGCCTTGTGGAGCGGTCGCGCCGGCAGCGCGGCAAGCGGGGTGGTACCGCGGTGCTCGCGCAACCCGCGCGGCGTCGTCCCCGGGCCGGGCGCTTGGAGGCGACACAGCATGAGTCAACGCAGCTATCCGAAGCCGGCCGCCGGTGCCCCCGACTTCCCGGCGGCTGAAATCGAGGTCCTCGACTACTGGGCGGCCGACGACACCTTCCGGGCCAGCATCGCCCGCCGCGACGCCGCCGAGGAATACGTGTTCTACGACGGCCCGCCGTTCGCCAACGGGCTGCCGCACTACGGGCACCTGCTCACCGGCTACGTCAAGGACATCGTGCCGCGGTATCGAACCATGCGCGGCTACAAGGTGGAACGCCGGTTCGGCTGGGACACCCACGGGTTGCCCGCCGAACTCGAGGTCGAGCGCCAGCTCGGCATTACCGACAAGTCGCAGATCGACGCGATGGGCATCGCCGCGTTCAACGAAGCCTGCCGGGAATCGGTGCTGCGCTACACCGCCGAATGGCAGGACTACGTCACCCGGCAGGCCCGCTGGGTCGACTTCGACAATGACTACAAGACCCTCGACCTGCCGTTCATGGAATCGGTGCTGTGGGCGTTCAAACAGCTGTGGGACAAGGGCCTGGCCTACGAGGGTTATCGCGTGCTGCCGTACTGCTGGCGCGACGAGACGCCGCTGTCCAACCACGAACTGCGGATGGACGACGACGTCTACCAGAGTCGGCAGGACCCGGCGCTGACCGTCGGGTTCCGGGTGGCCGACGGGGGACCGGTCGCGGAGCTGGCCGGTGCCCACCTGCTGGTGTGGACCACCACGCCCTGGACACTGCCGGCCAACCTGGCGGTGGCGGTCAACCCGGAGGTGACCTATGTGCAGGTAGCGGTCGGGGACCGCCGGTACCTGCTCGCCGAGGCGCGGCTCGGCGCCTACGCGCGCGAATTCGGGGAAGAGCCCCAGCTGTTGGGCAGCTACCGCGGTTCGGAGCTGATCGGGTTGCACTACCTGCCGCCGTTCCCGTATTTCATGGCGGCGGCAGGCGCATTCCGGGTGCTGGCCGCCGACTTCGTGTCGACCGACGGCGGCACCGGCATCGTGCATCTCGCGCCGGCCTACGGCGAAGACGACAAGAACACCACCGACGTCGCCGGGATCGCCCCGGTCACCCCGGTCGACGCCAAGGGCCGCTTCGACTCCAGCGTCGCCGACTACGCCGGACAGCACGTCTTCGACGCGAACAAGGCGATCATCGCCGACCTGAAAGCGGGCGCGGGCCCTGCCGCCCCCAATGGCGCGGTGCTGGTCCGCCACGAAACCTACGAGCACTCCTACCCGCACTGCTGGCGGTGCCGCAATCCGCTGATCTACAAGGCGGTCTCGTCGTGGTTCGTGCGCGTCACGGAGTTCCGGGACCGCATGGTCGAGCTCAACGAGCAGATCAGCTGGTATCCCGAGCACGTCAAGGACGGGATCTTCGGCAACTGGCTTCGCGGCGCGCGCGACTGGTCGATCTCCCGAAACCGGTACTGGGGCACGCCGATCCCGGTCTGGAAATCCGACGACCCGGCCTACCCCCGGATCGACGTCTACGGCAGCCTCGATGAGTTGGCACGCGATTTCGGGGTGCGACCCGATAACCTGCACCGGCCCTACATCGACGAGTTGACCCGGCCCAACCCCGACGACCCGACCGGCCGATCGACGATGCGACGCATCCCCGACGTGCTCGACGTGTGGTTCGACTCTGGGTCGATGCCCTATGCCCAGGTGCATTACCCGTTCGAGAACTCCGACTGGTTCGATTCGCATTACCCAGGTGACTTCATCGTCGAGTACATCGGGCAGACCCGCGGCTGGTTCTACACCCTGCACGTGCTGGCCACCGCGCTGTTCGACCGGCCGGCGTTCAAAACCTGTGTGGCACACGGCATTGTCTTGGGCTCCGACGGGCAGAAGATGAGCAAGTCGCTGCGCAACTATCCCGATGTCAACGAGGTGTTCGACCGCGACGGCTCCGACGCCATGCGCTGGTTCCTGATGGCCTCGCCGATCCTGCGGGGCGGCAACCTGATCGTCACCGAACCGGGCATCCGCGAGGGGGTGCGCCAGGTGATGCTGCCGCTGTCCAACGCCTACAGTTTCCTGGCCCTCTACGCGCCCGAATCCGGTGTATGGCGCACCGATTCACCACACGTGCTCGACCGCTACATCCTGGCGAAGCTGGCAACGCTGCGCGACGACCTGACCGCCGCGCTGGACGGCTGCGACATCTCCGGGGCGTGTGAGGAACTGCGCCAGTTCACCGAGGCGCTGACCAACTGGTACGTGCGACGCTCCCGGCAACGGTTCTGGGACGAGGACCCGAACGCCATCGACACGCTGCACACCGTGCTGGAGGTCACCTGCCGGCTGGCAGCACCACTGCTGCCGCTGACCACCGAGAAGATCTGGCGCTCGCTGACCGGGCACCGGTCGGTGCACCTGACCGACTGGCCCGAGGCCGGCGACCTGCCGCGCGATTCGCAGCTGGTCGAGGCGATGGATCAGGTGCGCGACGTGTGTTCGGCCGCGTCCTCGTTGCGTAAGTCGCACCAGCTGCGGGTGCGGCTGCCGCTGCCCAAACTCACCGTCGCCGTTGAGGATCCGCAGCAGCTGGCGCCGTTCTCCGGGCTGATCGCCGACGAGCTCAACGTCAAGGCCGTCGAGCTGACCGAGGACATCGACCGCTACGGCCGCTTCGACCTGGCGGTCAACGCCAAGGTGGCCGGTCCGCGGCTGGGCAAGGATGTGCAGGCCGCGATCAAAGCCGTCAAGGCGGGGCAGGGCGTGGTCAACCCGGACGGCACGCTGAGCGCCGGGCCGGTGGTGCTGCGCGACGGTGAGTACACCGCGAAGCTGGTGGCCGCCGATCCCGAATTCACCGTGGCGCTGCCCGACGGCGCCGGGCTGGTGGTGCTCGACGGCACGGTGACCGAGGAACTCGAAGCCGAGGGCTGGGCCAAGGATCGCATCCGCGAACTGCAGGAACTACGCAAGAACATCGGCCTGCAGGTCTCCGACCGGATCACCGTGGTGATGTCGGTGCCCGACCCGCGGCTGGACTGGGCACAGGCCCACGCCGAACTGATCGCCGGTGAGATCCTGGCCACCGCATTCGAATTCGGCGAGCCTGGGCCGGACGCCGCCGAGATCGGTGACGGGGTGCGGGTGACGATTACCAAGGCCTGAGCAGGGCACGGCCTCCGCGGCGGCGCGAGTTTCTTGCAGCCAGATTCTTTTGCTGACCGCCGGCCGGTGAGCGCCCCGCAGCGCTCGGTACACGCCCGGGGGCGGTCGGCGCCGCTTGGTGTTTGCGCTGCTCACGGGGTTGGAGAGCCCCTGGTGGGCAGTTCGTTGTCCGCCGGACCGAGCACCTCGGAACCATACCGTGAGCGGTGTGCAGCGGCGGTTTTGTCAGCCCGCCTACCGGCCTGGCGCTGGCTAACCTTCTGATCTCATCACCGTGAGCGCAACTGACCCCGAGCGAAGGAGCACTATGGATTTCGGTGCACTCCCGCCGGAAATCAACTCCGCCAGAATCTATTCTGGGCCGGGTTCGGCTCCCATGCTGGCCGCTGCGGCCGCCTGGGATGCGCTGGCCAACGAGCTGCACACCACCGCCGCGGTCTACGCCGCTGTCGTCGCCGACCTTGCGAGTTCGGCCTGGCATGGACCTTCGTCGGGCGCGATGGCGGCTGCGGCAGCGCCGTATGAGCAGTGGATGAAGGCGACGGCGGCGCAGGCGGAACAGGCTGCGCTTCAAGCCCGAGCGGCAGCAGGTGCCTACGAGCTGGCCTTCAGCGCCACTGTTCCGCCGCCGGTGGTCGCGGCCAATCGGGCACTGCTCGCATCGCTGGTCGCTACCAATTTCCTCGGGCAGAACTCGCCGGCGATTGCGGCCACCGAGGCCCACTACGCACAGCTGTGGGCTCAGGACGCGGCCGCGATGTACGCCTACGCCGGCTCCTCGGCGGCCGCCACCCAGTTGACCCCTTTTGCCGTACCGCCGGAGACCACCGATCCCAGTGGGCAGCGCGATCAGTTGGCGGCGGTGGCCAACGCGACGCAGGACTCGGCCCGATCCAATATGCAGTCGGCGCTGTCCCAGCTGATGTCGCAGGTGCCGAGCACCCTGCAAACCTTGACGACGAACCCGACCTCGCTGGCCGCCGCGGCCACGCAGGCGACATCGGGCCTGCAGAACGGCATGGACAGCATCACCAACTTCATCAAGGTCGTCGACGGCCCCTACTCACCGCTGGGAATCCTGCGGCTGTTCAAGAACTGGTGGCAGGTCAGCTCCAGCCTGGTGAGCATGAACAACGGTGCGCAGAGCCTGGGATCGTTCTTCAACCCCAAGCCCATCACGGGAGCGTTGTCGCCGCTGTTGGCAAGCGAGCTGCTGAGCGGCGGGGCGGCGGTGAACCCGGCGAGCGTACCCGCGGCCTCGGCGGCGATTGGCCGAGCGGGCATGGTCGGGTCGCTGTCGGTACCGACGAGCTGGGCATCGGCCGCTCCGGGGGTGACTCCCAACGTGCAGACCGTTGCGTCGCTGTTGTCGAAATCCGCGCTCGACGCGGCTCCGGCGATGGCCGTCAACGGTGAGAATGCCATGTTCGGGCAGATGGCGGCGTCAAGTCTGGCGGGCCGGGCCCTCAGTGCGCCCGTCGGTCATGCCGTGGGTGCGGCCTCCACCCGCACCATCGGCGCTGTCACGCAGGTCACCAACGCCGCGGCGGCGGGCCCTGATATCGCCACGACCGCGACCATCATCGTCATCCCGCCGATCCAGAAGTAGCTGAAGGAGTTGCGGCACATGGTCGTTCAGAGCTTCGCGGCGCAGCCGCCGGAGATCATCTCCGGCCTGATCTATTCGGGTCCGGGCGCTGCGCCCCTGCTGAGCGCGGCCTCGGCCTGGTCGGGACTGGCCACCGAGCTGCACGCCACTGCGTCCTCCTACGCTGCGGTGCTCGCCGGGCTCAGCGGCGGGTGGCAGGGCGCTGCGGCAGCAGCCATGGCGGCCGCGGCCGCGCCGTACGTGACGTGGCTGACGACGACGGCCACCCAGGCCGAGGAGACCGCCGGCCAGGCCACAGCCGCGGCCGCTGCCTACGAGTCCGCCTTCGCCGGCGTCGTTCCACCCCCGGTGATCGTCGCCAACCGCAGCGAGCTCGCATCGCTGGTCGCCGCCAACATCCTGGGCCAGAACAGTGCCGCCATCGCCACCACCGAAGCGCAATACGCCCAGATGTGGGCGCAAGACGTCGCGGCCATGGTCGGCTACGCAACGGCGTCGCAGGCCGCCACCCAGCTGACGGCGTTCACCGCACCGCCGCGGACCACCAACGACAACACCGGCCAGGCCGCCGCGACCGCCGAAGCGGCGCGGGCCTCGGCGCAGTCCACCGCCCAGTCGACGCTCGCCAAGCTGGGGCAGGCCATCGCCACGGCCCCCTCGCAAGACGGGGCACAGAACGCGGTGGGCGCCGTCACCGGGGACACCGACATGGCCGGGTTGTACGAGTCGTTCTGGAACTTCCAGTCCTCGATCGGGTCGGAGGCCACCTGGACCAACGCCGTGGGCGGCACCACCAACCTGGGCATGACCCAGGTCAGGCTCTTCCACAAGCTGCCGAGTCCGCCGGCGATCCCCAAATCCGCGCTGGGTGGTGGGCTGATGAGCTCCGGACTGGCAGCCGGCCCGGCCCCGGGTCTGGCCGGGGGGCTGGCCACCGCCGCCTCGGCCAGTGCCGGCAGCGCCTCGACGGTGGGAGCCTTGTCGGTACCCCCGGGTTGGGCCACCGCTGCCCCGGCGATCAAGTTGGCCTCCGTCGCCTTGCCGAACACCGCCATGGGAGCAGCCCCGGCGGCGCAGCTCGGGGGACTGCTCAGCCCGGCGGCGCTGGGCAGCTTGACTGGAGGCGCACTGGGCGGCCCTGCCGCGCGGGTGGCCACGCCGGGTGTGCGGGTCGTCGCGGCCAACACCAAGAACCGCGACGCTCCGGTCAAACTCGATCAGGTCATTGCGCAGCTGCAACAGACGCCGGACGTCGTTCAGCATTGGAACGTCGATGAAGCCGGGCTCGACGATCTGGTGGCCAAGCTGTCACTGAAGCCCGGGATCCACGCGGTGCACGTCTGCGCCGAGGACGAGGTGGTGCCCACCGGATCGCAATCCGCGCTCGGCTGACCCGACACTCCCATCTTTAGAAGGTCTGCAATGCGAGTCTTGTTCGCCCCGTTGGTAGCACTGACCGCGCTCGTTCTCGCCGCACCGGCGCACGCCGAACCCGGTGTCGTCGAGGCGAGCGCCGTTGATCCGACCGAGTTCATCACGTCGCTGCACCAGGTGGGTATCACCTTCGATGACCCGGCGCAGGCCGTCGCGGCCGGCCAGGCGGTCTGTGGACTTGTGGCCAACGGCGAAACCGGCCTCGAACTGCTCACCGACCTGCGCGAGGCAAATCCGGCCCTGACCATCAACGGCGCCGCCCAGTTCGCGGCGATCGCCGCCAAAACCTATTGCCCGCAGCAACTCGCACCGGCCAAGTCGGCCAAATGATCCCCGGTCAGGGCTTGACCGCGCGCCAGCGTTGACGTCCGCCGGCGGTCGACACCTCGACATCGCCGAACCCGCTGCGGCGCAACCGCTCCGGCAGCGTATCGGGTGAAACCGGGTTGTAGGTGTCACGAATATGCAAGAGGCGGAACGTCGTAGAGTGCACGCCGTCGCTGCCGGCGAACATGCCACCCGGCTTGAGCACGCGAAACGCCTCGTCGAACAACCGATCCTGTAACGCAGGTGTCGGCACATGATGCAGCATGGTGAAGCACACCACTGAGCTGAAGGTGTCGCCGGACAGGCCGGTGTCGGTGCCGTCCCCGTTGATGACGCGCGCCCGCGAACCGTATTCGGCCTGCAGGCGCTGCGCCATCGGCGGATCGATCTCGACGGCGGTCAGCTGCGGCGCCATACCCACCAGGCACCGCAGGTTGGCGCCGTAACCCGGGCCGATCTCCAGGGTGTTCTCGCCGAGTTCCACACCGGCGAGCGCCCACGGCAACAACTTGTGCTCGACATTGCGCGCCCAATACCGCGAACTGCAACACAGTCAATGGACCAGATTCATCGCCATGAAACAAACGCTAGCCCGATCGCCCGCCGCCGGCCCATAGGATCGGCGACTGTGGACGCCCGGTGGGTCCTGCACTTGGACATGGACGCATTCTTCGCCTCCGTCGAGCAACTGACCCGCCCGACGCTGCGCGGCCGCCCGGTGCTGGTCGGCGGGCTGGGCGGCCGCGGTGTGGTGGCCGGCGCCAGCTATGAGGCGCGGGTCTTCGGGGCGCGTTCGGCGATGCCGATGCACCAGGCACGCCGACTGGTGGGCGCCCCGGCGGTGGTGCTGCCGCCGCGCGGGGCGGTGTACGCGGTGGCCAGCCGCCGGGTGTTCGAGACCGTGCGCGCGGTGATCCCGGTCGTCGAGCAACTGTCCTTCGACGAGGCGTTCGGCGAACCGGCCGAGTTGTCCGGCGCCGGCAGCGAAGACGTGCACCGGTTCTGTGAGCGGCTGCGCCGCCGGGTGTGCGACGAGACCGGCCTGGTGGCGTCGGTGGGGGCGGGCTCGGGCAAGCAGATCGCCAAGATCGCCTCGGATCTGGCCAAACCGGACGGGGTGCGGGTCGTCAGCCGCGCCGAGGAACGACTGCTGCTGGACGGGCTGCCGGTGCGCCGGCTGTGGGGTATCGGTCCGGTGGCCGAGGAGAAGCTGCACCGGCTGGGCATCACCACCATCGGCGCGTTCGCCGCGCTGACCGACAGCGAGGTCGCCGACATCCTGGGCGCCACCATCGGGCCCGCGCTGCACCGGTTGGCCCGCGGGATCGACGACCGTCCGGTCGCCGAACGCGCCGAGGCCAAACAGATCAGCGCCGAATCAACCTTTGCCACCGATCTGACCACGCTGGAGCAGCTACGGGCCGAGGTCGGCCCGATCGGCGAACACGCCTACCGCAGGCTGCTGCGCGACGGGCGGGGCGCCCGCACGGTGACGGTGAAACTCAAGAAGGCCGACATGAGCGTGCTGACCCGCTCGGCGACGCTGCCCTATGCCACCACCGACGCCGCTGCGCTGATGGCCGCGGCCGGCCGGCTGCTGCTGGACCCGGCCCAGATCGGCCCGATCCGGCTGCTCGGGGTGGGATTCTCCGGGCTGACCGATGTCCGTCAGGAATCGCTGTTCCCGGAGCTGGCCTTCCCGGAGGCCACCGCTGATTCACCTGAAACAGCAGCGCCGCAACAGGTCTCACCGCCGATCGCGGCGTCGTGGCGGGTCGGCGATGACGTCGCCCACGTCGAGCTGGGGCACGGCTGGGTGCAGGGCTCCGGCCACGGGGTGGTGACGGTGCGGTTCGAGACCCGCAGCTCCGGCCCGGGCCCGGTGCGGACCTTCGCCGTCGACGAGCCCGGGATCGCCCCCGCCGATCCGGTCGCCAGCCTGGACTGGCCCGACTACCCGGCTGTCCCGGACGAGACCGGGTAAGACAGCGTCAGCCCCACCGGTCGATGGCGTCGGCCACCGGC
>NZ_QMEX01000116.1 GCF_003284925.1 Mycolicibacter senuensis
GTTGCGGCGCTTCACCACCTGGTCGACATCGCCGACCATGGCGCGGGGCGGCCGGCGCCGCCGCGGTTGCTTCGGTCCTGACGCCCGACCGGGCGATCTAGTTGCCCGGCGGCGCTTCCGGCATCGGAAGGTGGTCGATCGGCGGCGGCGGGGCGTCCGGCGCGGGCTCGGTCAGCATGAACGGCACCGTCGCGGACCGCAGATTGCCCAGTTGAACCACCAGGTTGTAGGTGCCCGGACCGATCGGCTGTCGCGGCAGCGGACATTGCGGCGCTGAGCCCATTCCGGTCCAGGTCACCGTGGTCGTCACCTGCTCGCCGGGATCGAAGGTCTTCACCAGGGTCTCGTTCGACGGCGCGCAGTCCAGGTTCGACCACAGCCGCTGGTTGTCCAGCGAGTAGACGTAGGCGGCCAACACCGCTGCCCCCACGTCCCGCTTGCACGCGACCAGGCCGATGTTGGTGACCACCATGGTGAACTGCGGCTGCTCACCCACCGTGTACTGCGGCCCGGTGATGCCCTTGACCGCCAGTGTCGAGTCGGGGCAGTCGTCGCCCTCCTTGAGCACCGGCGGCGGGATCACCGCCGCGGTCGGCGTCGGGACCGGCGGAGGAGCCTCCTCGGCGGGCGGCACGACGGGCGTCTTGGCCTCTTCGGCCGGCGCGCCCGGCGGCTTGGCTTGCTGCGTGGCGGTCGTCTTCTTCCCGTCGGCGTTCTCAGCTCCCGCGCTGCTGTCCACGACAGCGAAGATGATGGCCGCCACCACCGCGATCACCGCGACCGCGATGCCCAGCGCCAGTCCCCGGCGTCGCCAGTAGATCTGCGAAGGCAGCGGACCCTGCGGTTCTAAATCGATCACGTTCTCACGGTAGGACGAGCTCACTGCGAGTTGTCCGACCCTTCACGGCGTGTCGTTGCCGCATTGTGACCTAGCCCGAGTATTCGGGCCCCGCCGGTTGCCCGGCCGACCAAGATACCCCCGGGGAGAGCTACGACTCTTCGCCGATGTCGCCGAGGTGATTGCGGGTCTGCACCCGGCCGTCCGCCAGGTGATAGGTGGCGCCGACGATCGCCAGCCGCCCCGTCTCGATCTGGTCGGCGATGATCCTGGAACGCCCGGCCAACTGCGTCACCGTCTCGTTGACGTGGCGGGCTTCGAATTCGTCCACGCAGCTGAGGCCTTCCCGCCGGCCCACCAGGATCGACGGTGTCACCCGCTCGACGATGTCACGCAGGTAGCCGCCCGGCACGACACCGTCGTCGAGGGCCGTCAAGGTGGCCTTGACCGCCCCGCAGCTGTCGTGCCCCAGCACCACGATCAGCGGCACGTCGAGCACCTCTACCCCGAACTCGATCGAGCCCAGAACCGCGGAGTCGATGACGTGACCGGCGGTGCGGACCACGAACATGTCGCCGAGGCCCTGGTCGAAGATGATCTCGGCAGCCACCCGGCTGTCGCCGCAGCCGAACACCACCGCGGTCGGCGTCTGGCCGCCGGCCAGCGCCGAGCGCCGCGCGACGTCCTGGCTGGGATGGAGGGGTTCGCCGGCGACGAAGCGCTCGTTACCCTCCTTGAGTGCCTTCCATGCGGATATCGGGTTGGAGTGGGGCATTCCGACATTGTGCACGGCGGACCGATGACCGTCGACGCCGGTGACCTACTGAGCTGGTTTGATTCCGCCGAACGGGATCTGCCGTGGCGGGCGGCCGGGGTGTCGGCGTGGCAGATCCTGGTCAGCGAGTTCATGCTGCAGCAGACCCCGGTCGCGCGGGTGCTGCCGATCTGGACGGACTGGGTGGCGCGTTGGCCCACACCGTCGGCGACAGCCGCCGCCACCCCCGCGGACGTGTTGCGGGCCTGGGGAAAGCTGGGCTATCCGCGCCGCGCCAAGCGGCTGCACGAATGCGCGGTCACGATCGCCCGGGATTTTGCCGACGTGGTCCCCGACGACGTCGAGACCCTGGAGCAACTGCCCGGGATCGGCAGTTACACCGCACGGGCAGTGGCCTGTTTCGCCTATCGCAAACCGGTCCCGGTGGTGGACGGCAACGTACGCCGGGTGGTGGCCCGGGCCGTGCACGGACGTGCCGGTGCGGCGGGCCCGTCGGCGAAGCGCGACCGCGCCGATGTCGCCGCGCTGCTGCCCGATTCCGCTCGGGCAGCCCGGTTCTCAGCGGCCCTGATGGAACTCGGGGCGCTGGTGTGCACGGCCCGCAAACCGCTTTGCGACAGCTGTCCGCTACGCGAGCACTGCCGCTGGCGGCTGGCCGGCTCACCGTCAGCCCACGGCCCCAGGCGACCCGCCCAACGCTATGCCGGCACCGATCGGCAGGTGCGTGGGCGCTTGCTGGATGTGTTGAGGGACAACGAATTCTCGGTCACGCGCGCCGACCTCGACGTGGCGTGGCCGGCGGATGCGGTGCAGCGCGAGCGCGCACTGGCCTCACTGCTGGACGACGGCCTGGTGGAACAGCTTGCCGACGGCCGCTTTGCGCTGCCCGGTCACGACAGAAACGACTCGACGGCCTCGCGGTAGGCCTGCGGCGCCTCGTCGTGCACCAAATGACCGGCGTCCGGGACGTGCAGGTAGCTGCTCTGGCCGGCGAGGCGGTGCATTTCGCGCATCTGGCCGGCGGGTGTCACCGAGTTACCGGCCTCGATCAACAATGTCGCGCAGCGCACCTGCTGCCACTGGTCCCAGTAGTCGCGGGTGCCCCACTCGGCGGCGATCTGCACCCACCGCTCGGGCCGGCCGTGCAGCCGCCAGCCGGTCGCGGTGCGGTCGAAGGCCTCCAGGAAGTACCGCCCGGCGATGTCGCCGAACTCCTCGATCACCTGCTCGGCACGGGTGTATTCGACCGGCAAGGCATGAACCCAGGGCTCCCACGGGCCGGTGGTACGGCCCCGGAAGTCCGGCGCCATGTCCTCCACCACCAGCGCGGAGATCAGCTCGGGCCGACTGGCCGCCAGGCACCAGGCGTGCAACGCGCCCATCGAGTGGCCGACCAGGCGGACCGGACACGGCAGCTGTTCGACGGCGGCGGCCAGGTCGGCAACGAACCGTTCGGTGGCGATCGGGTACGGGTCGGCGACGTCGCGACCGCGATGCCACGGCGCGTCGTAGGTGTAGACCGCCCCCAGCCGGCTGAGCCAGGGCAGTTGCCGCGGCCAGGTGCTGCCGCGACCCATCAGGCCGTGGACCAACACCAGCGGTGCGCCGTGTCCGCCGCGATAGGTCAGCAGCTCGCTCGAGGCGGTGTCCACCCGGGGCACGGTAGCCTAGGCCACATGTCCGTGGTCAAGATCAATGCAATCGAGGTGCCCGCCGACGCCGGCCCGGAGCTGGAGAACCGGTTCGCCCACCGTGCGCATGCGGTGGAGAACCAGCCCGGTTTTCTCGGCTTCCAGCTGCTGCGGCCGGTCAAGGGGGAAGACCGCTACTTCGTGGTGACGCACTGGGAGTCCGACGAGGCCTTCCAGGCGTGGGCTCAGGGCCCCGCCGTCGAAGCACACGCCGGGCAGCGGGCCAAGCCGGTGGCGACCGGTGCGTCGTTGCTGGAGTTCGAGGTCGTGCTGGACGTGGCCGGAACCGCCTCCCAGGCCTAGCTCGGTGCAGCGCCGACTGGCGGCATGCACGACCGCCGTGGCCCTGGCGAGCCTGCTCGCCGCGTCGGCCACCGGCTGTGCCCCCTCGCCTGCCTCACCGGCCGACACCGGCGGGGCGGCGATCTCCACCAAGACCCCGCCGGGTCTGCGCGCCAAGCAGACCATGGACATGCTCAACTCCGACTGGCCGATCGGCCCGGTCGGGGTGGCCACCCTGGCCGCACCGGACAAGGTCGATCAGGTGGTCGCCACCATGGAGTCGCTGTGGTGGGACCGGCCGTTTCAGCTGGACAGCGTCGACATCAGCGCCGGCGCGGCCACCTTGCACCTGACCACCTCCTACGGTGCCCACCAAGACATCAGGATCCGCACCGACGACAACGGGATGGTGGACCTGTTCAAACCGACCACCGAGGCACCGACGATCCGCTCCTGGCGTGACCTCGACGCGGTGTTGAGCCGGACCGGCGCGCGCTACTCCTATCAGGCGTCGCGCATCGAGGACGGCACGTGCCGGCCGGTGGCCGGCACCAATGCCCGGCAGTCGCTGCCACTGGCGTCGATCTTCAAGCTGTATGTGCTGTTGGCGGTGGCCAACGAGGTAAGGGCCGGCCGGGTGTCCTGGGACGACCCGCTGACCATCACCGGTCGGGCCAAGGTGGTCGGCTCGTCGGGACTGGAGGAACTGCCCGAGGGCGCCCACGTGTCGGTGCGCAAGGCCGCCGAGAAGATGATCGCCACCAGCGACAACATGGCGACCGACCTGCTGATCGGCCATGTGGGAACCCATGCCGTCGAGCAGGCACTGGTCACCGCCGGCCACCACGACCCGGCCAGCATGACGCCGTTTCCCACCATGTACGAGTTGTTCTCGGTGGGCTGGGGAAAACCCGACCTGCGCGAGCAGTGGCAGCACGGCTCCCCGCAAGAGCGGGCAAAGCTACTGCAGCAGGCCAGCTCCCGACCGTACGAGCCGGATCCGATCCGCGCACATGTTCCGGCGTCGGCCTACGGCGCGGAGTGGTACGGCAGCGCAGAGGACATCTGCCGGGTGCACGTGGCGCTACAGGCCGGTGCGGTGGGCAAGGCCGCTCCGGTCCGCGAGATCCTGTCCGCGGTCCGCGGCATCGACCTGCCCCGCGCCGACTGGCCTTACATCGGCGCGAAAGCCGGCGGCCTGCCGGGCGACCTGACCTTCAGCTGGTACGCCGTCGACCGCGGCGGCCAACCGTGGGTTGTCAGCTTCCAGCTCAACTGGCCGCGTGATCACGGCAAGAGCGTCGGCAGCTGGATGCTGCAGGTGGCCAAGCAGGCGTTCGGACTGCTGCCGGCAGCGCGCTGAGCGGGCGAACAGTCGCGAAAGCCCCCAATTCCTAAAGGAAAAGGGGGCTTTCGCGTGGGGGCACCTCCCGCTTGCGGGGGATGCTCGGCGGCTATTCGGCCGGCGCACCTGCCTGAGCGAGGTCCGCCTCGGCCGGCTTCTGGCTGCCGACGAAGGTGAACACCGCGTCCTCCTGCGGGCCCTCGCCATCCCAGTTGTCGACGTCGACGGTCACCAGCTGGCCGGGGCCGAGCTCCTCGAACAGGATCTTCTCCGACAGCTGGTCCTCGATCTCGCGCTGGATGGTGCGCCGCAGCGGACGCGCCCCCAGCACCGGGTCGAAGCCACGCTTGGCCAGCAGCGACTTGGCCTTGTCGGACAGCGCGATGTCCATGTCCTTGGCCTTGAGCTGCTTGGCCACCCGGCCGATCATCAGATCCACCATCTGGATGATCTCTTCCTTGCTGAGCTGGTGGAAGACGATGATGTCGTCGATGCGGTTGAGGAACTCCGGGCGGAAGTGCTTCTTGAGCTCGTCGTTGACCTTGAGCTTCATCCGCTCGTAGTTGTTCTCCCCGCCGCCCTGGGTGAAGCCCAGTCCGACCGCCTTGGAGATGTCAGAGGTGCCCAGGTTGGAGGTGAAGATCAGCACGCAGTTCTTGAAGTCCACCGTGCGACCCTGCCCGTCGGTGAGCCGACCGTCCTCGAGGACCTGCAACAGCGAGTTGTAGATCTCCTGGTGCGCCTTCTCGATCTCGTCGAACAGCACCACCGAGAACGGCTTGCGCCGCACCTTCTCGGTCAGCTGGCCGCCCTCCTCGTAGCCGACGTAGCCCGGAGGGGCACCGAAGAGCCGCGACGCAGTGAAACGGTCGTGGAACTCGCCCATGTCGATCTGGATGAGCGCGTCGTCGTCGCCGAACAGGAACTCCGCCAGCGCCTTGGACAGCTCGGTCTTACCGACACCGGAGGGACCGGCGAAGATGAACGAGCCGGACGGCCGCTTGGGGTCTTTCAACCCGGCACGGGTACGACGGATCGCCTTCGAGACCGCGTTGACGGCATCCTTCTGCCCGATGATCCGCTTGTGCAGCTCGTCTTCCATCCGCAGCAAGCGGGTGGTCTCGGCCTCTGTCAGCTTGAACACCGGGATGCCGGTCCAGTTGCCCAGCACCTCGGCGATCTGCTCGTCATCGACCTCGGCCACGACGTCGAGATCGCCGGCACGCCACTGCTTCTCACGCTCTGCGCGCTGGGCGACCAGTTGCTTCTCGCGGTCGCGGAGGCTGGCGGCCTTCTCGAAGTCCTGCGCGTCGATCGCGGATTCCTTCTCCCGGCGCGCGTCGGCGATCTTCTCGTCGAACTCGCGCAGGTCCGGCGGCGCGGTCATCCGGCGGATCCGCATCCGCGCACCGGCCTCGTCGATCAGGTCGATGGCCTTGTCCGGCAGGAACCGGTCGTTGATGTAGCGGTCGGCCAGGGTGGCCGCGGCCACGATCGCCGAGTCGCTGATCGAGACCCGGTGGTGGGCCTCGTAGCGGTCCCGCAGGCCCTTGAGGATCTCGATGGTGTGCTCCACGGTGGGCTCACCGACCTGCACCGGCTGGAAGCGTCGCTCCAGCGCGGCGTCCTTCTCGATGTACTTGCGGTACTCGTCGAGGGTGGTGGCGCCGATCGTCTGCAGCTCGCCGCGAGCCAGCTTGGGCTTGAGGATCGAGGCCGCGTCGATCGCGCCCTCGGCCGCGCCGGCGCCCACCAGGGTGTGCAGCTCATCGATGAACAAGATGATGTCGCCGCGGGTGTTGATCTCCTTCAGGACCTTCTTCAACCGTTCCTCGAAGTCACCGCGGTAGCGGCTGCCGGCCACCAGCGAACCCAGGTCCAGGGTGTAGAGCTGCTTGTCCTTCAGGGTCTCGGGAACCTCGCCGGCCACGATGGCCTGCGCCAAGCCCTCCACCACGGCCGTCTTACCGACGCCGGGCTCACCGATCAACACCGGGTTGTTCTTGGTGCGCCGGCTCAGCACCTGCATGACCCGCTCGATTTCCTTCTCCCGGCCGATCACCGGGTCGAGCTTGCCCTCCATGGCCGCGGCGGTCAGGTTGCGGCCGAACTGGTCGAGCACCAGCGAGGTGGACGGCGAGCCGGACTCCCCGCCCCGGCCGCCGGTGCCGGCCTCGGCGGTCTCCTTGCCCTGGTAGCCACTCAGCAGCTGGATGACCTGCTGGCGCACTCGGGTCAGGTCGGCGCCCAACTTGACCAGCACCTGTGCCGCGACGCCCTCGCCCTCGCGGATCAGGCCGAGCAGGATGTGCTCGGTGCCGATGTAGTTGTGGCCGAGCTGCAACGCCTCACGCAGGCTCAGCTCGAGCACCTTCTTGGCGCGCGGAGTGAACGGGATGTGCCCGGACGGCGCCTGCTGGCCCTGGCCGATGATCTCCTCGACCTGGCTGCGCACCCCCTCCAGGGAGATGCCCAGCGACTCCAGCGACTTGGCGGCCACGCCCTCGCCCTCGTGGATCAGCCCCAGCAGGATGTGTTCGGTCCCGATGTAGTTGTGGTTGAGCATCCGCGCCTCTTCCTGCGCGAGCACGACAACCCTGCGGGCCCGGTCGGTAAATCTTTCGAACATCGGTGTTTACCTGCTCTCCCTCACCATCGGTACTTGGTCGGCCTCGGCTCGGCCGCGCGTACCTGCCGTCCACTGTAGTGGGCGGCCGAGCGCGCTGGGACCTGCCGTGCAATGCGTACCGATATCGACCACTTGCGGGTGGCAGACCCCGAAAGGCCTGGCACCTGATGCAAGGGAGTAACGCCGTGACCCCCGAATGCGTTCCGCCGGGTCACCGGGTTCGCCCGCAGCGAAACGCCGGTGCGTGCGGCTCAGGTGGCGGCGTGAAAGGCGTCGATGATGTCGGCCGGGATACGGCCGCGGGTCGACACGTTGTGGCCGTTGCGGCGAGCCCATTCGCGGATCGCGGCGCTTTGTTCACGGTCGATCGCGCCGCGGCGGGCGCCACCGGCCCGTCCCCGCCGCCGGCCGCCGACCCGACGGCCCGCGTCCGCCCACTTCTTCAAGTCGGCGCGCAGTTTCGTGGCATTCTTGGTTGAAAGGTCGATCTCATAGGTCACCCCGTCCAGCCCGAATTCGACTGTTTCGTCGGCGGCACCCTCACCATCGAAATCATCGATCAAGGTGACGGTCACTTTTTTCGCCATCGGTACCCCTAAGTTAGCTTTCCCGCGCGCAAACTGTGCGCAAAGCCGTATTCGACCTCGCGGACCAATGTGCCATAAAAATACGCCCGCTTCAACACAACAGCCGCCGTCAGGAGTTCAGTTGCCGTGGCGCCGAACAATCGGGAACAAAACGGTGTCCCTAATTGACAGGCCCGTCAAGACCATCAGCAGGCGGTCGATGCCCATTCCGGTGCCGGTACAGGGCGGCATCGCGTGTTCCATCGCCATCAGGAAGTCCTCATCCAGTGCCATCGCCTCGTCGTCGCCGGCCGCGGCGGCGCGCGCCTGGTCCTCGAAACGCGCGCGCTGCACCACCGGGTCGATGAGTTCGGAGTAGCCGGTGGCCAGTTCGACCCCGCGCATGTACAGATCCCACTTCTCGGTGACGCCGTCGATACTGCGGTGTTGCCGCGTCAGCGGAGTCGTCTCAACCGGGAAGTCCCGCACGAATGTGGGCGCACTCAGGGCATTACCCACGGCATGCTCCCACAATTCCTCGACCAGCTTGCCGTGCCCGTACCCGCGGTCGGTGGGAATCTCGACACCGAGCCGGTCGGCCACCGCCCACAGCCGATCCGCTGAGGTCGCCGGGGTGATCTCCTCGCCGATCGCCTGCGACAGCGACGGGTACATCTCCACGGTCGCCCATTCGCCGTCAATGTCGTAGATGCTGCCGTCGGGCAGTGGTAGTCGACGCGTCCCGATCACCTCGTCGGCGACCTCTTGAATAATCTCCCGCGTGGCCACGGCCGAGTCATCATAGGTGCCATAGGCCTGGTAGGTCTCCAGCATCGAGAATTCGGGTGAATGCGTAGAATCGGCGCCTTCGTTTCGGAACACCCGATTGAGTTCGAAGACCCGCTCGAAGCCACCTACAACACAGCGTTTCAGGAAAAGCTCAGGAGCGATTCGCAGGTACAGGTCGACATCGAGTGCGTTCGAATGCGTGACGAACGGCCGGGCCGCCGCCCCGCCGGCCAATGTCTGCAACATCGGCGTTTCGACTTCGAGGAATCCGCGACGTTCCAGTGCGTTGCGCAGCGCGCGAATGGCCGCGATTCGCTGGCGAGCCACGGTACGCGCCTCCGGCCGGACGATCAGGTCGACGTAGCGCTGCCGTACCCGCGACTCCTCGCTCATCTCCTTATGCGCGACCGGCAGCGGCCGCAGCGATTTCGACGCCATCTGCCACGAGTCGGCCAACACCGACAGCTCGCCGCGACGGGAGCTGATCACCTCGCCGTGCACGAAAACGATGTCGCCCAGGTCGACATCGGCCTTCCATGACTCCAACAGCTGTTCGCCGACGCTGGCCAGGCTGATCATCACCTGCAACTGGGTACCGTCGCCCTCCTGCAGGGTGGCGAAACACAGCTTTCCGGAGTTGCGTGCGAAGACCACCCGACCTGCCACGCCGACGATGTCGCCGGTTTCGGTGTCGGCGGCGAGGTCGGGGTAGCCGGCCCGGATCTGGGCGAGCGTGTGGGTGCGATCCACCGCCACCGGATAGGGGTCGCGGCCCTGGGCCAGCAACCGCGCCCGCTTGTCACGGCGAATCCGGAACTGCTCGGGAAGGTCGGGGTCCTCGGGGTGCGACAGCTCTGGGCTGTCGGGGGTATCGGCAGAGCTCACGACGTGCCAGCTTAGTCAACCGGCGAACGATCAGCGCGCCGGCCGCAGCCTGCCCCGCTGACTGTCCCGGTTGCGCTCGAACACCAAGCGCAAACCGTCCAGGGTGAGATTGGCGTCGTAGTGGTCGACCGTCTCCAGGTCCGCGAGCAACAGCGGGGCGGTGTGCCCGGTGGCCACCACGGTGGTGTCGGCCAAGCCCGGCGTATCGTCGCGGACCCGGCGAACCAGCCCGTCGACCAGCCCGGCGAAGCCGAACACGGCGCCGGCCTGCATACATTCGACGGTGTTCTTGCCGATCACCGAGCGCGGCCGGGTCAGCTCGACCCGACGCAACCCCGCAGAGCGGGCCGCAGCGGCATCCGAGGAGATCTGAACACCGGGGGCTATCGCGCCGCCCAGGAATTCGCCCTTGGCCGACACCACGTCGACGCAGATCGACGAACCGAAGTCGACGACGATCGCCGCCTTGTTGAACTTGTGAAAAGCAGCAAGACAGTTGACGATCCGGTCAGCGCCGACTTCCTTGGGGTTGTCGACCAGCAGCGGGATCCCGGTACGCACGCCCGGTTCGATCAGCACCGACGGCACCGAGGGCCAGTACTGATCGAGCATCACTCGCACTTCGTGCAGCACCGACGGCACGGTGGACAGCGCGGCAGCGCCGGTGAGCTGTTCACCGTCGTCGCCGATCAGTCCGTCCAGGGTCAACGCCAGCTCGTCGGCGGTGATCTCCGCCTCGGTGCGGATTCGCCACTGCTGCACAACGTTTCCGTGCTCACCCGACCCGGCGATCAGGCCGATGACGGTGTGGGTGTTACGGACGTCGATAGCCAGCAGCACGACTACCCCACGCTTCTGGGCGAAAGCAGGTCGGCTACGTCATCCGGCACGAATGCCGGGTCGGTGCCGAGGTCGACCTGCTTGTTGTCGGAGTCGACGAACACGATCCGGGGCTGGTAGCGGCGCGCCTCGGCGTCGTCCATCGTGCCGTAGGCGATCAGGATCACCAGGTCACCGGGATGCACCAGATGTGCTGCGGCACCGTTGATTCCGATGACACCGGTGCCGCGCTTGCCGGTGATGGCGTAGGTGACCAGCCGATTGCCATTGTCGATGTCGACGATCGTCACCTGCTCACCCTCGAGCAGGTCGGCGGCATCCATCAGATCGGCGTCGATAGTCACCGATCCGACATAGTGCAGGTCGGCGTGGGTGACCGTGGCACGGTGGATCTTCGACTTGAGCATCGTCCGAAACATCAATTCCTCCGGGTTGATATGGCATATCCATCCGAACCGACCGACGTTTCGTCGGTGGGAAATCCGAGCGTTATGGCGGCGTTGTCGATCAATCGGGTCGACCCGAGCCGGGCGGCGATCAACAGCCGCGCCTGCCCTTCGGCCGGCGCCGGACCGAGGTCGAC
>NZ_QMEX01000117.1 GCF_003284925.1 Mycolicibacter senuensis
GCACCTCCTCGACCAGGTCGGCTGGCTGGCGCAGGTCCGGCCGCCAGCTCGGCGGGGTGACGGTCAGGGTTGCGCCGTGGGCCGCCACGGTGCAGCCGATCTGGTTCAGCCGCCGGGCGGTGGTGCCCGCGGGGTAGCTCACCCCGGCGGTGCGGTCCGCCAGGTCGGCGGCGATCTCGATGGGCGCTGGGTTCCAGTTCTGCACGGGCGGGTCGCCGCGCCAGTCGGTCAGCGTGGGTTCGACTGTGCCCCCGGCGATCTCTACGAGCAGCATCGCGCAGCGGTCCAGCACGGCAACCGAGATGGCCGGGTCCACGGCGCGTTCGTAGCGGCGGGCGGCCTCGCTGGGCAGGTGCAGCCGCCGCGCGGTCCGCGACACCGCCGCGGGATCCCAGATCGCGGCCTCCAACAGCACGTCGGTCGAGTCGTCGCGCATCTCGGTGCTGCCCGAGCCCATCACGCCGCCGATCGCGGCGGTCGCGACGTCGTCGACGATCAGCACATCGGCCGGGTCCAGCTTGCGTTCGATGTCATCGAGGGTGGTGACGGTCTCGCCGGGCGCCGCGAAGCGCACCCCCAACCCGCCGGTGATGCGTGACCGGTCGTGGGCGTGCATCGGGTGGCCGAGTTCGACCATCACGTAGTTGGTGGCGTCGACGGCCGGCGAGATCGCCCGGATACCGCAGAGCAGCAGTCGGCGCTGCAGCCACCACGGCGACACCGCCGCCGGGTCGATGCCGGTGACACCGCGTAGCGCGAAGCGGCGCACGCCGGTGTCGGGTTGCACGGTCAGCGGCCAGGCCTCGCCGTCGGCGGGCAGCGGCGGGACGGCGGCCGGATCGGCGAAGTCGAGGTCCAGCGCGCCCGCCAGATCGCGTGCCAGGCCCCGCACCGACATGCAGTAGCCGCGGTCGGGGGTGATGGCCAGCTCATAGACCACGTCGTCGAGGCCGAGGACCTCGGCGGCGTGGGCACCGGGGTCAGCGGTGCCCGACGGTAGTACGAGGATGCCGGAATGGTCGGTGCTCAGCCGGATTTCGGATGCCGAGCAGATCATCCCATCGCTGGTGCGGCCGTAGGTCTTGCGGGTGGCGATGGTGAAGTCACCGGGCAGCACCGCACCCGGCAACGCGACCACCACCAGGTCATCGACCGCGAAATTGGTGGCGCCGCAGACGATCTCACGTGGCTCTGCCTCGCCGACGTCGACGCGGCAAGCCCGGATCGGCTTCTTGAACTCGGTGAGTTCCTCGATCTCGACGACCCGGCCGACCTTCAGCGGGCCGCTGACCGGCCCCAGGGTGTGGACCGCCTCGACCTCGTGGCCGATTCCCAGCAGGGCCTGCTCCAGGGCGTCGGCGGAGATGTCGAAGCCGGGCGCGCCCGCGGCCAGAGCGTCCCGCAGCCAGCTGTGGGGAATGCGCATCAGGCACCCACCCCGAACGGCAGCGAGAACCGGACATCACCTTCGACCATGTCACGCATGTCGGGGATTCCGTTGCGGAACTGCAGGGTTCGTTCCAGGCCCATGCCGAACGCGAAGCCGGAGTACTCGTCGGGGTCGATGCCCACGGCGCGCAGCACGTTGGGGTGCACCATGCCGCAGCCGCCCCATTCGACCCAGCCGGGCCCGCCTTTCTTGCCCTCGAACCAGATGTCGACCTCGGCGGACGGTTCGGTGAACGGGAAGAAGTGCGGGCGGATACGGGTCTTGGCGGCCGGCCCGAACTCCGATTGTGCGAACGCGTCCAGGGTGCCGCGCAGGTGCGCCATGGTCAGTCCACGGTCCACCGCCAGCCCCTCGACCTGGTGGAACACCGGGGTGTGGGTGGCGTCGAGTTCGTCGGTGCGGAAGGTGCGCCCGATCGAGACGACGTAGACGGGCAGATCGCGGGCCAGCAGGGCGCGGATCTGCACCGGGGAGGTGTGGGTGCGCAACAGCTGGCGTGAGCCTGCCGGGGCGATGTGGAAAGTGTCCTGGTCGCTGCGCGCCGGGTGATCGACGGGGAAATTCAGCGCGTCGAAGTTGAAGTGCTCGGCTTCGACCTCGGGGCCTTCGACCACCTCCCAGCCCATCGCGACGAAGGTGTCGGCGACGTGTTCGGCCAGCTGGGTGATCGGGTGGCGGGCTCCGACGGGCCGCCGCGCCGACGGCAGCGTGACGTCGATGCTCTCGGCGGCCAGCACGGCGGCGTCGCGTTCGGCGCGCAGTGCCGCCAGCCGCTCGTCGTAGGCCTGCTGGGCCTGGGTGCGGGCGGCGTTGACGCGCTTGCCGGCGTCGGCCCGGTCGGCCTTGTCCAGTTTGGCCAGCGCCTGGCGGGCCAGCGCCAGCGGCGCCTTGTCGCCGAGGTGCTCGGTCTTGGCGTGGGCCAGCGCGTCCAGATCGGCGGCGGCGGCGAAGGCGCGCTGCGCTGCTTGCAATGCCGAGTCGAGGGTCGCGTCGGACACGACGGACGGGTCGACAGGTTGTTCGCCCACGCGACGGGACTCTCCTTGCTGGCTGTGACTTTGGTTGAGACGCAAGCGTCGATCTTATCGACACGACGGCGAAAGCCCCGCACGTGGTGTGCGGGGCTTTCGGCCGGCGGGTTAGCTGCCGCTGTTGGCGGCCTTGGGTTCGGCCCCCGCGCCGCCAGCACCGCCTTCGACACCATGCGTGTCAGTTGGAGCCGCGGGCTTGACGCCGGGGTCGCCTGCCACGCTGCCCGACTTGCCGCCGGTGCCACCGGTGCCGCCGGCGCCACCCTTGATCTTGTCGACACCGTCGCCGCCGTTGCCGCCGTGACCGCCATCGCCACCGTGGCCTTCGGTGTCGGAAGCGGTGCTGCTTCCGCCGTTGCCGCCGTTGCCGCCTTTGCCGACGATGACGCCTTGGCCGTTCGTGGGAGCGGTGCCGCCGCCTGTGAGGGTCCCAGCCGTCGCCGCCGTCGCCGCCATTGCCGAAGAACCCGGCGGCACCACCGTCACCACCGTCCAGACCCTGCACGGTGGAGTCCCAGCCGTCGCCCCCATCGCCGAACCACAACCCGCCGGCGCCACCGTCGGGATCGGTCTGGGTGCCGTCGACACCGTTGCAGATCAGGCCGCAGGCGCCATCCAGGCTGTCCTCGCCGTTGATGGCGACGTAGGCAGCAGTGAGGGCCTGGTCGATCTGCTGGCCCAGACCGCTGGTGATCCAAGCCTCCATGGCGGTGTGCCACGGGTCGTACATCCACGACTCGACCACGCTTGCCGGGTCCAGATCGGGGTTGCTCAGCAGCAACTGGTCCCAGAACGGCGAATCGCCGAAGACGTCGTCGGCCCCGGTGGTGTCCACCGCCGAGCCTGCGATCAAGGTGGGGTCGAACAGGTCCATCAGCCAGTCGAGACCATCCGCGTGGGCGTCGGGTGCGGTGGCCAGCGGGGCCATCCCGAACGCCAAGAACGCGGCCGTCGAGCCCCCCGCCCCGAGCAGCCGACGGCGACGGTGTGCCGTCGTACCGGATGTCTGCTGATGATGCGTCGTGGTGCGTTTGCTGATAGTCATCTACCTACCTCCCAGGTGTGGACTACTCGAGATTTCATCAAAGCCTTACCTCGGTAAGGACTTCCCCAAACTAACGAGGTCCCCAAGAGGCAGCAACCTCAGGCCGAGACTCACAGGAACGCCGCGGCCCGTTGGCTTTTCGCGTAGGAGATTGTTCACTTATACGGGTCGCAGTGCATGTCTTCGAACTGGACTGCGCTCAGTAACAGGTCAGCTGTGGGCCACAATCGCATACGGTTACCGCAGCTGATTCCCAGGGCTCACCGTCCCCGTTTGCCGTGCGGCGTCCGGCATTTCGCATCCCGCCTAGCAGGTCAGCGCGACCGCAGCCTCGGCGGTGTAGCACAGGAAGGTCAGCGTCTCCTGCAGGTACAGCTGCACGTTCTCGGCGTCGTGCGACAGATAGCCGATCGCCACGTCGGTGCCCAACTGCAGGTCGAAGTCACCGCCGCGCGTGGTCAGCACGAACGCGCCGTCGATCGCCGGCGCCCAGATGATGTCGCCGGTGACCAACCGGCGCAGGTGCTCGAGGATCGGATAGCCGTGATCGGAGGTCTCGGCAACCTTGGTGTAGGCATCGGCGGACAGCAGCACCGAGTACGGGCCGTCCACCCCGGCCAGCCGCAGCGCCGAGAGCGCTTGGCTGACCACGTCCGGGATGTCCCTCGGGTCGTCCGGCAGCGTCAACTCGGCATTCGAGCTGGCGCTGCGGATACCCTCCACCGAGGCGGCCGGGTACCCGCCGAAGATGATGCGGTCCTCGGCGAACGCCAGCTTCTTGGCCGCGACCTTAACCGGATCCCAGTCGGGATCCTGCGAGCCCCGCTCAACATCGTCGATCTCCGCACGCGACAGGGTGAACGGAACCCGCAGGCGCACCAACGGTTTGCTGTCACGCAGGTGCGCAACCACACCGTCGGCCGGGTCACCGATCGCGGTCAGCCGGCCGGTGCCCACCGCTGCCGCCGTCGGGCCGGCCGGCTCGCTCACATCGACCACCCGGCGTCCGGCGATGTGCCGCTTGAAGGTCCGGGCCGCCTCCTGCTCGATGTCGGCCCAAGCCGCTTCGGTGACCGGGGCCAGATCGCGATACAGGTTGTTCATTGCGAGATTCCTTTCAGGCTGCCGATATTCAGTGAGCCATCAACGCCGGGGCCGGCGGTCTCGACGGGCGTAGCGGGCTCAGTGGGGGCCGGGGCCGCCGCCAGGCCCGGCAGCGGCGGCGGATCGTCGAGGAAATCGGCGGTGGGGGTGAAGAACAGCCCGCCGGTGAGCGCGGTGGAGAAGTCCAGGATGCGGTCGGTGTTGCCCGGCGGGTCACCCAAGAACATGTTGCGCAGCATCTGCTCGGTGACTTGCGGGCTGCGCGCGTAGGCGATGTAGTACGTGCCGGATTCGCCGCTGCCCACCGAGCCGAACGGCATGTTGTGCCGCACGATCTCCAGCTCGTTGCCGTCCTCGTCGGTGATCACGTTCAGCGCGACGTGGGAGTTGGCCGGCTTCACCGCGTCGTCGTATTCGATGTCGTCGGCCTTGGTGCGGCCGATCACCCGCTCCTGCTCGGTGACCGGTAACGCTTCCCAGGCGGCCATATCGTGCACGTATTTCTGGATGTGCACATAGGAGCCGCCGGCGAAGTCCGGATCCTCGTCGCCGACGGCGGTGGCGTCGCGCGCCTCGTCGCCGACCGGGTTCTCGGTGCCGTCGACGAAGCCGAGCAGGTCGCGATTGTCGAAGAATCGGAAGCCATGCACCTCATCGACCACGGTGATCGCACCCGCCATCGCCTTGACGATGCGGCCCGCGAGCTCGAAGCAGACGTCCATCGTCTCGCCCTTGACGTGGAACAACAGGTCGCCCGGGGTGGCCGGCGCGCGGTGGCGGGGACCGGTCAGCTCGACGAACGGGTGCAGCTCGGCCGGGCGGGGCCCGCTGAACAGCCGGTCCCAGGCGTCCGAGCCGATCGAGGTCACCAGCGACAGCCGCTTGGTCGGGTCGCGAAAGCCGATCGCCCGGGCGAAACCGGCCAGCTCCGGCAACGCCTCGTGCACGGTCGGCTCACCACCCTCATCGATGGTGGCGACCAAGAAAATAGCCGCACAGGTCAAGGGCGCGATCACGGGCTGAGCAGACGGCACGGTATCGACCCTAACGCGCCGGCTGCACCCAAGATGCGAAAGACTTGAGCACATGGCGGCCACCGCAACCGGATTATGCGAGTTCATCGACGCCTCACCGTCGCCGTTTCACGCGTGCGCGACCGTGGCCGAACGGCTGCATGCCGCCGGTTACACCGAGCTGGCCGAGACCGACCGCTGGCCGGCAGCACCCGGTCGCTACTTCCTGGTGCGGGCCGGGTCGCTGGTGGCATGGAATGGTTCTGCGCACGACGGCCACGCCTGGCCCTTCCGGATCATCGGCGCGCACACCGACAGCCCGAACCTGCGGGTCAAGCAGCACCCGGCCCGAGAGGTGGCCGGCTGGCAGCTGGTGGCGTTGCAGCCCTACGGCGGTGCCTGGCTGAACTCCTGGCTGGACCGCGACCTCGGTGTCAGCGGGCGGCTCTCGGTGCAGGCCGGTACCGGAATCGCCCACCACCTGGTCCGCATCGACGAGCCGATCCTGCGGGTGCCGCAACTGGCCATCCACCTGGCCGACGATCGCAGGTCGGTCACGCTGGATCCCCAGCGTCACCTCAACGCGGTGTGGGCCGCCGGCGGCGCGCCCCCCGACTTCCTCGGCTACCTGGCCGAACGCGCCGGCGTGGAACCGCGCGACGTGCTGGGGTTCGACCTGATGACCCATGACCTGGCGCCGTCGGCGGTGACCGGGACGGGCCAGGAGTTCGTCAGCGCGCCGCGGCTGGACAACCAGGCCAGCTGCTACGCCGGGCTGGAAGCCCTGCTGGCCGGCGAGCCGGGGCCTTTCCTGCCGGTGCTGGCGCTGTTCGACCACGAGGAAGTCGGGTCGACCTCGGATCACGGCGCCCAGTCCGATCTGCTGCGAGGCGTCCTGGAGCGGATCACGCTGGCCGCCGGCGGGGACCGGGAGGATTTTCTGCGGCGGCTGGCAGGCTCGACGCTGGCCTCGGCGGACATGGCGCACGCCACCCACCCCAACTACCCGGACCGTCACGAACCGGGCCACCAGATCGCGGTCAACGCCGGACCGGTGCTCAAGGTGCAACCCAACCTGCGCTATGCCACCGACGGCCGCACCGCCGCGACGTTCGCCCTGGCCTGCCACCAAGCGGGAGTGCCGCTGCAGCGTTACGAGCATCGCGCCGACCTGCCGTGCGGATCCACCATCGGTCCGATGAGCGCGGCCCGCACCGGCATCCCCACCGTCGACGTGGGCGCACCGCAGCTGGCCATGCATTCGGCGCGCGAGCTGATGGGCGCGCGCGACGTGACCTTCTATGCGGCGGCCCTGACGGCCTTCCTGGCTCCCGACTGAGCCCAAATCGGTGCCATACACTGTGGCCGTGACCTCCCCGACCCCGCTCGACACCGTCGAACACGCCGCGGCCACCCCCGATCATCCGCAACCGTTCGCCGAGCTGGGCCTCAAAGACGACGAGTACCAGCGCATCCGCGACATCCTGGGCCGCCGCCCCACCGACGCCGAGCTGGCCATGTACTCGGTGATGTGGAGTGAGCACTGCTCCTACAAGTCCTCCAAGGTGCACCTGCGCTACTTCGGCGAGACCACCACCGACGAGATGCGCAAAGCCATGCTGGCCGGCATCGGGGAGAACGCCGGCGTGGTTGACATCGGCGACGGCTGGGCGGTGACCTTCAAGGTGGAGTCGCACAACCACCCGTCGTACGTCGAGCCGTATCAGGGCGCGGCCACCGGGGTCGGCGGGATCGTGCGCGACATCATGGCGATGGGGGCGCGGCCGATCGCGGTGATGGACCAGCTGCGGTTCGGTGCCGCCGACGCCCCCGACACCCGCCGGGTGCTCGACGGGGTGGTGCGCGGCATCGGCGGCTACGGCAACTCCCTGGGCCTGCCCAACATCGGCGGCGAGACCGTCTTCGACGCCTGCTACGCCGGCAACCCGCTGGTCAACGCGCTCTGCGTCGGGGTGTTGCGCAAAGAGGACCTGCACCTGGCGTTCGCGTCGGGCACCGGCAACAAGATCATCCTGTTCGGGGCGCGCACCGGGCTGGACGGCATCGGCGGTGTCTCGGTGCTGGCGTCGGACACCTTTGGCGGCGACGAAACCGGTAGCGGCAGAAAGAAACTCCCGTCGGTTCAGGTCGGCGACCCGTTCACCGAGAAGGTGCTCATCGAGTGCTGCCTGGAGCTCTACGCCGCCGGCCTGGTGGTCGGCATCCAAGACCTCGGCGGCGCCGGATTGGCTTGCGCCACTTCCGAGCTGGCATCGGCCGGTGACGGCGGCATGGCGGTCGAACTGGAGAAGGTCCCGCTGCGCGCTGCGAACATGACCCCCGCCGAGGTGCTCTCCAGCGAATCGCAGGAGCGGATGTGCGCGGTGGTGGCCCCGGAGAACGTCGACGCCTTCATGGCGGTCTGCGCCAAGTGGGAGGTGCTGGCCACGGTGATCGGTGAGGTCACCGACGGCGACCGGCTGCAGATCACCTGGCATGGGCAGACGGTCGTCGACGTCCCGCCCCGCACGGTGGCCCACGAGGGACCGGTCTACCACCGCCCGGTGGCCCGCCCCGACACCCAGGACGCGCTGAACGCCGACCGCTCCGACAAACTTCCGCGACCGGCCTCCGGCGAGCAGCTACGCGCGACTCTGCTTGCGCTGCTGGGTAGTCCACACCTGTGCAGTCGCGCCTTCATCACCGAGCAGTACGACCGCTACGTGCGCGGCAACACGGTGCTGGCCGAGCACGCCGACGGCGGCATGTTGCGCATCGACGAGGCGTCCGGACGCGGAATCGCCATCTCCACCGACGCCTCGGGCCGCTATACCAAGCTGGACCCCTACGCCGGCGCCCAGCTGGCGCTGGCGGAGGCCTACCGCAACGTGGCGGTCACCGGCGCCACGCCGGTCGCCGTCACCAACTGCCTCAACTTCGGGTCGCCGGAAGACCCCGGCGTGATGTGGCAGTTCGCCGAGGCGGTGCGCGGTCTGGCGGACGGCTGTGCGGCACTGGGGATTCCGGTCACCGGCGGCAACGTGAGCTTCTACAACCAGACCGGCGCGACACCGATCCACCCCACCCCGGTGGTCGGGGTGCTCGGCGTCATCGACGATGTGAACCGCCGGCTGCCGACCGCGTTCGGCGTCGAGCCGGGCGAGACGTTGCTGTTGCTCGGTGACACCCGCGACGAGTTCGACGGATCGATCTGGGCGCAGGTGACCGGCGACCATCTGGGTGGCCTGCCGCCCAAGGTCGACTTGCAGCGGGAGAAGTTGCTCGCCGACGTGCTGTGTGCGGCGTCGCGCGACGGCCTGGTCTCCGCCGCCCACGACCTGAGTGAAGGCGGGCTGATCCAGGCCGTGGTCGAATCGGCGATCGCCGGCGAAACCGGTTGTCGCATCCTCATTCCCGAGGGTCCCGAGGCTGTCGACCCGTTTGTTTTCTTGTTCTCCGAGTCGGCGGGGCGGGTGCTGGTCGCGGTGCCGCGCACCGAGGAGAGCCGGTTCCGGTCGATGTGCGAGGCACGCGGTCTGCCGGTGGCCCGCATCGGTGTGGTGGACCAGGTCTCGCAGCAGGTCGAGGTCCAAGGCCAGTTCAGCGTGTCGCTGGCCGAACTGCGCAGCACATCAGAGGCGGTGCTGCCGGGGATCTTCGGATAGCCGTACCGGCATGGGGACCACGGCCGCACCCCCGCGCAGGCACCCACTTTTCGTGTGGGCGTGGGGGCTGTTGCGGCTGAAGTTCGTCGGCGTGGCGTTCGGTGCGCTGTTCTTCTGTCTGTCGCTGACCCCGTCGCTGCTACCGCGCGATTGGCTGTTCCAGGGGCTGATCGGTGGCATCAACGCCGCTTTCGGATACGGCCTGGGAGTGGTGATCGGCGCGGCGGTCGACCGATTCGTGCTGCGCGGCGCCCGGTGGTGGCCGCCGTCGAAACGGGTGCTGCTCATGCTGAAGACGGCCGTCGTGGTGGCGGCACCGACCGCGTGCGTGCTCATGCTCATCCCGGCCGCCGGCTGGCAGCGGCAGGTTTCCGAACTGCTGGGCATCGAGGGCCCTGGAACGCTGGGCTACCTGCGCACCCTGGCTGTGGCGAGCGGTGTCGCCGCTGCCCTGGTGTCGACGGTGCGCACGCTGATCGACGCCAGCCGCCTGCTGGCGCGGGCGCTGATTAGGCGATGGCATCTGCACAGCGAGGTCGCCCTTTTCATCGGCACCGCGATCGTCGTCGTGCTACTGGTCAGCCTGATCAACGGGGTGCTCATCCGCGGGTTCTTCGCCGGTGCCAGCGCGGTGTTCCAGCCCGAGAACAGCGCCACCAAACCCTGGGCGATCCAGCCCCAGCAGCCGGAGCGGTCCGGCAGCCCGGCGTCGTTGGCGCCCTGGGGGACCCTGGGCAGCCAGGGCCGCAGCTTCGTTTCCGGCGGCGCACACGCGGGGGAGCTGAGCCGGATCAACGGGCGGCCCGCCCGCGAGCCCATCCGCGTCTATGCCGGCCTGCACAGCGCCGACGACGACCAGGACCGGATGGAACTGCTGGTCGACGAACTGGAACGCACCCGTGCCTTCGACCGCCGGCTGCTGGTGGTGATACCGACCACCGGCACCGGCTGGGTCAATCCGGCCGCCGCGGACTCACTGGAGCTGCTCTACAACGGTGACACCGCGATTGTCGCCGTCCAGTACTCCTACCTGCCGAGCTGGATCTCCTTCCTGGCCGACCAGCGCAAATCGATGGACTCCGGCCGGTTGCTGGTGCACACCATCGCGCAGCGCTGGCAACGCCTGCCGGCCGACCATCGGCCCAAGCTGGTGCTCTACGGCGAAAGCCTGGGAGCGATGGCCGGTCAGGCCGCGTTCGACTGGCTGCCCGACATCGCCGAGATGGGTTTCGACGCGGTGCTGTGGGTGGGACCCCCGCAGGCCAGCCCGCTGTGGCAGGCGCTGATGGTGCGACGCGACCCGGGCAGCACCGCGACGCTGCCGCGCTACGACAACGGCCGCACCGTGCGGTTCTCGCAGGCCACGTATCCCGCCGAGATCGCCCGGATCGCCGCGCCGCCGTGGGACGGCCCGCGGGTGCTGTTCTTGCAGCACGCCTCCGACCCGGTGGTGTGGTGGTCACCGGATCTGCTGTTCGCCCGGCCGGACTGGCTCACCGAGCCTCCCGGCCCGGACCGCACCGCGTCGATGCGCTGGTACCCGGTGGTGACGTTCTGGCAGGTCAGTGCCGACCTGGCGCACGGCGAATCGATGCCGGCCGGGCACGGCCACAACTACTCCGACACCATCCTGGACGGCTGGATGGCGGTGTTGCCGCAGCAGGGTTGGACACCGGCCGACACCGAGCGGGTGCGCTCCGCATTGCGCGAGGCGCGTGGTAGCGACGGCCCGGTGTCGTAGGGCCGGTGCCATCGCCCGAGCGTGTACTGGTTGCGAAATCCCGGCCCGGATGTCGCAGTGGTTACACGGTGGGCGCGCAGGACGCCGCCGCACCCGAATACCCTGAGGCACATGCCCGCTGCCGCC